>CANFOW010000016.1 GCA_947448865.1 Actinomycetota bacterium
AGATTGACGTCTAGGTACGGCAAAATCAATTGTTCTTTAATGAACTGCCAAATGATGCGAGTCATTTCGTCGCCATCTAGTTCAACGACAGTTCCTTGCACTTTGATTTTAGACATTAAGTAAATCCGTTTCTTCTAGAGGTCTTTTACGTCTGCTTGCTTTTCGCGCACAGCAACAGCTGCCGCCTTAAGGCTTTCGAGTTCGCTGGCCGTCAGATCTGTTTCCACAACGCGACGGATTCCAACTTTGCCAATCTCGGCTTCGACACCGAGGTAAACGCCTTCAATTCCGTATTCTCCGTCAACCCATGCACACACAGGCATCACAGCACCTGAATCTTCGATGACAGCTTTAGCCATTCGAGCCGCAGCTGCAGATGGAGCGTAGTAAGCCGAACCAGTCTTGAGAAGTGCAACAACTTCGGCGCCACCATTACGTGTACGCACTACGAGTTCTTCAATCTTTTCAGCGCTCAGGAAATCTGAAAGCGGCTTGCCATCAACGGTGCAGCGCGATGGCACGGGAACCATTGTGTCGCCGTGTGAACCAAGAGTCAGAGTCTTAACTGAAGCAACAGGCACATTGAGTTCTTCAGCAACGAAGTGAGTGAATCGTGCGGTATCAAGCATGCCTGCCTGACCCATCACGCGGTTCTTTGGAAACTGTGTTGCGATTTGGGTCAATGCGGTCATTTCATCAAGTGGATTAGACACCACGATAATCACAGCATCTGGCGCATGCTTTGCAACGTTCTCTGCAACGCCGCGAACAATTTTCGCATTTGTCTCAATGAGGTCCATACGACTCATGCCTGGCTTGCGTGGCAAACCTGCTGTGATGACAACAACATCGGAACCTGCAATGGCTTCGTAACCTTGGCCATCAATTGTGGTTGTTTGTCCAATCACTTTGGTTTCAAAACCTTCGATGGAACGGGACTGATTCAAATCCAGAGCAAGACCTTCGGGCTTACCTTCGAGAATGTCCGTTAATACAACGGTGTCAACAATGTTGTATTCAGCGATTCGTTGAGCAGTCGTTGATCCGTAGAATCCGGCACCTACAACAGTTACTTTGCCAGCCATGAAAGAGCCCCTTAGTGATACGCGCTTTTCGCGATAAAAGTCTTGACTTCAAGACATTCCAAGCGTAGCGCAGGCTTGATAGCCCTAATTCAGCTAGGCACTACATCGTGCGATGGGGGACGACCAAAGCCAAGATCAAGAGCACAATTCCGAGCAATGCCAGAATCGTCAAATCAACCCTGCGACGTCTCACTCGCAACAGTCCGGCTGCAGAATCGCTCAAAAAGTAACGCAAACAAAACGCTACAAGAACAGTCAGCGCTAAGAGCACTGCACCTACCCGAAAATCAACCCAGACAATAGTGGCCAGGCTCACAAGTAACCCAGAGTAGACCGACACTAACGGCCATTGCGTTCGAAATTGCGAGCTCATGTGGCGACCTTAGTGGAAGAAGTGTCGAGTGCCAGTGACATACATCGTGATTCCTGCCTCGCGGGCAGCTACAAAAACTTCATCATCACGCATCGAACCACCAGGTTGAACAACAGCAGTGATTCCTGCATCAATGAGTACCTTCAAACCATCAGCGAATGGAAAGAAAGCATCCGAAGCAACAACGCTTCCAGGTGCGCGTTCGCCAGCTCGCGAAACTGCTAGCCGAGCCGAATCAACTCGATTAACTTGTCCCATACCAATTCCGACAGCTGCACCATCGTGGGCTAAAAGTATTGCGTTGGACTTGACGCATCGCACGGCACGCCAAGCAAACACTAAATCTTTTAGCGCTGCTGAATCTGCCGGCTCACCACTAACCAATGTCCACTGGGCTGGATCATCATTCATCGCTTGGAGTCGGTCTTGTTCCTGCACGAGAAGGCCGCCCGAAATAGGACGCATCTCGCGTGGAGTTTCATCTGCCACGTCTGTGGCCACAAGCAATCTCACATTGGGCTTTGCTGTGAACACGTCGAGCGCATCGGAGTCAAAGCCTGGCGCCACAACTACTTCGGTAAATACTTCAGCAATCAGCCGCGCAACTTCGCCAGTCACTATGCGGTTGGCTGCGATGACTCCTCCAAAAGCAGAGACCGGGTCTGTGGCATGCGCGCGTTGATAAGCCTGTGTGATTGAATCACCGATTGCAATCCCGCATGGGTTTGCATGTTTAATAATTGCAACAGCAGGCTGCGAAAAATCATATGCTGCGCGCCGAGCCGCATCAGCGTCAACGTAGTTGTTGTACGACATCTCTTTGCCTTGTAATTGTTCAGCTTGAGCAAGGCCATGACTTCCGGACTTACTCACATACAACGCTGCATGTTGATGCGGGTTTTCTCCGTACCGAAGCACTTCGGCTCGCTCCCACACTTGACCTATCCATGCTGGAAACTCATCTTCCGATTCAAGAACTGTGCTACCAAGCCACGTTGCGACTGCAACGTCATACTGTGCAACGTGACGGAAAGCATGCGTCGCAAGGGCAACTCGTTGCTGCATAGAGAAGCCGTTATTTGATACTGCGTCAAGCACGTCGCCATATCGTTGCGGATCAACCACAATTGCCACGTTCGCGTGATTCTTAGCACTTGCGCGAACCATTGCAGGTCCGCCGATATCAATCTGCTCAATACATTCTTCGATAGATGCGCCTGATGCAACGGTTTGAGTAAACGGATACAAATTCACGACAACGAGTTGAAATGGTTCGATACCAAGTTCGACGAGCTGTTGCGAATGACTATCTAGACGAAGATCAGCCAAAATTCCGGCATGGATGCCGGGATGGAGAGTCTTGACTCTGCCATCAAGACACTCGGCAAAACCTGTCACCTCTTGAACTTGAGTGACTGGGATACCTAGCCCCGCAATACGGGCAGCAGTGCTTCCCGTAGACACAATCGAAACACCAGCTTCATGAAGGCCGCGCGCCAATTCATCAAGACCAGTTTTGTCGTACACGCTAATCAGGGCGCGACTTATTTTTCGAGTTTGGCTCATGGTGCAATCACTCTCTTCGGTTTAGTCGACAATTCTCCACGAGCAAATTTCTTGACTACCTCGACAATCAGTCCACGTTCAACGAGCTTTATCCGTTCGTGAAGGGAGTGTTCGGTGTCATGCGGATACACGTCGACTTCGCGTTGGACGATAACTTCTCCCGTATCCACTCCAGCATCAATGAAATGAACTGTCGTTCCTGTTGTTGCTACTCCTGCCGCCATGGCGTCTCGCACCGCATGAGCACCTGGGAACAGTGGCAACATCGCGGGATGTGTATTAATAATTTTGCCGAGCCAGTCATGCAATACCTGGTCACCGAGTATCCGCATGAATCCTGCAGACACAACGAGGTCAGGTTCGAACTCATGCAACGTTTGAGCCATCAATTCATCCCACGCATCACGATTAGTTCCAACACTAAGAATCTTTGTCGCGATGCGTGCATCGCTAGCCCGCGTGAGCGCCGCACATTCTCCATCAGTAATGAGGCCGACAATCTCAAACTCGTGCGTGCCTTGCGCATCAATTAAGGCTTGAAGAAGCGTGCCCGAACCCGATGCAAGTACAACGATTCGGTAAGTGGACACGTAGTCAGTCTATTTAGTAGCTAATTAATTGAGATCAGTTCGGCGTTGTGACGCTCTCACATCAAGGAAAACCCGCGGTAGCACAAAGAGCAGCACGCCCGTAATCATCATGAAGCCTCCGGCGCTCAGACCTGTCATCACAGGTGATGGTCCGACATGCTTGAGTTCCTCACTGCCCAATGGTCCTTGTGCCGCAGCCATTACTAAACCCATGGCGACACCACCTACTACGCCCGCTGAAATAAGTGACACAAATTCCGCCATCCCCATTGCATTCGCGAGTGCTGGAACAAACCCTTGTCTACGAGGTGTCCATTCATCACGATCGAGAATCATGAATGCCAAAACAGCACACGCGATTGGAACAAGAATCACAATGAATGCAAAACGTGGTACTTGGTTAGGAACTATCGCTAGTGCAGGAAAAGCAGGAAGTCGACCAACATTTGCTTGGTGAATTGAAATCTGTGAAGCAGCGCCTAGCGCGAAACCTGGACCCAGCACATATGAAGTCGCCCATGCCGCAAGTGTTGGTAGGTAACCGATACCTAACACAGTAAGAAAAAATGCATCCACAATATGTGGTGCCATGAGCCACGTAACTGACTTCACTTCTCTTAATCGAATAATTAACATCACGGTCATTGTTAAAGCACCGCAGGTATAAACACTCATTGCAAAAAGTAAACCTGGGCGGACACCACGAAGAATTGGTTCTGGTAGCGATAAAAGAATGTCCTGTCGATTTGGTGCGTAGACGATAACAACCGCTATCGATAGCAATGCTGCGATAGTAAATGAATGCAACGCAGTACTTAATTGAGCGGCGAATAAATCTCGCGTGCTCGACAACAGACAAACAAGACTGGCAATGAGTACGTATGAAATTGTGAAGTAAAAACTCGTGAGCCAAAAACCCCGAGCACTTGAAGGCTGTGCACTTTTCAGTGACCAATGCATGCTCTTCCAACATAAAATTCCTGGTACCGCAAGAAATCCCCAAGGAAGTAATCCGAAAATATTTCCACCAATTGTCAGCGGCACAAGATGCGCTCCAAGCCATGCTGCACCTGATGCGCGTAACACTTGTGGAAGCGACTCATCACCGTGCGCAGCTAAAACCCACACCACAAAAACTGTTGCGAAGCAGATAATGAGACTGATGAAAGCTGCGCTCACCGCGCCTAAAAAAGCAGCCACAGGCAACGGATAATGTTTGATTCCCGGGTCCACTTCAGGGCGTCGCCATTGTCGAGCTGGCGTTGCCGCTTGGCGGGAAGGACGTGGCGTTCGAGACACAGAAGTTATCGTGTCAGCAATCCGCTATGGAATAGGGATTGCGACACGATTAACCCAAAATGTCGCGCACTAAGCGAGCGGTCTCGCTTGGGGTCTTGCCAACGCGAACACCAACCGCTTCGAGTGCTGATTGCTTTGCTGCAGCTGTTCCGCTTGAGCCAGACACAATTGCTCCCGCGTGACCCATTGTCTTACCTTCGGGCGCAGTAAAGCCGGCAACATATCCAACGACTGGTTTTGTGACGTTGTCTTTAATAAACGCTGCTGCACGTTCTTCGGCATCGCCACCAATTTCACCGATCATCACAATGACGTCAGTGTCTGGATCTGCTTGGAAGGCGGCAAGCGCATCAATGTGAGTTGTTCCGATGATCGGATCTCCACCGATACCTAAACATGTTGAGAAACCGATGTCACGCAATTCGAACATCATTTGGTAAGTCAACGTGCCTGACTTACTGACTAAGCCAATACGTCCTGATTGTGTGATGTCCCCAGGAATGATTCCTGCATTCGATTTTCCTGGGCTAATGAGACCAGGGCAGTTTGGCCCGATTACTCGAGTTGTGCCGGAATTCTGGGCGTATTGGAAGAATGATGCCGTGTCATGAACTGGCACACCTTCAGTAATAACTACACACAGTGGAACGCCTGCATCCACTGCTTCAATAACCGCACCCTTGGTGAACTTTGGTGGCACAAAAACAACGGACACATTTGCGCCTGTCGCTTCAACTGCGTCTGCAACTGAATTGAAGACGGGAATGCCATCCACTTCTTGGCCACCCTTGCCAGGTGTCACACCAGCTACGACATTGGTGCCACTAGCAACCATGCGTCGAGTGTGCTTTGTGCCTTCAGAGCCAGTCATGCCCTGAACTAAAACCTTGCTGTTCTCGTCTAAGAAAATCGCCATGCTAATCGTCCTACTTGCCTGCTGCTAGTTGAGCCACACGTCGGGCCGCATCGTCCATTGTTTCTACGCGCTCAATCAATGCAATTCCTGATTCATCAAGAATGCGTCGACCTTCAATTGCATTATTGCCATCGATACGACAGACGATTGGCTTAGTAATTGCTTCGCCACGATCTGCAAGCATCGCAACTGCTTGAACAATTCCATTCGCAACTGCGTCACATGCGGTGATTCCACCGAACACGTTGACAAAGACTGCCGTGACATCGGGATCACCAAGAACAATGTCTAGTCCGTTTGCCATTACCTGCGCGCTTGCACCGCCACCAATGTCAAGGAAGTTTGCTGGCTTAACACCACCAAACTCTTGACCTGCGTATGCGACAACGTCGAGTGTCGACATAACCAGGCCCGCACCGTTACCGATGATGCCCACTTGTCCGTCGAGTTTGACGTAGTTGAGGTCAAGTTCCTTGGCACGCAATTCGATTGGATCTGTTTCAGAATTATCGACCATCGCTGCATGAGCTTCGTGGCGATAAGACGCATTGTCATCAAGTGATACTTTGCCGTCTAGTGCAAGTACGACACCTTCTGGTGTTTTTGCCAATGGGTTCACTTCAACAAGAGTTGCATCTTCTTTAACTAACACGTCCCAAAGTTTTTGCAGAATCACAATTACTTGGTCACGTACATCAGCTGGGAATCGCGCAGCGTCAACAATTTCTTCTGCTTTGGCCTGTGTGCAACCTTCAATTGCGTCTACGCGAATCATCGCAAGAGCATCTGGATTATTTACAGCAACTTCTTCAATTTCCATTCCGCCTTCAACACTGGCCATTGCCAAGAAAGTGCGGTTTGCTCGATCAAGTAGGAACGAGACGTAGTACTCAGTTTCGATGTCGGCAGCTGCCGCCACGAGTACTCTGCGCACTATGTGACCTTTGATGTCGAGACCCAAAATGTCTTGTGCGCGTTCAAATGCTTCGTCCGGAGTTTGCGCCAACTTAACGCCGCCGGCTTTGCCGCGACCGCCAGTTTTTACTTGTGCCTTAACAACAACAAGTCCGCCGATTTCAGCTGCAGCAGCGCGTGCTTCCTCGGGTGTCGTGCAGACACGACCAGGAACCACGGGTACTCCGTGTGCGCCAAAAAGATCTTTTGCTTGGTACTCGTACAAATCCACGAGGTCAATCGCTTTCTCTAGATCGACAACTTACTTATCTAAGACTAGTAAGAGCTTGATTATGAAACGTCGGCGCGTGGGCGAACGTTATCGCGCACCCACTCAACAACTTCAGACACTGTTGCACCGGAAGGGAAAATGTATGCCACACCTTTGTCTAATAACGCTGGAATATCACCTGTTGGGATAGTTCCTCCGCCGAAAACAAGAATGTCAGACAGGTCACGTTCCGCCAGTAAATCAATAACGGCCGGGAACTGTGTGAGGTGCGCCCCAGAGAGAATTGACAGGCCAATTGCATCAGCATTGTGTGCAATTGCGGCATCCACTATGTCACTGGCACTTTGGTGTAAACCCGTGTAAAACACGTCCATTCCAGCCTCTGAAAGCGCTCGGGACACGACTTTTGCGCCTCGATCATGTCCATCAAGGCCTGGCTTACCAACAACTATTCGAAGTGCACCCACGTGCCAATGGTGGCAGGTCAGCCACTGAACAACCAAATGACACTTATGTCATTTTCGTCTCATTGGTTGTGATTGCCTAAACCATTTCCCCTATCGGCCAGATTAGGGTAAAAAAGACTTAGGAATAAACCCTTTTCCCCCTATTAAAAGGTGTCGAATCTTGAGTGCTCCAGCGCGTGGCCGCCATAAAGCGGGTCGCCATGCTGCACCAAAACCACCTCGTACGCTTCCTAAAAGTGTTGGCGCCGTCGCGACAATTGCAAGCATCAGTAGCGCAGGGTTAACTGGGGCAAGCACTCTTGCAACATCACAAATTGTTACTGAAAATCCGAAAATTTTAGCTGACCCTGGAACACCAACCGTCATCACCACGTCGCCAGCAACACGCAAAAACGCAGCATCTCGTGCCACTGCAGCAAGCCGTTCGGATAATCGCACGACGCTCGTCGAAGCAACTGCAATTAATAATGCGGCAGATGCAACAGACCCATTGTCTGATCCAAACGCCCCAGTGGATACCACTCCAACTGTTACCACTACCGAGCGACGCGCATTGCAAACAGTTGCAGGAACGACTGACCAACTCGACACTGTTGTTGCGCAAGCTCAACAACAAGCTGCAGACCAAGCTGCGCAACTTGTTGAACAACAAAAACTCGCTCAAGAAATTGAACTGAAAGCTCAAGAGGATGCAGCTGCCGCATTACTCGCAGCTGCCCAAGCAAAACTTCGCGGTGTACGCCAGGTACCAATCGAAGCTAATTACAACTTGACTGCACGATTTGGTCAACGCGGAAGCTTGTGGTCACGCGGTTGGCACACTGGTCTGGACTTTCAAGTACCGGTGGGCACACCTGTTTATGCATCGGAGTCTGGTGTCATTATCAGCGCAGGCTGGGCAGGCGCTTACGGTTACCGCATCGAAATCCAACACGCTAATGGTTACGTGACTGCCTATAACCACTTATCTAAAATTGAACAGGATTCTGGTCAAGTTGTTGTTGGACAAGAGATTGCTAAATCTGGAGCGACCGGCCACGTTACTGGTCCACACCTTCACTTTGAAGTCACTAAAGATGGAGTACTCATTAATCCATCAGGTTGGCTCTGGGGCGAAAATCGCTAGTTAAAGTTTTTCTACCGGGGCGTAACGCAAAAGTAGTTGCTTTTGTCCGGAGCTCTTGAAATCAATTGTTGCTTTTGCATTGTCATTAGCACCAGACACCGCAATCACAGTTCCCATTCCGAACTTGTCATGTAGCACCCGATCACCAACGTTGAGCACAAGTACTGGCTCGCTGCGTTTGGCAGGACGATCAAACTGGGACGAAGTCAATCCCAACGGCGTTGTTTGCTCCCCTTCACGTTCGACAAGTTCCTCTGGGATTTCCGAAAGGAATCGCGATTCGGGATTGTAATTTGGTTGACCCCAAGTAGAACGCGCCGAAGCCCGTGTGAGGTACAACCGTTGCATCGCGCGAGTCATCCCTACATAAGCAAGACGCCGCTCTTCTTCAAGCTCAGTTGCCGAGCCCAGTGAACGCGAGTGCGGAAATACTCCATCCTCCATGCCTGTAACAAAGACAACAGGAAATTCCAAGCCTTTTGCGGTGTGCAGCGTCATGAGTGTCACGACCCCGCCATGTTCATGATCCGTTGGGATTTCATCAGAGTCTGCTACCAGCGACACTCGTTCGAGGAAATCCGAAAGGGTTGCGCGGGCATTGTCCTCACGCTCAATCAGGAATTGTTCTTCAAACTCACGTGCCACATTTTCGAATTCAGCAATATTTTCAACACGTACCTCATCCTGCGGATCACGACTCAGTGATAGCTCTTTGAGATAACCGGACTGATTCATGGCAGCCATCAAGATTTCTGCAGGACCGGCACCAGAATCATCAAGCATGCGCAAGTTGCGCATCAATGTATTGAACTCATTGAGCGCAGTCACAGAGCGTGTTGCAAGTGTGTGTATCTCAGAAACACGGTCAAGTGCTTCGCTGAATGTAATGCGCTCGCGTCGGGCAAAATTCTCAACAGATTCCTCGGCCTTATCGCCAATTCCGCGGCGAGGAGTGTTCAAAATGCGCCGAACAGATACATCATCTGCGGGATTGGCCACTGCACGTAGATAGCCAAGTGCGTCACGAATTTCTTTACGCTCGTAGAACCTTGTACCACCAACGACCTTGTAAGGAATTCCGCGACGAATAAATACTTCTTCGATGCTGCGCGATTGGCTGTTGGCACGATAGAAAATCGCAAAGTCTCGAAAATTAAAATTATCGTTGTCAATCAACGAATCAATAGTGCGAACAATGAAGTCAGCTTCATGATGTTCATCCGCGGCCGTATAAATCGTAACTTTCGCGCCTTGACCTTCGGCAGTCCACAGTTTTTTGTTTGGTCGATTACTATTTCGTTCAATAACAGCATTGGCGCTAGACAGAATGTTCTGAGTTGATCGATAGTTCTGTTCGAGTACGACGGTGGCAGCATTTCGATAGTCGCGCTCAAACTCCACGATGTTGCGGATGTTCGCACCACGGAATGCATAAATACTTTGGTCAGCATCACCCACAACACACAGTTCAGCTGGAGTAACACCATCTTTTCCATCGCCGACTAATTCTCGAATCAAGACATACTGTGCGTGGTTTGTATCTTGGTACTCGTCAACAAGAACATGACGAAACTTTCGGTGGTAATACTCAGCTACATCCGGGAATGCCTGCAAAAGGGCAACGGTGTGCCCAATCAAATCATCGAAGTCAACTGCACTGGCGCGCATCAAGCGTCGTTGATATTCGGCATACAATTCGGCAACAGATTGTTCTTGGGTACTGACGGCTCGAGATAGTGCAGTTTCATAATCAATTAGTTCGTTTTTCAGATTGCTCACTTGGCTGAGCAAGAATCTGGCACTGAATTGTTTTGCATCTATGCCCATGTCTTTTGCGACAAGAGTTATTAGTCGCAGACTGTCTTGTGTGTCATAAATTGTGAAAGATTGTTTTAGCCCAAGTCGAGTCGCCTCAGCGCGCAAAATCCGCACGCACGCAGAGTGAAAAGTAGATACCCACATAGAGCGAGCTCGCGGCCCAACTATGTCGGCAACGCGTTCTTTCATTTCACCAGCAGCTTTATTGGTAAATGTGATCGCCAGAATTTCACTCGGCGCAGCATTGCGTTCGGCTAATAGATATGCAATTCGCCGAGTCAGCACACGTGTTTTGCCTGAACCAGCTCCGGCAACAACAAGCAAAGGTGTTCCCGAATGGATGACGGCTTGCTGTTGAGGCGGATTCAGGTCAGCAAGTAGGTCATGTGGCACATCGTCATTCTAGGTGTGCACTGTGACCTGCCGTAGAGTTAGGTCTCGTGACTGAACTTAATGTGATTCCTGAAGGTGTAACCCGGGCACTCGTCGTAACTGCGCATCCTGATGATGTGGACTTTGGTGCTGCTGGCACGATTGCGACTCTCACAGATGCTGGCGTGGCAGTAACTTTTTGTATTTGCACTGATGGCGATGCCGGCGGCTTTGATGATTCAACTGATCGAAGTTCAATTCCAGATATTCGTCGCAAGGAACAAATCGAAGCGGCACGGATTTGTGGCGTCACCGATGTGCGCTTCCTGGGGTATCGCGACGGATATTTAGAGCCATCTCACGACGTGCAACGCGACATTGTTCGTGTCATGCGCCAAGTTCAGCCGCAGTTAGTCATTACTCAATCACCAGAGCGCAATTGGGACCGGCTACCTGCGAGTCACCCTGACCACATGGCAGCCGGTGAAGCAACAACGCGAGCTCTCTATCCTGCGGTGCGTAATCCGTACGCATACGCTGAACTGCGCAACAACGAAAATTTAGAAGCGTGGACTGTGTCATGGTTATGGCTCATGGCGTCCACAAACGCTAATCACTGGGTGGATACAACGGATCATTTTCCACGCAAAATTGAGGCACTGCGCGCACATCACAGCCAAACGTCTCACATGGCTGAACTTGAAAATCTGATTCGCACATGGGGAACTATGCAGGCTGAAGCCGCTGGGTTACCCGAAGGTCGAATTGCAGAAAGTTTTCGACAAATCAAACTTCCTGACTAAGAACTTGATTGACTAAGAACTTGTTTGACTAAATAGCCAGTTGCTTATGGCTGCGGGTAACTAAACCAAAACGGGGTATGGCAACGTCATCAGACGTCCCGCGCCTGATATCGAATCGCTAATTCCCATTTTTCGTAACGCACCCCACGCACCGGCTTGATTGCTTGTTACAACGGGCTTTGCATGCGTGCGTTCAATCTCATCAATCGCATCGAGCACGTGATAGTCCGTGCAACTAATAAATATGGTGTCGGCTTCATCAGTATCGGTGGCCTCTAGTTGTGCTTGGGCATCCGACGGTGACAAACGGGCTATGTCACGATCAAACTCCAGTCCCAGACCCGACATTGATTTCACCGAAAATCCATTTGCTTCAAAATACGATTTTTCCACCGCGTTTACAGAGTCAAGGTATGGAGTAACAACTGTTAGCGAAGTCGCATTCACTGCACGAAGTGCGGCAATCACAGTTGTCGATGTTGTTGTCGCAGGAGTGTGCGAAACAGCTTCGATTCGTGAAATCAGTTCTCGATCCCACCCAAGTCCGTGGATAAAACTTCCTGAGGTACATGCAAACAAAATGACATCGACTTCTGCCCAGGCTAGCTTTTCGGCAGCGCGTTCGAGTTCATCATTTTCGGTCATTTCAGCCAGAGACTCCGGAGTTACTTCGCCACGCGGCAACGTAATGGGAGCTGCGTACACAGCAATCCCCTCGGGAACCATTCGAGCAATTTCCGGCTGGACCGTGAGATCCGTTGCCAATGAAATAAGACCTATGCGACCACGCGCACCATACATGTGCGTTACTAACTGTTAACGAACATGGCAAACACAATGTTCACCAACGTTAGTGCGCCAACTGTTGCCCAATACTTGCGCGCATCACCTTGCGCCCGTTTACCGACGACACATGCACCGAGAATGACAAGAACGACGAGTAACTTAAGCCCGACAATCGACATGTTCAAATCATGTTCGCCAGTTACTTTGCCTGACTCACGCAAACCAACCATGAGCACGCCGGTCAAAAGTTGAGTGCTCGCACCATGCAACATGGTTACGGTTATACCTTTTGTTGCACTGCGCATCTGGCTAAAAAAGCCGTGAGCGATTGCGGCAATACCAATCAGGTGGACTACGACCAATACTTCATAAAAAATCTTCACAACTTTTTCCATTCGATTGTGCCGTTAGGCGATCGCCTAGTGCTACCGATTTGTTACGTGGGTTATTCCCACTCGATAGTCCCAGGTGGCTTACTAGTTACATCCAACACCACTCGGTTAACTTCGCGAACCTCATTTGTGATTCGTGTTGAAATTGTGGCAAGCACCTCATATGGCAGGCGAGTCCAATCTGCCGTCATCGCATCTTCGCTAGATACCGGGCGCAACACAATCGGGTGTCCGTAGGTACGACCGTCACCTTGCACGCCAACGCTGCGCACATCGGCCAGTAATACAACAGGGAACTGCCAGATTGAACTGTCCAAACCCGCTTTGGTCACTTCTTCGCGAACAATGGCATCGGCAGCCCGCAAAATCTCAAGGCGCTCAAAATCAACCGCACCAACAATGCGGATACCAAGGCCAGGACCTGGGAATGGATGTCGCATCACCATAGCTTCTGGTAACCCAAGTTCACGCCCGACCGCACGCACTTCGTCCTTAAATAGTTCGCGCAAAGGTTCAACAAGTGTGAATTGCAAATCATCAGGCAATCCGCCGACATTGTGATGGCTCTTGATTGTGGCGGCGCCAGTACCACCGCCACTTTCCACTACGTCGGGATACAGCGTGCCTTGAACAAGAAAATCAATTGACTTACCTTCGGCACCAGCTGCCGACATCAAGTTTCGTTGCGCATCTTCAAACACTCGGATAAAGAGACGACCAATTGTTTTGCGTTTTTCTTCTGGATCAGTTACTCCAGCAAGTTCGCTCAGGAATCTCTCGCTTGCATCAACGACGACAAGCTTGATTCCCGTGGCTGCAACATAGTCACGCTCAACTTGTTCGCGTTCACTTTTTCGCAACAAGCCATGATCAACGAAGACGCACGTTAAGTTATCGCCCACTGCTTTATGTACTAAGGCAGCAGCTACCGCAGAGTCAACGCCACCAGATAATCCGCAAATAACTTGTGCATCGCCAACTTGCGCACGTATCCGTGCTACTTGCTCGTCAACAATGCCAGCTGGAGTCCAATCGGGATTCAAGCCAGCAACATCGTAAAGAAAATGTTCAAGAACTTTTTGTCCATACTCAGAGTGCATCACTTCAGGATGGAACTGCACGCCGGCTAATTTGCGAGTTTGATTTTCAAATGCTGCAACAGGAGCTCCGGCAGTTGTTGCCGACACAGTAAATCCAGCAGGTGCATCTTGTACGGAATCGCCGTGGCTCATCCAGACATTTTGAAGATTGGGCAAGCCTTCGAATAAGCAGCCAGGTTCAGTCACAGTTAATTGCGTTGCACCAAACTCGGATAGCCCAGTCTTAGCAACTGTCCCACCTAATGCTGCAGCCATTGCTTGGAAGCCATAGCAAATTCCAAAAACCGGTACATCGGCTTCAAAAAGTGACGGATCAACTTGTGGTGCGCCTTGTGCGTACACACTGGATGGGCCACCAGAAAGAATAATTGCTCGCGGTTCACGGGCGAGCATCTGTGAAACCGGCATTGTGCTTGGCACTACTTCGGAATAAATATGTGCTTCCCGAACGCGACGCGCTATGAGTTGGGCATATTGCGCGCCGAAATCAACCACGAGAACAGGGCGCGCATCAGTCACGACCTAAGCCTATTGGAGGCCTTCGGCTAGTAAAACAGTGCAGCATCCACATGAGATGGAACAACTGGTGAAACAGGTGAAATCGGTGCCACAGGCTGATACCCATTGTGTGGTCGAATGTCGTCCTGCCCTTTGTTTGGCCACATGCTCATCGCTCGTTCAGCTTGTGCGGTAATTGTCAGAGATGGGTTAACACCAAGATTTCCCGAAATCGTAGAACCATCAACAATGTGCAGACCGCGATAGCCGAATACTCGGTGGTAGGCATCTACGACACCATGATCTGAATCAGGCGCAATTGTGGCGCCGCCAACAAAGTGTGCGGTAAACGGGGCATTGATAACCTCGCCAATGTTGCCCATCGGTTCACCATCAATAACTTCAGCGAGTTGCTTTGCAACGTCATGCGCAACTGGAATCCACGACGGATTAGAAATTCCTTCACCGGGTTTAGTGCGTAATCTCCAACTTCCAAACGAATCTTTTTCGCCGAACACTGTCAGCGAGTTATCTACGCTTTGCATTACTAAGCCAATAACTGTTCGCTGTGACCACCCGGACACATAAAGTCCTTTGATCACTTTCCAAGGATGACGCCCAACCGTTTTGATCCAGGTTTTCCAGTTGCTTTCTGAATCTGAAAAATCACACAACACAGTTGCCAGCAAGGCCATGGAATTTGAACCCGCACCATAACGAACTGGTTGAACATGCGTGTGCTTGTCCGGGAAAAATGACGAAGTGATTGCAACGCCAGTAGTGAAATTTGGGTTAGGAGCCTTTTTCGCGACTGCACCAATGAGTGCCTCGCTATTTGTACGCGACAGAAATCCCAATCGTGGCGACAACTCTGGAAGCACACCTTCATCTTTCATCCGATGTAAAAGTCGTTGGGTTCCGTAAGTGCCAGCTGCGACAACCACGTGGTCGCTTGTCAACACATTTTTCTTGCGTCCAGTCGTTTTACGCACCGTGACGAACCACTTGTCACCTTTAGTTTCAATGCGAGCTGCAGTCGATAATGGTTTGATCGTGACACCAGCTTTTTCAGCAAGAGCTAGATAATTTTTAACAAGAGTGTTCTTCGCATTATGGCGGCACCCTGTCATACATTCACCGCAATGCGTGCAGCCACTTCGAGCTGGACCAAGCCCACCGAAATACGGATCGTGTGAAACAACTCCGGGGCCTTGACCAAAGTGAACCGCGACTGGAGCGCGGCGATACGAATCAGGCACACCCATGCGCTGGGCAACCTGTTGCATTGCTTGATCAGCTGGAGTGGTCTGCGGATTCTCAGTAACTCCAAGCATGTTGCGGGCAAGTTCATAAAACGGCTTTAGTTCCTGTTGCCAATCTGTAATTCCTGCCCATGGTCCTTGTTCAAAAAACTCCTGGGGTGGTTCATACATCGTGTTCGCATACACAAGTGACCCGCCTCCAACACCTGCGCCAGCCAGAACCATGACATCAGGAAGTACATGGATTCGCTGAATGCCTAAGCAACCTAATTGCGGTGCAAACAGAAAGTCTCGTATTCGCCATGACGACTTCGCGAAGTCTTTGTCTTCAAATCTTTTGCCTGCTTCTAAGACACACACGGAATAGCCTTTTTCAGCTAGTCGAAGAGCAGCGACACTCCCGCCAAAACCTGAGCCGATAACGATGACATCAAAATCGGTCACAACTATCGAATCCTCAGTGTCTTAAGCGCCTTTAAGGCACGCGTCATCCAGCGCACCCACTGAGCATCACTCAATCCAAATTGTGGGCCAACAGTAACGAGACGTTGAACTGAAATGGTTTGAGGTTCAGTAAATCGCAAAACACCTTCTGGTCCATGGCGTCGCCCAAGTCCGCTATCACCCATGCCACCCATAGGCGAAGACACAGAACCAAAGGTTGCACCGAACCCTTCATTGATACTCACTGATCCACTGCGAATCTTTTTGGAGATTGCGCGCCCGCGTGACGTATCCCGCGTAATCACAGATGCCGAAAGTCCGTAAGGAGTGTCGTTAGCGCTGTCAATTGCTTCATCAACTGTGTCAAACGGGGTAACAAAAACAACGGGTCCAAAAACTTCTTGTCGTGCGATGTCAGCATCTGGCGAAACGTCAGCAAGAATCGTAGGTTCAAAAACTAAGGGACCAATGTCAGGTCGCTTCCGGCCGCCAACAAGAACCTGAGCGCCTTGTTCAACAGCACGTGCCACGGATGCCGCAGTACGGTCGAGTTGAGCAGCGGTAGTCATAGATCCAACGTCGTAGCCCCATCCCAGACGCGCCTCAAGTCGTAAACCTGATACTCGAGAAATAAGTTGCTGAATAAATGTGTCGTAAATAGTGCGAGCAACATAAATTCGCTCAGTTGACACACACAACTGACCAGCTGATGTGAAGCACGCGTGGACACAGATATCCATTGCCTTGTTCAAGTCCGCGTCTTCAAGAACAATCATTGGATTCTTGCCACCCAATTCAAGGGAAGCCCCAACAAGTCGTGATGCAGCTCGAGCACCAACTACTCGTCCTGTTGCAGTGGAGCCTGTGAAACATACGTAGTCCACTGCGTCAATCAGTGCCGTTCCCATTGTGACGCCATCGCCAACCACGATCGTGGCAGCACCTTCGGGAAGTCCTGCTTCAACGAGCAAGTCCACGGCAACGATTGCAGACCACATAGTTTGTAGATCAGGCTTGATCACAACGGTGTTGCCAGCGAACAATGCTGCCAGCGCATCAGAGATAGCCAGCGTGAATGGGTAATTCCACGGAGTGATCACACCAACTACGCCTTTAGGCACCTGATGGACATGCGTGCTCGTCAGTATCGGAAATAATCCTGGGCGTTTATCAGTAGCCAGAATTTTCTTTCCGTTGTGTGCCAGATAAATCGCATTCATTGCGACATGGAAAATTTCTTCCATCGCCTGTCCACGTGCCTTACCCGTTTCACGCTGAATCACGTCAAGGATTTCATCTTGCCTATCCAGCACGAGGTCATGGTATTTAGCGAAGATTGCCGAGCGCTTCGCCCAGGAAGTTGAGACCCACTGCTCTTGGGCTATTCGTGCCCGCTGTACTGCCACAGCAACGTCATCGATACTCGACAAGTCCACACCAGAAATAACTTCGCCTGAAAACGGACTTATCGGAACATGCCTGTCAGCGGTAGAACTCACCACGTGGCGAAGTCGAGCATCATTGCTTTCCTGAATTGTCTGAGTCACACACCCAGATTATGAGCAATCTTGGTTTTACACACTGCAAAGAGTGACTTACGGAGAAACAACTACTTCGCAGCGCTGGAATTCCTTGAGGTCCTGGTACCCACATGTGGCCATTGCACGACGCAAGGCGCCAAGGAAATTCATCGTGCCGTCAGCAGTCCGAGAAGGTCCGTGCAGTATCTGTTCCAAAGTTCCCACAGTTCCAAGCTCAACAAGCTCACCGCGTGGCAGGTCTCCATGCGTTGCTTCAATTCCCCAATGGCGTCCTTGTCCAGGAGCGTCAGTTGCCCGAGCAAAAGCAGAACCAACAACAACCGCGTCAGCACCAACCGCAATTGCTTTTGCAACATCTCCACTTCGTCCCATGGAACCATCTGCAATCACAGATACATATCGACCCCCAGATTCATCAAGGTAATCGCGTCTGGCTGCGGCCACATCGGCAACCGCACTTGCCATAGGAACTCGAACACCAAGAACATCCGCAGTTGTATGAGCTGCTCCGCCACCAAATCCGACCAGCACACCAGCAGCACCTGTGCGCATTAAATGCAGCGCAGCCGTGTAGGTAGCACATCCTCCGACAATGACTGGCACATCAAGTTCGTAAATGAATTCTTTAAGGTTT
Source organism: Actinomycetota bacterium (assembly GCA_947448865.1). Lineage (GTDB taxonomy): Bacteria > Actinomycetota > Actinomycetes > S36-B12 > UBA5976 > UBA5976. The sequence continues at coordinate 18,259 of CANFOW010000016.1, forward strand.
AATGCGCCCTCGCCATTACTGACATGTTCTGCGCTCACCGTAGTACCGCGGATAACGAAAATGTCTACACCAGCATCAACAACAGTCTTTGCAAACTGCACAGTACGTTGTGGGCTAAGTGATCCGGCAACTGTGATTCCGGAGTCGCGCATTTGTTGAATGCGAGTCTTCATTAAGTCTGCATCAATTGGACGTGAATACAGTTCCTGAAGTCGAGAAATTCCCTCTTTAACTTCGAGACGACTAATTTCGCTCAAGACCGAGGAAGGATCTTCATAGCGAGTCCATAAACCTTCAAGATTCAAAATCGCAAGGCCACCAGCTTGTGAAAACGTAGCTGCAGTTGCAGGTGACACCACAGAGTCCATCGGTGCAGCGATGACTGGATGCTCAAATGTGTACGCATCAATCTTCCACGCCAGCGAGACCAAGTCGACCTCGCGAGTGCGACGACTTGGTACTAACGAAATGTCATCGAATGAATATGTGACACGGCCGCGTTTGCTTCGACCAATTTCCACGTCTGACATGTGTATCTCCTAGCGAACGTGGTAGTTCGGCGCTTCGGCCGTGAGTTGGACATCATGCGGGTGACTTTCTTTCAGACCAGCTGCTGTGATGCGAATTAATCGACCGTTGTTTTTCAGGTCCGCAATTGTTGCAGCGCCTGCGTATCCCATCGAGGCACGAAGTCCGCCGATAAGTTGATGCGCAACTGCTGAAAGTGGACCGCGATAAGGAACTTGACCTTCAATACCTTCGGGAACAAGTTTGTCTTCGCTCAATACATCGTCTTGGAAGTAGCGATCTTTGGAATATGACCGTGCTTCTCCGCGAGTCTGCATTGCGCCAAGTGATCCCATGCCGCGGTACTGCTTGTATTGCTTGCCGTTGACGAAAACTAACTGACCTGGTGCTTCTTCGCATCCTGCCAAAAGTGATCCGACCATGACAGTGTCTGCGCCAGCAACAAGTGCCTTGGCAATATCACCGGAATATTGCAAGCCACCGTCTCCAATAACAGGAACGCCTGCTGGTTGCGCAGCTAATGACGCTTCGTAAATAGCTGTGACTTGTGGAACACCGACACCTGCAACTACGCGCGTTGTGCAGATTGATCCTGGACCAACGCCAACCTTGACTGCGTCAGCACCTGCCTCAATGAGTGCCTGTGCACCTGCGCGAGTGGCAATGTTGCCACCGATGATCTGAATGGATGTTTCACGTTTCAATGTCGCAACCATGTCGAGAACTGCGCGTTGATGGCCATGCGCAGTGTCAACAATGAGTACATCAACTCCGGACTCAACGAGCAACATAGAGCGCTTGTAGGCATCTTCACCTACTCCAACTGCCGCGCCAACCATGAGGCGACCGCTGGAGTCTTTGGTCGCCATCGGATAACGATCGCTCTTGACGTAGTCCTTGACTGTAATTAGTCCTTGGAGACGTCCAGCTGAATCAACAAGTGGTAGTTTTTCTATTTTGTTAACGCGCATCAATTCGAGTGCGTCATCGCCTGACATTCCAGGTGTGCCAATTATCAACGGCAACTTGGTCATGACTTCGCTCACGGGGCGGATCATGCTGTCTTCAAACCGCATGTCACGATTCGTCACAATTCCAACAAGCACATTGTCCGAGTCCACAACAGGTACACCACTGATGCGATAGCGGGCACAAAGTCGATCGACGTCACCAAGCGTGTCCGTCGGAGAACATGTGACTGGATTGGTCACCATTCCAGCTTCACTTCGTTTTACAAGATCAACTTGCGCTGCTTGATCATCCATCGACAAATTACGATGCAAGATGCCAAGACCACCTTGACGTGCCATAGAGATAGCCATGCGAGATTCAGTCACGGTGTCCATGGCCGATGACAACAACGGAATACGAAGCGAAATTTCTCGAGTTAATCGTGTTGTTGTGTCTACTTCGCTAGGTACTACATCACTAGCGGCCGGCAAAAGGAGCACGTCGTCATAGGTCAGACCAAGCATTGCGAACTTCTCTGGAAGACCCTCGGTCACAACTGCCTCTTTCGCCCTATTCGATGTCCTCTAGGTTACCCCAGTCGACTTAGGTCAGATTGACGGGCTTGAACCGCTATTGATTACATACGACCTGTAGCAGCAGCAAGCGCAATCAACGTGCTCGACAAATCGCTCTTGGTAATGACTCCGTCTGGAATTTTTCCATCCCAGCCAGGCCCGCCCGCCATAAGCAGTGGAGCCGGGCGTTGACGACCTAACCCTTCCCACACGGTGTAGTCGGCAGTTCCAAATGATTGTGACCACACAACAACAGCACAGGCACCAAGTTGGCGAACCGCACTCGACAATGAATCAGCAGGTGTGCGAGCTCCAAGAACTCGTGTTGAGATTCCGTGCTCGGCTAGGCCCGCGGCAATTGCATGTAATGGCAGCGTGTGAAGTTCATGTGGGGCTGAGGCTAAAACAATTGGGCGAGCGTTTGTTGTTTCGGTGCTATCCGAAACCAACTTACGGAAACTCGACATGATCGCTTCCGAAAGTAAGTGTTCAGCTTCAATTCCTTGTTGGGATTCTTCCCAGGTCTTACCAAGTTTGACCAAAGTCGGAACGACTACCGAGTCCCAAGTCCAGGTCACGCCGTGCTTGGCAATAAGTCGGTCAAGTAAGTCTTCGCAGGCTCGGGCATCTAACAAAGCAGCTGAGCGCGACAGTGCCTTAATTGATCCGCGTACTCCGTCGATTCCAACAACATTTGAGTCTTCGACGTCAGGCACAACATGAAGGGGATTAGTTCGCGAGCGAGGTACGAGTGTGGCGGCATCAAGGTCAGCCTCGCGGGCTAACCGAGCAGCTTCGCTAGTAGCGATTCCACTAGCGACCAAAGAGCGCATGTAATCCAACCGGGCGATGTCTGCCGGTGAATAGCGGCGGTGCCGGCCTTGGACATGGTCACTTGGGCCAAGGCCATAACGACGATCCCAAGTGCGTAGCGTGTCTGGAGCAATCCCCAAGCGTCGGGCTACTGCAGCAACGGTAAGCCCAAATTCAAGGTTTGCTTGCGACATACGTCAATAATCAGGCACTTTCGCCTTAAGCGCATCTTATGGGCGGGAATGTGACTAACTGGGCATAAATTGGGCGAAAAGATACTTGACCAACTTATGAAACGGTTCTAGAGTCAGGACTAGAAACTTATCCGAAGGATGTGCGCCATGGCTGACGTATCGCGACTACCTGGTCCGAATGCTGATTTCTGGGACTGGCAAATGCAGGCTGCTTGTCGCGGCCTCGATTCTGAATACTTCTATCACCCAGACGGTGAACGCGGTTCCGCACGCGAAAAGCGGGTTGCAACTGCCAAAGCAATCTGCGCCGCGTGCCCAGTCATGGGTCAATGTCGCGATCAAGCAATCGCTTCCCGCGAACCATACGGCGTATGGGGCGGCCTAAGTGAAGACGAACGTCACGAACTTTTCGTACGCATGGATCGGGCAGCTCGTACGGCTAATTAGAACTATCGCGTTGCGATTAAGGCATTGATGCCTTAATCGCCTTGGCGCACCTAATCTGTAAAAGCGCGTGAGTAAATAGCGCCATCACGAATAACCCACACTGCCTGACGATCAACGATGGGTCCAACTGTGAGACGTTCCGGCAGCCATTCGACTTCGCCGATTCGAAATGTGCCTTCTTCAAGTTCAACTAAGAGGCACTCTTCAGTTGGAGCCTCCACACCGCCGGTTGCAACAAGGTGAAGTGAATCGTCATGCCACACAATTCGAAAATTTGTGAACCAAGGTGAGTAAGAACGGTAATGGCCCAGGAGCGGCGCGAGATGCACCGGGGGAACTCCATGTTCTGCACCGCCCTTTCGGGTTAACCGATGTGAGCCGTGAACCCAACCTTGTTCGTCGTAATACAAATGTCGATTATTTAGAACTCCATGAGACGTCGTGAATCGACCATTCCACGTTCTCAAAAGGGAACTCTGCTCACCACCACATGCAATTACTACGTCGCCTGCTTCATCTGACTGGATGTTTACTGCAATACAACTGTCACTAAAAGTTCCAAATGCATTCTGAGATAACTCAGTTTGCTTGACTGTCCATCGGGTGGATGGCGCAGCATAAGTCTGACCTTGTTGTGCTTCTAGCAACATCTGGTGACCTACTCGAGCGATAAGTTGCGCGGCGGCATACTCGCCCGTTGCATTTGTTAGGACTACAACACCAAGACCACTTGAACGATCAGCTAATAGAAATGTTGCGTAGCCAACCATGCCACCCGCATGTGTCAGAACGTGGTGTCCTTGAATACTTTCCACATTAAGACCCAGCCCGTAAAGACTTGACTCAACCGCAGGGACATCGGGCCACGCCAATAAGGGTTCGCCTTGAGGTGCCTGAGGTGTGATAATTCCAGACATCGCAGATTCCGAGACAATACATTTACCATCCAGTTCGCCATCCGAAAGGAATAACTGAGCTAGCCGACCTAACTCTTGTGCATCGGCAGCAACATTCCCATCAGCACAGGCAACTTCAAACCAAGTGGCCGGGATAATTGGGTCCGAACTGATCCAAGGCCGATCATCTGCCAGTGGAGTGTAGCCAATCGCCATCACTGCTCTGTCGTCGTGATTTACGCCAACCCTTGCATCTGGTATTCCCAGTGGCTCCAGTACGCGAGTGCGGACTGCCTGCGCAACAGTTTGTTTTGTGACAGATGAAATGATTTGACCAAGCACCATGTAACCAAGGTTTGAATAGTGAAAATTTCCCGACAGGCTTCTTGAGAGATCTCGGATAGCCCACACTTGCGCCGCCTCATCAGGCAAGTGATCAGAGCCCAGTGGTAATCCTGACGTGTGCGCAAGTAACTGACGCGCAGTCACGGGGCCATCAGGATCACCCGCAACGAACCAAGGTAGATATGTTTTCACATCAACATCGAGGTCAACTAAACCTTCATCTACGAGCGAATGGATTACAAGCGAGGTAATCGACTTACTAATAGATCCAATTTCAAACTTGTGGTCAACGCGCATCATTTCGCCAGCTGCCACATTCGCAAGACCGAATGCGTCACAAGCAAGAAGACCATGGCGATCAAGTAATGCAAATGTTCCCCCAGCTACTTCTGTGCCAGTAGTTAGAGCAATAGAAAACTGCTTAAGTTGCTTGGCAACTTCGAAAGCGATGTCGCGCGAAATCATTGTTAACTCAGTAATTCCACAATGGTGTGATACAAAATCTCAGTCATCTCAACAACTTCAGGTATAGAAACCCACTCGTCTTCAGCGTGATAATTGCCGCCTGCCGGTCCAACTAAGAGTGTAGGAATTCCTGCTTCTTGAAGCAGAGCAGCATCTGTCCAAGCATTTTCGCCCATCGTGCGCATAGGCTCACCGCGAACCCGCATAGAAGCATTACTCATTGCTGTTAACAATGGTTCAAATCCTTTTCCAACAAATGGGTTTCGATTTAACTTCACATCAACTTCGCCACGGAAATTCGGAAATATTTCCCTGACTTCAGAAAAGATCGCTTCTATATCTTGAACACGATTGTCTAGCGTCTCACCAGGCTGTGAACCAATTTCAATTCCGAGGACAACACGATTTGGATACGTAGCGTAATCCGTTCCTCCGGAAATTGTTCCAGTGTGAAAAACAGTTCTTCCGTTTAGTGGATCAGGATGCGCAGCGAATTCGCGTTCATCTAATTCATGTAGCCGGGTGATGACATGTGCCATGTGAACGATTGCATCAATACCAGCTCCCGGCGCTGAACCATGCGCGGCTTTACCGTGCACAATAATATCTATCCAACCAAATCCTTGATGTTCAGTTATCGCTAGAGGCAAACCTGTGGGTTCAATAACAATCGCATAATCCATCTTGTGATTTGCCACAAGATGCTCGGTACCAATCGAAATACCTTCTTCGTCGATGACACATGCGAGTAACACGTCCCCTTTAAGTTCAACGTTGTTTTCGCTTAGCGCCTTTAATGCAAGTAGTCCTGCGACAACACCCGCCTTGTCATCGGCCGCACCAAGTCCAACCATGCGATCGCCGTCAATCTCAGGTAGTAATGCGCGTTCACGCCAATTCGCATAGCCAACTGTGTCGGCATGCGCATTAATGCACAGCGTTGGTCCTTCGGTTGTTCCGCGAAGGCGAACTAGTACGTTCGGACGGCCAGGCTCAACTTCATCCAAAGTGACTTCGAGGGTCGTACTAGCAAGCCAATCTTTAATGAAGAAGGCTTGTTCACCTTCACCTTTTCCATCAGCTATGAGCCATGGCGTGACAGACTCGATTTTCACCAACGTGGACAACAAATCAACAACGTCTTCCCGACGAAATTCCACAGTTACTCCTCGGTCGAATGATGGCAAGCCACTCGATGAATGGCCCGCCCTGAAAGCGATGGATCTGAGTCACGACATGATGCGGGCTCACCTAGTGCACGATACAGGGGGCATCGTGTATGGAATCGACAGCCTTGTGGAATATGCGATGAATCAGGTATTTCACCAGTCAAAATTGTGCGTTCAGTTTTGTTTACTCGTTCGGGTATTGGGATGACCGACACTAATGCCTGCGTGTAAGGATGCTTAGGATTTCCAATGATGTCTGCAGGTGCACCTTCTTCAACGATGCGCCCTAGGTATAGAACAGCAATCCGATCGGCATACATCCAGGCAAGTGACAAGTCATGGGTAATGAAGAGGCACGCTACATCTAGATCTGAGCCAAGTTTCTGCATGAGTCTGAGAATCCCTGCCCGCAAAGAAACATCCAACATAGAAACAGGCTCATCTGCCACTAGTAACTTCGGCTGAAGAACCATGGCTGCGGCAATCGCAACTCTTTGACGTTGCCCACCGGAAAGTTGGTGCGCAAAACGTTCACCCACTTTCGGAGCTGGTGTAAGTCCGACTGATTCCAACGCAGCCAAGGCTCGTTCCCGGCGGTGAGCGTCAGTTTCACCAATTCCAGAAACAATCAGCGATTCCATCACCGTATCGAGGACAGTACGTCGCGGATCAATTGATTCAAATGGATCCTGAAAAATCATCTGATAATCGCGCCGAGATTCTCTTAGGTCACGCCCTGAAAGAGATGTCACTTCACGTCCAGCGACTGTAATTGATCCAACCGACGGCTCAACTAGTCGCATAATTGCATTTGCAATGGAGGACTTTCCGCTTCCCGATTCGCCCACAAGTGCCAATGTTTCACCTGTCGCAATAGAAAACGAAACATTGTCTACTGCTCGCGCACGTGATTGAATCCGACCCGTTCGTGACTTCAGCGCATATTCGACAGTGAGATCTTTAACAACAAGCGCTTCGGATGAATTCATCGTGATACCTGTTCTGCAAAATGACATGCAACGAAATGGTTTGTGTGTAGCTCAATCAGTGCAGGCTCTTGAGTTCTGCAGACACTTTGGACCTGGTCACAACGAGCAGCGAAACGGCAACCCGTTTGCGGTAGAGACAGATCAGGCGGGTAGCCAGGAATTCCGTCTATGAAAACACGTTCATGCAAAATGTTTGGATAGGACTTCAAGAGTCGATTGGTATATGGGTGAGCTGCAGATTCGGATGAATCTGCCGAAGCGAAAATCGTTTCAGCTGAACCTGATTCGACAGCCTTACCTGCATACATGACCTGCACTCGATCGCAGGTGTCCGCAAGTACGGAAAGGTCGTGCGAGATAAGCAGTAGTGAAAGGTCAAATGATGACGAAAGGGAGCGAAGCAAATCAAGAATCTGCGCCTGTGTCATAACGTCTAGTGCTGTTATTGGCTCATCTGCAATAACTAATTTTGGTTTGCATGCAAGAGCCATTGCAATCATCACTCGCTGACGCATACCGCCGGAAAACTCATGTGGGTAGGCCGAAGATCTGCTTTTAGAAATCCCAACCGCATCTAGTAATTCGCGAGCACGTGCCAAGGCGTCCTTATCTGAAAGTCCAGAATCGTGCGCCAACATAGGTTCTGCAATTTGCCATCCGACCGACTTCACAGGGTTGAGAGCATTTAACGCTCCCTGAAAAATAACGGATATTTCTTTCCATCGAATTGAGTTGAGCGTTTCTTCACTGGCATGAGTGATGTCCTGACCATCAAACGTTACCGACCCAGAAACAACAGTCGCACCCTCAGGCAACAAATTAGGGATTGCCATAGCTAGCGTTGTCTTGCCACAACCAGATTCACCAGCGAGACCAACGAATTCTCCTTGACCGATGCGAAGGTCAACTGTGTCAACAGCAAGAACACCTGTCTGTTCTGAGCCGTACCTGACGCATAGATTTCGTACGTCGAGAAGGTTCATGATGAACCTCCGAGATGAGGGTTATTTATCTTGTCAAATGCGTGTCCAACCAAAGTGAATGCAAGAACAATCAGCAGAATTCCCAGTCCTGGTGGCATGAAATACCACCACGCTCCTCGTCCGACCGCACCAGATGCGAATGCGAAATGCAACATCGAGCCCCATGAAATTCGATTGGGATCACCAAGGCCAATAAAAGCTAAAGTCGCTTCAGAAAGAATCGCTCCGGCAACAACCAAAATTGTGTTTGCGATAAGCAATGGCAATACATGCGGAATCATGTGCACTTTGATGATTCGCCAATTTGTTGATCCTAGGGAACGTGCTCGCGGAACAAACTTGCGTTCTCGAAGTGACAGCGTCTGTGATCTCACAATGCGAGCTGTTCGAGGCCAACTCAATAAACCGATGATGACAATGATGATGGTCAAGTTCTGCCCAAAGATTGCTCCCATTGCAATCATTAACGGCATTGCTGGCACAACAAGGAAGAAGTCTGTGACTGCCATCAACACTGTGTCCAGCTTGCCGGTAAAGAATCCAGCGGCAATACCGACTCCCGCTCCGATAATTGTTGAAATCACAGTTGCCATGAGTCCCACAAGTAATGACACACGTGAGCCAGATAGAAATTGACTGAAAACATCTCTACCAAGTTCGTCTGTGCCGAGGATGTGAGTTCTAGTCGGTGGCATGAGCAGCGTAGTCGCATCGGCACCTACAGCTCCTGAATCGAATACAAAGATTATCGGTCCAATGACTGCGGCAATGAGAGTGAATGTAGTGAGTAGCAATCCCACTCGGCCCATGCGGTCATTCCACAATTGCGCAAGCATGCTTCGCTTCACAGGCGGAATGTGAAGAACCTGTGGAGAACTCATCGCGCCACCGAAACTCGTGGATCTAGCACTCGATAAAGAACATCGCTAGCAAAATTTGCCAAAAGTACAACGATGGAACTCACCAAGAAACATGCTTCAAGTACTGGATAGTCTCGCGCTAGAACGGAGTTGTACATCAACAACCCCATTCCGGGCCAAGAATAAACAACCTCTACCTGAATCGCCCCACCTACAAGCGCACTAATGTACAAAGCCGATGCAGTCATCACAGGTAGGAGAGCGTTTCTGACGCCATGTTTCCAGACAACAGTCTTTCGCGAAAGTCCTTTGCCACGAGCAGTCAACATGTAGTCCTCATGCATCACTTCAATGAGTGAGGTTCGAGTAATCATTATGAAGAATGCAATATCTACCAGAGCCAAAGTTAAGGTAGGCAAAATTAAGTGTCGTGCAATATCCATCATGTAAGACAAGGATCCGCTGTAGACCGCATTCGGTGTGGTGATCCCCGAGATTGGAAGTCCACCCCACCACACACCAAAGACGAAAACCAACAACATTCCTACCCAGAATGTGGGCATGCTCCAAAACACTAATGACGAAATGACGATCCACGAATCAGATTTTTTACCTTGGCGTGAACCTGCATAAACACCTATGGCGATACCAATGATGACCACAATTAACGTAGACACCGTGAGCAAGAGTGCGGTATGTCCAAGCGCTCGAAGAAGAACCGAGCCAACACCTTCATGCAACGAGAACGAATATCCCAAGTCAGCGTGTGCCAGATTTTTCAGATAGACCAAGTACTGATGAATGATTGATCCGTCTAGACCGAATTTCTTTCTTAATTCGGCTACGGCTTCCGGATCTAGTTTTTGAGTACGTGCAATCAACCGAATTGGATCGCCTGGGATGATGTGAAATAGAAAAAAGTTAAAGGTCGCTACTGCAAAAATTGAACCTAAAACTTGCAGCAATTTGCGAGGCAAGTAACTCATGCGGCTAAGTCTCTATTTGCCAGGGGTTGCCTTCAAGTAGTTATCGCGGGTGAAATTGAAAATGATTCCACCTGGAGTTTCCTGAAGGTTTGACCATGATGCCGTGCGATAAGCCTGAAGTTTCTTGAGATACACCGGAATGATGTAGGCGCAATCAGAATAAAACTTCGCTTGCATTTCCTGCACAATCGCCACTCGTTTTGCGTGGTCTAGTTCGCCAGCTTGTGCGTCATACATTGCGTCATATTCTTTATCTGCATAGAAGACATCGTTGTTTCCGCCGATTTGGCTCGAAAGTGGAACACCGAGTAAGTAATCGGGATCATTTACTCCCGAATCCCAACCCCATACGAACAAGTCCCAATCAGGACCGTCTGTGTTGTAAACAGTGCTGCCCATAGTGTCGGAGTCCACGGTTGAGAGTTCTAACTTGATGCCAACTTTGGCAGCCGACTCTACAAAGAGTTGTGCAGTACGCACATCCACGGTGGTAGTACTAATCGCAAGAATGCGGAATGAAAGTGGCTTGCCGTCTTTAGATTGGCGAATACCGTCACCGTCTTTTGCTGTATACCCAGCAGAATCAAGTAGCGCATTCGCCTTGTCGGGATTATTGTCCAACACATCTGCATTAGCGGGCGTGTAATAGTAATCGCCGAATGATGGTGGCAACAGGCCAGCAGCTGGAACTGCGAGTCCTGCATAAGCAATCTGGACGACTTGATTACGGTCAAGTGCACAACTGAGTGCCTGACGGATTGACTTATCAAGAAGAAGTGGGTTGCCCTTTGACTTGCCATCATTGGACACATTGATTCCAATGTGATGGAACGAGAACGAATCCAAGTTGGCGGTCGCGATTCCGTCTGTGCCTACAAGACCAGTGAAAATCGTTGGAGGTACCTGAGGGATGATGTCGATTTCACCGCTCTTCAAAGCTTGGGCTTGTAAGTCATCGTTTGTGTACAACGTCCAACTCACACTGCTAGCAGCCGGCTTGGTTCCCCACCATTTGTCATTTCGATTAACAACCGCGTTTTGGCCCTTCGTCCATGACCCGAATGTGAATGGACCAGTACCGACGGGAGCTGCGTTATCAAACGTGGAAATATCATCAGGCGTCTTTGTTGACCAGATGTGTTTGGGAACGATTGGAATTACTAAAGCTGGATCAAATGCCTGTGGCCGACTAAATGTCGCAACAACCGTTTTAGCATCTGGTGCTTCCACAGACGTGAGGTCAACAAGATACTGAGCATTTATACCTAGCTGATTTTTTGCAATGAGATCAATTGTGTACACCACATCATCGGCGGAAAATGGAGTGCCATCATGCCAGGTCACTCCATCGCGCAATGTATAAGTAATTGTGTTTCCAGAAGCTACAGCCTGGGTTGCTAATCCCGGTTCTGCTTTGAGATCCAAGCCGTAATGCATCAAGTTGTCATAGATGAGTGACTGAACTTCAATCGCTTCAGTAGTCACAGTCGTAAAAGGATTGAGTGTGTCAATGTCTGATTTCCAGCCCACTTTGAATAGCGTGCTTGGTGTCGTGCCGTTCCCGTTTGTTGTCGGAGGAGCACATGCGCTCAACAGTCCAGGGACACCACTTGCAACACCAAGAATTGCAGCGCCTCGCAAAAAAGAACGACGATTGATCGAGGAACCTGAAGTTGTCATACTCACCATAAGATGAGTGAACCAGAGTCATATACATTGGTCAAGGCATTTAGAAAACGCCACGCAGAAAAATCCCTACGGTCTGTATGTAGGTTCTCAAATAAAGAAATCGAAAATCTCTATTAACTACCATGCAAAGACAAGCGCACTTGCTCGTGGCGAGCAAAAAGTTCATCCCACATTGTCGACGATTTAGGTGAGATCGTAGTCGTGTTTGCTCCACTTGCATATTGCTCAGTCGTTTGTTCGCTAGATTCAATCCGCTGTTCTAAGACTAGAAGTGCCGCACCAATAGCTGAATAATCGCTATCACCGTCAATTGGTGCAACAACATTGCATCTCGTTGCGTCTGCAAGTTCTTGGCGAAACCAAGGACTCAATGCGCTCCCACCCGCAACTGTGATGGTTCCCGTTGTACATCCAAACTCTTTGAGCACCTCAACGCAACGTTTGCTCTCGTTAACAATTCCGTTGATCAGGGCGCGCATGAAATGACCGCGGGTATGCGTGACATTCATACCAACCATCGCTCCAGTGAGTGAGGGGTCCCATAACGCACCTTGTTCGCCAGGTGAAACGTAAGGCAGGAACGTTGGAGCCTCTGTTGCGTGAATCTGACTAGCTTCCTGCATTGCGTCAGAGACAGTTTCGAAATTTAGCAGTTCAGACATCCAACTAATCGCCCCACCTGTAGAGAGCAAATCCATTTCAAGACCCCAAAGCCCACCATGCGCCATAGGAGTGACAATAAAGCGATGACTTTCGTCGCTCGGAATTGAATCACTCATTCCCATAATCACAGTGCTCGTTCCGGCTACGTAAGCAATGTCACCCAGATGTGTTGCTCCCATCCCAAGTGCACCAAGCACTGAGTCAGCAGCTCCAACAAACACAGGTAAACCGTGGGGGAGTCCGAGAACATGCGCAGCGGCTTGTGTGAGCGGGTAACACGCATTGCTTGGCGCAATCTCAGGCAGCGACACAGTGACATCAGCTGCACTGATTACTGACTCACTCCAAGAATTGTTAAGAAGGTCAAAACATCCAAAGCCGGTTGCAGTGCTCGGGTCAGTCAGGAATACGCCAGTTAACTTTTCAAGTACATAATCTTTAGCACTAGCGATGCGAGTTGTAGAAGCAGCGACCTCGAGGTCAATGTCACACAATCGTTGCCACATTGGTAGGAGGTAACGCCCATCTACCCATTGCCCGGTGATGTCATACAACTTTTTCGCGCCGAAGGAATCGCGTAGCCGGTCTCCGAATTCCTCAGCTCGACTGTCCTCCCAGGTAATTGAACGACCGACCGCCTCACCAAAGTTATCGATGCAAACCAAGGTGGGAATCATTCCAGATAACCCAATCCCAGCCCAAGAATCGCTCGGTTGCTGATCGTCGAGTTGTTGCACAACCTCACGGACAGCTTGCATCCAATCAGCTGGTGTTTGTTCCGATGCGCCTACTTCCGGACGGTGTGTGGGATAGGACGCCTGACCACGAGCAACGACAAGTCCGTGTTCATTAATTGCAACACCTTTTAGCCCAGAAGTCCCTAAATCAAGGCCAATAAAGTGTGGGTGACTATCCGCGGCGCGCCATACTCGCGAGTGCATCGTGCGCAGCCTCCAGAGTCTTGTCGATGTCCTCATCAGTATGCACTAGTGATACGAAAAGATTTTCTAGATGGCTTGGATGAAAAAGTACGCCGCGTTTTAACATCTCTTGGTACCACTGCGTAAAACGTTCTTCATTTGAATACTTTTCTGCATCTCGCCAATTGTGAATCGGGTGCTCGGTAAACCACAACTGGAATACAGTCCCGATGCCATCAATACGCGATGGGAAGCCGGCCTCGTGTGCCATGGATGTGATGCCATCAGCTAGTCGGAAACCTAAAGCACGCTGACGTTCATACAGTCCGGGTTCAGCTAACAAATCCATCGTGGCACTGACAGCAGCACATTGAATGACATTGGCATTGTAAGTACCCGAGTGGGAATAGCGACCTTCTGCGATGATGCTCATCACTTCTTTAGTTCCACCTATGGCAGCTACTGGGAATCCGCCACCAATTCCTTTGGCCATAGTTGTGATGTCGGGATTAACGCCGAACCATTCTTGCGCTCCACCACGTGCAAAACGGAACCCTGTGATTACCTCATCAAAAATCAATAGTGCACCGTACTTCTTGGTTTCTGAACGAAGAAGTTCAAGGTATCCAGGTTCCGGCAAAATACATCCCGTATTAAAAACTGCCGGTTCGGTTATGACGGCTGCAATTTCTTCGCCACGTTCTTGCATGACTCGAACGAAACTTTCTGGATCGTTCCAGGTCAGCACAATGAGAGTATCCTCGAGTTCTTGCGGCACACCAGGGCCAGATTTAACAGGGCGCGGATTATCGGCAGGACCCGCTTGCGCTGGATCAACGTGATTACTCCAATAAACCGTGTCTTGCCAGCCGTGATAGTGACCTTCGAAGCGAACGATGAGGCGTCGATTCGTCACAGCTCGGGCAATGCGAACCGCAGACCCGACAGCTTCAGATCCAGAGTTCGTAAAGCGCACCATTTCAATACTTGGCACAGCATCTACTACTTTTTGTGCCGCTTCGATTTCGAGTTCATAAGGCAAGCCAAAGCATGTTCCGTATTCGCGGATTGCATCTACAACCGCTTCGGTGACGACTGGGTTTCGATGTCCCAAAATCATGGGGCCAAGACCGAGTAGGTAATCGATGTATTCGTGGCCATCAACATCGGTAATGCGGGAACCTTGCCCATCTTTAATAAAGAGTGGGTAGGGCTTCCACCCAAACTTACGGGTGCGGGCGCTACTTCCAGCGCCGCCGGGAATTATTTCGCTGGCTCGGGCAAAAAGCTCGCCTGATCGCTTAGCCAATTGTGCGTATTCTGCATCAAAATCAAGTGTGGTCACGTCAGCCACCTTATACTCTGCATAATGACTAAAGCAAGAGTCGATACCTCTACGACAGAGGTGTCACTCCCCAGTCATCAGAATTCGACGCGGGTAGGAGGTGTTTTTGTTGAGAGCCAGAAACAAAAAACACAAATTGCTGCGCGGGATAAATTTGCTCGAAACAGTCAAAGGGCGTTCCTTCTTCTGTATAACTAACGCCACGGACTCGGACAATGTTTTCCCGCGTGGGTAACTCGAGGAGCTTTCGCTGGGCTGATGTAGGAACTGTCACCTCGAGGAATTGGTCCTCATGTTGATCCAACAACCCGTATTTCGTAGCCAGGTGGCCGTACAAAGACTTCCCCGCCTTCAACCACGCTTCGTCCAAAGTGGGGGCCAGTTGCATCGGGATTACCGCCGTTTCGGCAATCATGGGCTTGCCATTCAATCGACGCCGGCGCACGATTTCCCATACGGGAAGTCCCGCGGCAATTTTCAGATTAGCTGCAATTGTTGGGCTCGGAACAGCTGGCTTAAGACTTATCAGTTCCGTGGTCAAACGACGTTGCTCTATTGCGCCGCCCAAAGTTTCGAGCAACTCACCCGCGCGAGTAGGTTCCGTCATAATGCGATGTGCGGCAACAAACGTCCCAACGCCTTGCTGTCTGACAATACGACCAGCTCGTTCAAGTTCATCAAGTGCTCGGCGAACCGAAATCAGACTGTAACCCGACATCTCAGACAACTCAGTAGACGTTGGCAATCGATCGCCCGGTTGCAATCGTTGATCAGAAATCGTGCTCAGGATCAAATCCTTAACGATTTCATATCGAAGCTTGCTTTGACTTTCAGGCACGAACTGAAAAGTACCAGATGTATACCCGGTATACACACTGTTGCCAAAATAAACAAAGGGAAAGGTCGATCCACATGACGCTTCTAGGCGTTCACATGGCGCGGGAAATCAATGAGCAAAGTGAGATGTTCCAACGCATTCTGGATAACTCGCAGCACATCATCCGGGTTGCACATGCCATTCGAGACACTGCGCCACGAACAGTTCTGTTCGCAGGACGTGGCACAAGTGACCATGCGGCTCTTTATGCAAAGTACCTCACCGAAATCGAACTGGGACTTCCTGCTGGACTCATGTCGCCTTCAACAATCACAACGTATGGTGCAAGGCCAAACCTAAAAGACGTACTCGTTATCGTCGTGTCACAAAGTGGTGGCTCCCCTGACTTAGTAGAAACTGCCACAGTTGCTCGCGAATGTGGAGCGACTGTTCTTGCCGTCACAAACAATCCCGATTCTGCTTTAGTGAGCGCGGTTAATTTTCACATCAATGTGTTCGCGGGTCCAGAACTCGCAGTTGCGGCAACTAAATCATTTACTGCCCAGATGCTTAGTTTGAGAATATTTTTTGATGCCTGGCTCAATAAGGAACATGGAGAACTTCATCAACTGCCTGAACGGGCTCGCCTCCTAGCTTCGCGCACTGATGAGTTCGACGTTATTGCTTCCTCGTACAACGATATTTCGCGTCTTGTAGTGACGGGCCGAGGTTACGCCTACCCAACTGCATTAGAAGCATCGTTAAAAATAATGGAGACCACATATCTTGATGCGCATGCCTTTAGCGGTGCCGATTTATTACATGGACCGATGGCACTCATTGACGAAACTCATCCCGTCATTGCAATTGCACCAGATGGGAAAGCGTTCAGTGCCATGCAACCGGTCCTCGAGCGCTTAACGTCTAGTACAGACCGCTTATTCGTATTGAGCGGTGCGCAAGGTTCGAATTTGGGAAATATGAATTTCACAAATAGCCACAATCTTGGCGAAGATCTCAGCCCGTTACTCGACATCATTGCAATGCAAAACATTATTTTGCGCATGGCAGTTAATCGTGGAATAAATCCTGATGAGCCTCGTGGTCTCAAAAAAGTAACTCAGACTTGGTGAGCGAAACCGCCTGCTCATGTCCTCGCCGCAATGACATATAGTTTCTTAAAACCAACACCCACAAAGTTAAAGCCCCAAGATCTCTCTTGGGGCTTTAACTTGAAAGCGAATTATTTCGCCGTGTGATTAGTGAGTATGACCTGCGTGCTTGTGGCCATGGCCATCATCAGCAGGTTCAACATCCTTCTTTTCAACAACAAGTGCTTCAGTTGTGAGCAACATGCCCGCAATAGAAGCAGCGTTCTCAAGTGCAGAGCGTGTGACCTTGACTGGATCGATAACGCCTTGTGCAATCAGATCGCCGTATTCACCGGTTGCTGCATTAAGACCCTTACCAACACCAAGTTCCGCTACTTTGGCAGTCACAACGTAACCTTCAAAGCCAGCGTTTTCGGCAATCCAACGAAGTGGTTCGACAATTCCCTTGCGCACAATACGCACACCAGTTGCTTCATCACCGGTCAGTCCGAGGTCGCCTTCGAGCACACTGGCGGCGTGAACAAGAGCCGATCCACCGCCAGACACAATTCCTTCATCAATAGCAGCGCGGGTTGCTGACACTGCATCTTCGATGCGGTGCTTCTTTTCCTTCAACTCAACTTCAGTATGAGCGCCAACCTTAATTACGCACACGCCGCCGGAGAGCTTGGCAAGACGCTCGGACAACTTTTCTTTGTCCCAATCAGAATCAGAGTTTTCAACTTCACGCTTAATCTGATTCACGCGATCTGCAACAGCTGAACTATCTCCGCCACCATCAACAATGATTGTGTTGTCCTTGCTGACAACAACGCGACGAGCAGTACCAAGTACTTCAACGCCAACGAGTTCAAGCTTCAAACCGATGTCAGCTGAAACAACTTGGGCACCTGTCAACACTGCAATGTCTTGCAGGATTGCTTTACGGCGATCGCCGAATGCTGGTGCCTTAACTGCAACAGACGAGAAGTTTCCACGAATGCGGTTAACAACCAAGGTCGAGAGCGCTTCGCCATCTACATCTTCAGCAATGATCATCAGTGCGCGCTTTGTCTGTGAAACCTTTTCTAAAAGTGGAAGCAATTCCTGCAGGCTAGAAATCTTGCCTTGAGTCAAAAGGATGTAAGGGTTCTCGAGTACCGCTTCCATGCGTTCTGCATCAGAAACGAAGTAAGGGGAGATGTAACCCTTGTCGAACTGCATACCTTCGGTGAATTCAAGTTCCATCGCTGTGGTGCTTGATTCTTCGACCGAGATAACGCCGTCCTTGCCAACCTTGTCGAATGCATCGGCAATCAAATTTCCGATACCCGTATCTTGGCTAGAAATTGAAGCAACCTGTGCGATCTCTTCTTTTCCAGCAACAGGTCGAGCAAATTTAAGAAGTTCATCGTTAACTGCACGAACTGCAGCGTCGATGCCTTTCTTTATATCCATTGGTGCTCCACCAGCGGCAACGACCTTGAGGCCTTCGCGAACTAGTGCCTGAGCAAGAACTGTCGCGGTCGTTGTTCCGTCACCGGCGACATCGTTTGTTTTTGTAGCAACTTCTTTAACAAGCTGCGCACCGAGGTTTTCAAAAGAATCCTCAAGTTCGATTTCGCGGGCAATTGTCACGCCATCGTTAGTGATGGTCGGTGCACCCCACTGCTTGTTAATGACAACGTTTCGACCGCGTGGGCCAAGCGTCACTTTCACTGCGTCTGCAAGTGCGTTTACGCCACGCTCTAATGCGCGACGAGCTTCTTCATCAAATTGAACAATCTTTGCCATTTCAAACTCCTATAGAGGCAGACAAGAAGCGCCCCTGATTACTCAAGGGCGCGTCTTAGGTCTAGTTACTTCTCGACGATCGCCAAGATGTCGCGGGCGTTCAACAGCAGGTATTCCTGGCCGTTGTACTTCACTTCGGTGCCACCGTACTTTGAGTAGATGACGACGTCGCCAATCTTGACGTCAAGAGGAATGCGCTTCTCGCCAGTTTCGTCAAAGCGACCTGGACCAACAGCAAGAACCTTGCCTTCTTGTGGCTTCTCTTTGGCGGAGTCTGGAATGACAAGTCCGGATGCAGTTGTCTGCTCGGCTTCCAAAGACTGTACGAGGATGCGATCCTCAAGTGGCTTAATGTTGACCGACACTGTCTGTCTCCTGTTTATTGCTCGAAGGTTTCGAATCATTAGCACACGGAGTACCCGAGTGCTAATACAAATGTAAGAGGGAATTGGCACTCGGTCAATTTGAGTGCCAGCCCAGTGACTAGCCCTGGAGGCCCAGAAACTCCAATACTGAAAGGCTTTCAGTAGGGCCGAACCAGGAAAAGTCCTCCTGCGCATCGCCGCGAGCGAACACGGCAGCTAGGTTTCGGCGGGTTACTGGGGCTGGGACAACCTGTCCCTGCTCAGGATCACGCACGCTTGCGGCCAGTTCAGCCACTAAAACAATTAACGCAGAGTCACTTTCGCCCGCTAAGTCCAACAGGTCGGATTCGAGCACCTCTGGGTCAGTGTCGTCCTGTTGGAGTGCCCACTCGGGAGTAACTGCAAAACCCACATCGCATTGAATCGTTCCCGCTCGGAAGAATTCAACATATTGGGCTGCAGTTACCGGAAGCCAGACTCTCACGCTACCTAACGTACTCTGAGCGTTTTGGTTACAAGAGCTCACCACGAAGTGCCTGAGTATTTCCCTCTCGTTGAATCAGTATTCGTTTCGACTCGTGAGCATGCCACACCTAGTCGCGGAAGTGGTCTGGCTCAATGAACACATACTCGGCCGAAGGCACTGCAGCACGCAAAATCGCTTCCGCCTCATCAATGCCTTGCACAATCTCTAGCGAACTTCGCTCCGGTGAAATTGAAATCTTTGCTGCAACCAGCAACGCTTCCGGTCCGACATGCAAAGTGCGCAAGTGAATTACGCGCTCAACCAGCGGTGCACTTTCTAAAGCTTCGCGAACTGCTCGTTCTTCTTCAGGAAGTGCAGCTTCGCCAATCAGCATGCTCGCCATTTCACGCACTAACACGACGGCAATCACGATAAGTAACACGCCAATCGATACCGCACCAAGTCCGTCCCAGCGGCCATCGTGCGTTACATACGCGAGGATGACTCCAGTGAGTGCAAGAACTAAACCGACGAGAGCGCCGAAGTCTTCAAGCAAAATGACTGGTAACTCGGGCTCGCGTGCATCCCGGACGAATTGGCCCATAGAACGTTTGCCTCGAGCACGATTCGCTTCAATGATTGCGGTACGAAATGAAAAAGACTCCAAAACAATTGCCACAACTAAAACGCCA
>CANFOW010000017.1 GCA_947448865.1 Actinomycetota bacterium
AAACGACAACGCCAACCGTGCAACGCATGAGCGAAGCGGTTGGCGTTTGTTACGTGGCTGATTAAGCCAGGAAGAACTCGCGAACACGATCGAGTACTGAGCGACGAGGCAGGACGTTATTGAACTTCTCGTTATTGAATGAACGAACAATCATTGCGACATCTGCTTCGTGGCCTTCGGTGATTGCATTGTTAACCATGACGGCGTAATTAACCTGGAGGTCATCCTGGCTGAGTTCCTTCATGGTGGTTACCTTGTGGGCGACACTCATGGTGTTTCCTTTCAAAAAATGGCTGTTTGCCATGTATAAATTATCGCATCTCAAGTTACCAAACCGTTACCAAATCGGATCCAATCGGTGAATTCCCTTGGTGACATTGGGCACATCACGCATCCATGAGGCTACGAGTACCATTCTTGACATGACTCAACACGCTTCAGGCGCTTCGACCTCCGCCGGGGAACTGACCCACATTGATGACTCAGGAAACGCGCACATGGTGGATGTGACGGATCGCGACCTGTCGGTACGAACCGCCACTGCAGTAGGTCGTGTTGTGTTGAGTCCAACCGTTGTGAGCATGCTGCGCGACAACTCGGTGCCCAAAGGTGATGTGTTGGCAACAGCACGCATCGCAGGAATTATGGCAACAAAGCGCACCCCAGATTTGATTCCGCTGTGTCACCCGATTGCAATTCACGGAGTAACACTCGACATCGTGACAACCGATTCGGGCGTTGACATTCAGGTCATGGTCAAGACTGCCGATCGCACAGGTGTTGAGATGGAGGCGCTTACGGCTGTTTCTGTTGCTGCGTTAACTGTGATTGACATGGTGAAGGCCATTGATCCAGGAGCACAAATTATGGATGTTGGCGTTATCGAAAAAGATGGCGGTCGCAACGGACTGTGGACTCGTAAGTAACGACATGGCAAAACGCACCGCACACATCATCACGGCGAGTAATCGCGCGAGCTCTGGCGTTTATGACGATCTCAGCGGCAATACTTTGGCTGAAGGGTTACGTGGACTTGGTTATTCAGTTGCTGGCCCAGAAGTCATTCCGGATGATGTCGAGTTAATTCGTGCAGCACTCGAGAGAGCAGTCGCAACGAATGCAGACCTTGTGGTGACAACGGGTGGCACAGGGATTTCGCCGATGGACGTCACTCCAGAAGCAACCGCTCCGATGATTAAGAAACTGCTGCCAGGGATTTCTGAAGCACTTCGTGCCTATGCTCGCGATCGCGTTCCTACGACTGACCTATCCCGTGGGCTTGCCGGAATTAACGGCACAACCTTGATAATTAATTTGCCCGGGTCACCTGGCGGCGTACGAGATGGACTCGTGATTATTGAAAGACTCGCTGCACACATTCATGATCAGATTGCAGGCGTCGATCACAATCGTCAAAGTTAAGTGAGAACTAATCCCACTAACCACAGCGCAACAATCACACTGGCACATGCAGCGTGAACCAACATGGATACGCCGAAAGCTTTTAAACTTTGCGTAGTTGCAGTCACACTTGCTTTTAAGTCCCGGTTCGTTGCGAAATGTGCGAGGAATACGCCGGAAGCAAACCCAAGCGGTACTCCAAGCACGGGAATGATGAAGAATCCAACGATGCCGAGTAGTGCTCCTAGCGCGTTACCCCATCGCGGCAAGCGCGCCGCATTGGTGGCTCTGGCTGGAAGAACAATTGATGACGCAATCGCAATGCCAGTCAACACAGTCATAAAGAAGAACAGAACCCACCGAGCACTTCCGCCGCCATCGCCGATTGTCCACACAAATCCCGCAAACCATACGAGCATGATTCCGGGCACTACGGGCACAACAGTTCCAACGAGACCTATCGCCATAACAATTGCGATAGCAAGTTCAGCAAGAGCACTCATGAGGATATTGTGTCGCGAAGTCGGCGTTCAATGGTGCTGATGTCAGCATTTCGTGTGACCATTGACCTGTGAGTGCGCCGCTGGAAGTCATCGTTGGAGAAAACGATCGAGTGAAACTTCGGCAATTGCGCAGAATGAAATCGGTAGCCGCTGGTTTCCTTCTCTTTGCAGCTGTTGTTTATTTAGTCGCCTTGCGTGCCGAACATCATGGCGGCGCAGCGTGGGTTGGATACATACGAGCGGCTGCAGAAGCCGGAATGGTTGGCGGACTTGCAGATTGGTTTGCAGTCACTGCACTTTTTCGGCACCCACTTGGTATCCCGATTCCACACACGGCGATAATTCCGCAACGTAAAGACGCTATCGGGGCAAGTCTGGGTTCATTTGTCAGTGAGAATTTCCTGAGTGAAGACGTCATTCGCACCAAGCTGTCATCTTTAGATCTAGGAAAAATGCTTGGAGAATTTCTCAGCGTAGAAAGCAATGCGCAAAAAGTGACAAAAGAAATATCAGGTGTTATCCATTGGCTCGACGAACTTGGTGACGACGAACAGATCTCGCAACTGATTGATGACACATTCAAGCGGTTGGTGAACAAGTTTGATGTGTCAGGACCACTTGCCGCACTGCTCGAGACCTCGCTTGAACATAACGCCCATCAACCAGTTATCGACTTGTTGGCTGGCGCTCTGGAAGACCACCTGCGAAGCGATCCACAACGCGCACAAGGGTGGTTCAATGAACAACTACCTCGCTGGATTCCAGGCGTTGGCAAGGACCTCGCGGGTGAATGGATTTATAACCGCATCATTGAATGGTGCACGGATGTGCGCGCAGATGTAGACCATCCACTTCGAGATTCAATTAGTCGATGGCTGGCTAAATACGCCAAACGCATGCGAACAAATCGCGCGTTGAAGGCGCGCATTAACGAAATCAAAATGTCACTGGCCAATAATCCACAAATTAAGGCAGCAATTTCTGACATGTGGCTCTCGGCCAAAGAGACACTTGCACGAGATTCGCAAAACCCAGATAGCCCGCTGCGTATTCGCACTACGCAGATGTTGGTGACTGCGGGAAACTCACTTTTAGATGACGAAAAAATGAGAAATGCTGTAGATGAAACCATTGCAGATCTTGCATCGCATGTTGTGAATAATTACCGCAATGACATTACGGGTATCATCACAGATACAGTTGCCCGCTGGGATGCCGATGACACGTCGCGAAAAATTGAATTACAAGTTGGGCGAGACCTTCAGTACATCCGATTGAATGGAACTCTGGTCGGTGCTCTTGCAGGTGCTGCTATTTACGCTGTGGGGCAGTTAGTCGTTAGTTAAAGGCGGCGCGACCGAGACGATCACGTATCGCTTCAGCAAGCCCTTCTTCATGAGGCAACACCACGTACACCGAACCGAGTCCGTCAATGTCAGCTTGGCGTAGTGCTGAGTAAAGGTCCGCGGCGTAATCCTCGATTGTGAGTGGAGCAGCGAGGCGTACTAAATGTGCAGGAGTGCTGACTTCACGAAAAGCTATGAGGCCACCTGGGGATTCAGGTATCTCATCAGAATCATTGAGAAGAATGACATGAGCATCTGGTGCATAATGCGAATCCAAATGTCCAGACACTCGAGGAGGATTCTGTGGCTCGGTCACGTTTAGACCCGTTGCCTCAGCAATCATTTTGCGCGTTACTCCGCCGGGACGTAACACAACGGGAGACTGACCAGTTGCTAACACAATTGTTGACTCGACTCCGATGAGTGATGGGCCACCGTCAAGAATCACACCACGATGGTGATGAAGGTACTCGCCTAGGTCGGCCTGAACATGCTCGGCAGTTGTCGGCGAGACGTGACCGAATCGATTAGCACTTGGTGCGACGACACCGGGGATTCCGCGAGCCCACAGCGTTTCCAGCACAGTCAGAGTCAGTGGATGGTTCGGTACCCGAATAGCAACGGTGTCTTGCTGTCCTGTCACGGTATCCAACGCCAACGAAGTACGAGCGCCAACTAATGTGACAGGTCCGGGCCAAAATCTTTGGCCAAGTTCACGTGCCCATTCGGGAAGCGAACTCACCCAAGCCGTTGCCGAGTCAAGAGAAGGTATGTGGACGATTAACGGATGGTTCCGTGGTCGACCTTTTGCCTCAAAAACTGCCGCGATTGCCTTTTCATTGCACGCATGGGCTCCAAGCCCGTAGACCGTTTCGGTCGGAATCGCGCACAATCGTGCATCCGCAATGACGTCAACTGCCAATAATGGGTCAGTGACGATCATGGCGTTATCCCCACCAGAAAGAAACCGCAATTGCTGAATACAACGCCAACAAGGTTGCGCCTTCAAACCACGTTGAATCACCATCGCTGACGACAGTTGCTGCGGTAAAAGTCGACATGAAAAGTACGCCGAGAAGCAGCGGTGTGAACACGAGCGTAAACGAGGCAGCTCCAACTAGTGGCGCAGCTAACGCAATCATCGGTGCCACAATCATCGCAACCTGTACAGGTGACTGCAGAATCACTTGTAATGCATATTCCGATTGGTTCTTCATAGCAAGTTGAATGCCGACAACATTTTCAACCGCGTTACCAGCAATAGCCACGATGATTAAACCAGCGAAAGCTTGGCTGATGTGCAGAGTTTCCATTGCAGGAGTCAGAGCAATAACGAACCAATCTGAAACCAGTGCAGCACCAAGACCAGAAATGGCGAGCATAAAAATTGCCAGCGACAGCGGCCATTCACCGTGGTGTCCCGCTTGGCTCTTTGCAGCCAAGGCTTCGTTACTGCCTGTGATTGGGCTTTGATGTTTTCCACGTCGTAAAGTTTCGGGAAGCGAAGCTATAAACAAAGTAAGTAGTGCAATTGAGACTGCAATTGTCACAGTGCGTTCGTGTGCGGCTGCCGGCGTATGAAGCGCGCTTGTCAGTGTGGGAACCGACAGCACAAAAACGCTGAGGACGAGCAAAAGTCCTAACTGGCGACTTGCAACGGGATCAAAATGTTGGCGACCATGTTTGATGCCACCAAGGAAGAATGCAAGACCGGCAATCAGCAACACGTTCGCAAGAATGGAACCCACGATGGTTGCTTTAACAACTTCATAAAGTCCGGCTTTCAGGCTAAACAGAATGACAAAAATTTCGGGCAAGTTCGCTAAGAAAGACTGAAGTACGCCGGTCGCACCAGCACCTAACCGATCACCAAGCGCTTCAACACTGCGCCCAACCAGGCTGGCCAAAGTCGCAAGTGCGAGCGCAGAAGAGACAAACGATACGACAGGACTGCCGCCAGAATTGTGGAAAATACCAGCCGCAATAGTCATACCAAGGCACAAAGCCAACAATTTGCGATCAGCGCTGGTCAAAGTGCCTGCGCGCTTGGCAGGTGCGGTTTGGCCTTGTGGGTTTGGGTCAATTTTGCGTCGCGACATGGCAGTAGCCTACCGAAACTTCAGCGTATGCCTTCGCAGTGAGCAATAAGTGAGGTGCGTAAAGTGTGCGCACGGCTGGTGAAACTGCGCTGTTTTTCGGCGTATTCCTGGCGGCCAGTTTGAGTCTCAACTCGTATTGGTTGCACTCCGATAGCAGATAATTCATACGGTGCAACTTGCATGTCGACTAGCCGAATGTCTTTTGCTAGTTGGAAACATTCACGCACAAGCTCGGAACCGACCAGAGGTGCAAGCAGCATCGCATGTTTATACAAATCCATGTTTGCGTGTAAACACCCCGGTTGTTCAAATGCGACCTGATCGTTTCGAGTCAGTTGCACAGGATTAAGTGGCCGCGCATCGGCTGTGAAGAATCGAAACGCATCAAAGTGTGTGCATCGCAATCCGACTTCATCAATCGTGTGTGCAATTTCGGTTTGGGATAGTCGCAGTTGGAAATCGCTATGGCGAATGGTGTCTTGGTTTAACACCATTGCCCATTCGTGTAATCCGAAGCAACCAGTTTTAGCGGGGCGATTATGAGTTGCACTCAGCAGGGTGAGTGAATTGGCGATGGTCTGTGTGCGTTGAGAAATCCACGAGGGACTTAATCGAATGGTTCCGTTATCAAAGGAATAAACATCTGGATCAAATTCTTCGAAGTCATCAGAATCTGCTTGCAAAGCATTGGTAAAACCGGGATGCCACGTGCGTAACTTTGCTGCACTAAATGGGTAGTACTCAAAAAGGAAGTCATCGACGGGATGTTTTTCTTGTCGGGCACGACGCGTGAGGCGTGGCGTGACCCAATTGTCGACTGAACGCATGTGAGAAAGTTTGCGCGCCTTCCAGTCAGCTTGTTCAAGTATCACCACGTGTGCATTGTAGAACGGCCAGCTTTGGCGTGGCTATTTGGTGAATAGGTGCCACACAGGTGACTATTGGATTATGACTGAGATGCCACCGGTGCCGCGCAATGATGAAGAGCTCAAGAATCTCTTGCGTAAGGCGTTAGCGGATTTGGATCTTGACCCAGACGAAACTGCAGATGACATGGCGATTAGACGATCACAAGATCAGCAGTTACTCGAAGATGTTCCACCGCATCATTGACAATCACTAGTCACGTAAATTTTCATTCAACGAGCTAAGTGGTTTCGACGTTATTTACCGAGCAATCGCTCCGATTAGTTTGTCTTAGCGATTAAGCGCAATGCTGAATGTGTTATTTGTTTTTGCTTGAGCAATCAGAAATGCTTCCGAAGGTGTCACCGCAATTGTCAGGAAAGAATCGCTCGCACTCGGACTAAGCATTGAATGAGTGGTTGAAGGCGAACTAGGTAACACAGTGGCAGCGCGTGCAACGAGTTGTGCGATACCTGTTTGAGACGTTGAGTAGACAGTTACAGTCGAAAAGTCGCGCACGAGATCTCGTTCTCCGGTTGACACAGGAATGACAACGGCGACTTCGTCGACAGGCAAAGCACTTAGTCCGTTGCTCGTGCTGACAAAAGCGTAGGTGAGTGGCACACCCTGAGCCAAAGAAACAAGTGTCGTTTGCCCAATGAGTTCTGATGGATCCGTAACGGATGTGGCCCAAGAATACGTTGAGTCAACACTGGTCACATCTGATGCAGTCACCGTGTGCCCAGCCGCGAGATCATGGGATGCCACCAAAATCCGCTGGGAATGCATCGGGTGAATCATGGAAGCAACGGTGAGCGCCGCAAGACCAGCACATAATGCGGCAAGTTCTCTACGAAAATGAATGATGAGCGCTATTGGCTTAGGTTTCATAGGTCGTCACACTAAAGTCTTTTCGCAATTCGGCGTTGGCATTTGTCCACAGGTACTATTGGCGTATTCGATTTCCAGAATTGTGAGCGATTGACATGCCTACCTATCAATACGTCTGCACGCAGTGTGAGGCGCCTCTTGAAATTGTGCAGTCTTTTTCTGATGATGCGCTAACAGTTTGCCCATCGTGTGGAGCCGAAGCGTTGCGTAAGGTGTACGGTTCCGTGGGCGTGGTATTTAAGGGCTCAGGCTTTTATCGCAATGACTCACGTGGGAGCTCTTCCACAGCAACACCGGCAGCAGCCACAACAGGCACTTCTAGCGAATCGTCTCCGTCAACGACAAGTACTCCTGCGACGCCGGCAGCTTCGCCTACTCCGACCGCTTCTCCTGCGTCAACGTCGAGTAGCACGACATCATCCCCGTCGTCGTAATTTAGAGATGCTCAATGTTTAGGTACGCACTGTACGCAAGTGTGGGTGCGGTCATCGGGTCACTTGGACGGTATGAAGTGGGACTAGCAATCCCACATAACTCCACAACTGATTTCCCATGGGCGACCTTTTCCGTAAATGTTCTAGGCGCACTCATCATTGGTGTTCTTTCGCAACGAGACCGAGTAATGACCAATGATGGGCTTCGCCATTTTTGTGTGACTGGTGTGCTTGGTGGATTTACAACTTTTTCAGCGCTTGCTGTTGAGACAATTCAATTGAGTTCCCGCCCAATTGTGTGCGTCGTATATGTCTTGGCAACTTTTGGCGTAGGTCTGGCAGCAACGTCATTCGGACGAAAAGTGACTTCCCAATGATCGGATGGATTGTCTTAGCAGCGGCACTTGGTGGACTTATCCGCTTCAGCACAGAATATTTATTGCCACCAGTTGGAACTAAGGCATTTCCTCGCGCAACGCTCATTGTGAACGTTGCTGGTTCCTTTGTATTAGGCATCGTTACTTCGGCCCCACATGACCTTCGTTTAATTCTTGGCACTGGGCTATGTGGCGCATTGACAACTTTTAGTGGTGTGAGTTTGCAACTGTCACGACGACTCAGTTCCGGTGATCGAAGAGCGGCGCTTCAATATTTAGGATTTACGCTGGCACTTGGTCTTGGTGCTGCATCACTTGGAATAAGTCTCGGCCACTACTTATTTTGATACGTGGATAATTCTTGACGGTGTGACAATGACGTCCACTGGCTGATCCCATTCGTCACAGGGAACAGTCTCGTCAACTTCATCGTCATACACAATGACAACGCGTAATGGACCTCCCTCGTGAGCAGGACGCAACGTACTCAACACTCGGTCGTAGTATCCGGCGCCGCGACCTAAACGACTTCCATCGAGCCCCGCGCGTTGTGCTGGAATAATCATCGTGTCGAATGTTTCTGGCGTGAGGGTGTCATCTGCGACTGGTTCGTCAACGCCAAACGAATTTGTAGTCAGCGTGTCACTGTCGAGTCCCCATTCGAGTGCTCGATGCGCACTCATGATGGGTAGAGCAACCGTCTTGCCAATCGACAAGAGAAGTTTTCGTAATTCCTGAGTAGGTGGCTCAGTAAACATGGAGACGTAGAGCGAGACGCGATCACCATGAATCAGATTCGCCCAGTCATGCTGACTCAACGCATGACCGCATGTTTGCCTATCGTGGTCCGAGCGGGCAGCTCTAGATGCCGACGTGTTGGCGCGAGCTAAATCCTTGGACACCATTGCTCCACTCTAGGTATAGCACACTTCGCTCGACGGGATTGTGCCCTAAAGTCAAGGTATGAGTACTTCATCTCGCGGTTCATACACTGCGGTGTTGCCGGTCGCAGGATTGGGAACTCGCTTCCTGCCGGCAACAAAAGCGACCCCCAAAGAGATGCTGCCCGTCGTTGACAAGCCTGCTATCCAGTACGTCGTCGAAGAAGCAGTTGCCTCCGGAATTGATGATGTGCTCTTTGTTACTGGTCGAAGTAAGAATGCTCTGGAAAACCATTTTGATTACGCCCCTGCACTTGAAGGCGTGCTTGCGGCTCGCGGTGACACTCGTAGCCTCGATGAACTGGCAAAAATAGTCGACATGGCACACATTCACTATGTGCGCCAAGGTCAGCCACTTGGCTTAGGTCACGCCGTTTCTGTGGCAAGTAAGCATGTTGGACGTAAGCCATTTGTTGTCATGCTTGGCGATGATTTGATTGATGCGTCGACTCCGATTCTTCAGACCATGATTGCAACACATGAAAAACTTGGTGGATCAGTTTTGTGTCTGATGGAAGTAGATCCAACAGAAATTCATTTGTACGGATGTGCTCAAATCGAATCCACAGATACTGACGGAATTGTGCGAGTGACAGGTGTTGTCGAAAAACCAACTGCCGAAGAAGCGCCAAGTAATTATGCGATTATCGGTCGCTACTTATTACAGCCAGAAATCTTTGATGTTCTGGCAACTCAGGAACCTGGACGAAGTGGCGAGATTCAATTAACTGATGCAATTGAAACCCTCATCAACTCAAATGCCGGAGGTGGCGTACATGCTGTCATTTTCACCGGCAAGCGTTATGACACGGGTGACAAGATGTCTTACCTACAGAGTGTGATTTCGATTGCTTTGGAACGTGAAGATCTCGGCCCAGCGCTTCGCACGTGGATAACAAAGAAATTGGCGAACGACATTTAATGCGCTCTACTTCTGAACATATTGATTCCATACTTGCTGACATCATGTCTTTGGAATCTCTCGAAGTGGGATTACTTGGATCTGTTGGTTGCGTTTTAGCACAAGATGTAGCGATCGATGATGATGGCGATTCCCACGTGTTGCTTGGTAAAGGGACGACCATTGGTGCCCGACACATTGCACTTATCGCAGCCGCAGGCTTAGGCAGAGTGTGGGTTCACCCAAAGCCTCGTGTTGTTGTCCTAACTGTGGGCGATGAGCTCGTTGATCCTGGACAAGATCAAGATCGCATTCCCGATATCAATGGTGTTGCTCTCACGGCAGCTGCTACTGCTGCTGGTGCAATGACTTTTCGTGTTGGCCCATTGCCAAGTGATGCTGACATCGTGCGTGCTTCGCTGGAAGACCAACTCGTGCGAGCCGACATCATTATCGCCGCCTGCGGAATGTCGGCGCCAGATTATGATCTGCTCACTGGTGTGCTCAAGGAAATTGGTCGAGTTGATTTTGTGCGTGTGGCAATGCAACCAGGCGGCGCTCAAGGATTTGGTTTCATTGGACCAGATTCGACACCGGTTTTTGTCCTTCCAGGTAATCCAGTGGGTGCCTTGCTGTCATTTGATATTTTTGTGCGCCCCATGATCCGTCGCATGATGGGGCAATCGCTTTTGCACCACCGCATCATTGAAGCAACACTGGAAAACGACGTTGAATCCAGTAAGGATGATGTGCACTACATTCGTGCCCACCTCTCAGGCATTCATGGCTCAGCGCGTGTGAAGTCAGTAGAAAATGACGAAGCACATCCACTTGCTGGATTGGGAACTGCAGATGCACTCATCGTGGTACCTGCAGGAACTGGCAAACTTCACAAAGGTGCCACAGTCTCCGTTATGCGGCTTGACTCACATGGTGATGCATGACCAAACATTGGCCCGTTGTTCTCAAGCACGGTGATGTCACATTGCGTCCATTGCGGATGCGGGATGGCCGAGTATGGCAAAAGTTGCGTTTAGAAAATCAGGATTGGCTCGTCGAATGGGAAGCTACGGCACCTCTGCCGTCAACGGATCCACCACCGACTTTTCAACAGAGCACTCGACTTTTACTGAAAGATGCCCGACGTGGCAGTGCCATGCCATTTGTCATTGAGTATCGCGGGCGCTTTGTGGGGCAAATCAATGTGTCTGACATTGTGTACGGATCTTTACGTGCTTGCCATTTTGGCTATTGGATTGACAAAAAGTTTGCCAATCGTGGCATTATGACGACTGCCGCCGCGTTAGTGACGGATCATTTATTGTTCAACGTCAACTTGCATCGCGTTGAAGTAGCAATTCGCCCCGAGAACGTTCCAAGTAATCGGTTGATTTCCAAACTTGGCTTCACGTGCGAGGGTGTTCGCCCTGCGTTTTTGCATATCAACCATGCCTGGCGCGATCACAACATTTATGTGATGCGCCGCGAGGATCTGCTCACGCCATTGAGTCGGTCCATTCCCGATGTGTCCCAGTTTTCTCAGCGACACGATTAGGAAAACCCTGTAGTTAAGCAGGAATTGCTCATTTTGCCCGTACCGTAAAGTTTCATGACTGGCTTGCTCTATTTCATGGTTATCGTGATGTGGATAGTCATACTTCTCCCGCTTTATTTAAAGCGTCATGACCGCGAAGAGCTGGAACGCATGTTGGCTGAGCCACTCGTTGACCAATTAGCCCAGCGCTGGGAAACATTTAAGCCAGAGCCAATCACGACCCGAGAACAAGCCTTTATTCGACGCCGACGCGTGTTGATGGCTTTGCTGACTTGGTTAATCGCAACAGCGTTGCTGTCTGCAACAGGTCATGTTTCTTTGTATTGGATTATCGCTCCACTGTTATCGACGTTAGCTTTTGGCGCTGCGGCTTATGCCAATGCGAAGAACGCATCCCAAAGAGTTGCCCGGACTCAACGACCTGCAGACCTGCCAGTTCTGCGAGAACCTTCTGCAGATAACACTCAGATTTCGCAGACGTCGACGGGAATTACCATTCCGCAGGCTCCTTCACGCACGTGGCGACCGATTGAATCACCGTTGCCGTCGTATGTGACCGCTGATAAAGCAACGCCGTATCCGCGCGGGATTGATGCGGAGAAACCGTGGACATCGGCAGACATGCTGGCGCAAGCCGCCGCTATGCGAGCCGCTCAAGCTGATCGCATTAAGCAAGCGCAAAAACGCCTTGAAGAAGCTCGGGCCCTTGCTATGGAAAAGGCGCGTCGCGCGGCAATAGCTGCCGCCGAACAAGAAGCAGTTCGCCGCAAGCGGGCAGCAAACGAGTAAATAGGTGCTGGCGACGCCAACGTAGGCATCTGTCGCTTGTACAACATTGTTCTGGAATACAGTCGGAGTAGGACGTGTTGTGAAAGGCGTGAGCAACAAAATGGAAACGACATTCGAAGTCAAAGGTATGACCTGCGGACATTGCGTGAATGCTGTCACAAGTGAAGTTTTATTACTGCCAGGTGTTACTCAAGTAGATATTGATCTTGATAAAGGTCATGTCCTGATTACTTCTGATACTGAATTAGATGTCAATGATGTTGCTAGTGCGATTGATGAAGCAGGCTACGAGCTAGTCAGTTCATAATGTCGTCCCGCCAAATTGAACTCAGTGTCGGCGGAATGACGTGCGCGTCATGTTCACGTCGCGTTGAAAAAGCACTGGGAAAAATTGACGGCGTTTCCGCGTTGGTAAATTACGCAACTGGTGTTGCTTTAGTGGATGCCACAACCGACGTAAGTAACGATGCGTTGGTTGCTGCTGTTGAAAAATCTGGATATAGCGCCGTTATTGCAGGTAAAGCAAAAGAGCGTTTCGGCCGGAAAGAATTTCGGATTCGATTAATTGTTTGTGCGATTCTCACTATTCCCATCATGGCTATTTCCATGATTGCTGACTTTCAGTTCATGGGATGGCAGTACTTCGTTGCCGCCATGACTCTTCCCGTTGCAATGTGGGGGGCCTGGCCGTTTCATAGATCAGCATTCGTGAATCTTCGCCATGCTCAAGTCACGATGGACACATTGGTCAGCCTCGGTGTCGTGGTGTCGGGATTGTGGTCGCTTTGGGCGTTGTTTTTCACAAGCGCGGGCGACATGGGAATGGTCATGCATCCATCTCTCTTGCCGAGACAAGCTGATAGTCACGAGCCAGGTATGTATTTCGAGATTGCTGCTGCTGTGACCACATTGGTTTTGCTCGGAAAGTTTCTTGAGCATCGGGCTCGAGAACAATCGCTTGTTGCACTAGAAAGCTTGGCGACACTTAATCCAAAATTCGCCACAATTGTCGAACATGACAAAACTCGAGTGATTCCAATTGAGAATGTTCGAGTTGGAGACACTCTTTTTGTTGCGACAGGCGAACAAGTTCCTGTTGACGGACACGTGCTCGATGGACAAGGTCACGTTGATAAGTCCTTGGTCACTGGCGAGTCGTTGCCCCTGTTAGTGTCCGTAGGCGAATCTGTTATCGGAGCAACGGTGCTCCTTGATGGAACACTCACTATCAGAGCAACAGCTGTTGGTAAAGACACTGTCATTTCGGCTATCTCGCGACTCGTGCATCAAGCGCAAACCGGAAAAGCAGAAGTGACTCGGCTAGTAGATCGAGTCGCGGAAATCTTTGTTCCATTAGTTGTGGTGCTTGCGCTTGCGACTGCTTTGGGTTGGTTCCTGCGAACACACGATGTGCAACTTGCGATGACAATCGGCATTTCTGTTTTAGTTATTGCTTGCCCATGTGCCTTAGGTCTTGCGACTCCGACTGCGTTGCTTGTTGGAACTGGTCGCGGGGCACAGTTGGGAATTTTGATTCGAGGACCTCATGCCTTAGAAGCAAGTCGTTCGCTCGACACCATCTACCTTGATAAGACAGGCACACTCACAATCGGGCGCATGGTGGTGTCTGAATACGAGAGTCTAATTCCTGACTCACAGTTGTGGCCGATTGTGGATTCGTTAGAGCAGGCTGCGCAACATCCTGCAGCCCAAAGTTTGCGAGAGTTTGCGGCATCACTCGGATACACGGGTGTTATTGCGCAACGGGTTGTCACTGTGGCTGGATCAGGAATTCAAGGAATTGTAAATGGTCACCCGTGCACTATCGGTTCGGTGAAATGGCTCGGCGCTCCAGCCGGACCATTACGCATAGCCGCAGACACTTTTGCGGCGCGCGGCGACAGTGTTGTCATGGTTTATGAAGATGCTCGTGCCGTAGCAACTATTGCATTAGCTGATTCCATTCATCCGTCGAGTAAATCTGCAGTTGCAGAGTTGCAACGTATGAAAATTGAACCCGTCATCATGTCCGGAGATCATCAAGCCGCGGTGGAACATGTTGCTGGACAGTTAGGTATTTCGCGGGTATTTGCAAACTGCATGCCAAATCAAAAGCTAGACATACTGTCGGCAGCCCAAGCTGAAGGCCACATTGTTGCGATGGTCGGTGATGGTGTGAATGATGCCGCTGCGTTAGCGAAGGCACATCTGAGCCTGGCGATGGGATCAGGGACCGATGTCGCAGCCAATTCAGCAGACATTGTTCTCATGCGCTCGACAATGTCGGCAGCCGTCGACGCATTGCGTTTATCTCGTGCCACGATGCGCACAATTCAAACGAATCTGTTTTGGGCCTTTGGCTACAACGTGGCCGCGATTCCGTTAGCAATGATGGGGTACCTCGGTCCGATTATTGCCTCGGGTGCCATGGCATTTTCGAGTGTGTTTGTTGTGACAAACAGTCTGCGCCTACGACGATTTAAGCCGCTGTCCTAAACCCAACCAGGTAGCCACATACGAATGTGCCACATGTCGTAAGGAATCGACACCCCCACATTGATGGGGTAGAAAAATATTGCGAGTATGGCAACGACACCGAGTACGCCGATGAGTTTACGATTCCAGACATCTTGTTCAGGATGTCGGCGACTTCGTGTGACGTGGAAAAGCATTAAGGCAGCAGCCATGGCTGTGTATGGGAAGAAAACCATTGAATAAAAGGTGAACGTGGTGCGATTAATAAACCATACCCAGGGCAACCAACCGGCTAAGAATGCAAAGACAATCGGAGCTGCTGCGCTATGACGTCGTTGAAATGCGAAATACGCGAGAACGACAAGTGCGATTGCTCCTCCCCACCAAGTCACGGGATTACCTAACGGAATGATTTCTTGCGAACACCGCAGAGCGCCACAGGTCGGCTCGGTTTCATAGAAAAAACTTGTCGGCCGAATCATGAGCGGCCACCCTAAAGGATTCGCTTTATAGCTGTGCGGAGATGTTAAGTGAGTATGGAAATGCAACATGTCCCGGTGATAATGCAATAAGCCAGCGAGTGATGACATCCAATCTGGATGAGCATCGCCAGCCATTTTCCACTTACGGCTCCAAGCATTTGTTGAATGAAACCAACCAATCCATGACGTCAGATAAATAGCAAGCGCCCAGATCGGCATTGTTAATGCAGGCAAGATATCTTTGCGAAACCACGTAGACACGATTGCTGATGTTTGTCGTGACCGCCGATTATCAAAGTCCCACATCAGCATCAACACACCAAATGCGAGAGCAAAGTAAACCCCACTCCATTTGGTCGAAATCGCACATCCGAGAAACAACACCATGGCAACGCGCGCTGCGCGAGGCGCATGTGCATGTAACGCACGAGTTCGATTCCTGTCGCGATCGATAATCAAGAAACCAAATGCACACAGTACGAAAAATGAAAGCGGGGTATCAAGTAACGCCGTTCGACTCATTGCTATGTGTAAACCATCAAGTGCGACGAGAAGTCCAGCGGTAGTTCCAATGACATTCGACCGTGTTAGGCGGCGAGCGATACGCGCAGTTATGAGAACCGACAAAATACCTAAGATCGCCACTGCGATTCGCCAACCGAACGGTGTCGCTCCAAAAAGTTGTTCACCGAGTGCAATGACCCACTTACCGAGTGGTGGGTGCACAACATAAGAAGGTCCAGGCATAAAAATATCTGCGTTACCCGAAAGCAAAACATCGTTTGCTCCATCGATAACTTTTCGCTCGTATCCAAACTTGAGAAGCGAGAGCGCATCTTTTGCGTAATACGTTTCATCAAAAACTAAAGCATGCGGTGTTCCGAGACGTGGTAGGCGTAAGGCTGCAGCTAATGCGGTTGCGGCAAGAGGACCTGCCCAACCCTTCCAGCCGCCTTCAGGCATCTGCGGAAGATCAAGGTCGTAGCGAGGACGATTTGGTACTTCATGATTGGAGTGATCGGAGTACTCGGAGTTCTCCGAATGCTCAGAGTCCTCGAAAGACTCAGAAGTATCAGTGCCCTGTGCAGGCACAATAAAGTCTTGGTCGCTAGCCGCGACGGCTGTCATGAAGTGTTGCTCGGATTCCTGTGCCACTCATTCAAAATACAGGTAAACCTCGCAAGTACGGGATGATGTATGCATGTCCGCGACGATTTACTTAGCTGCAACGCCAATTGGCAATGTTGCTGATGCATCAACGCGGTTGCGAGAGATTCTCAGCACAGCCGATGTCGTGGCCGCTGAAGACTCACGACGCGTGGTGCGGTTGCTTCGCGACCTAGAAATCCACGCGCCAGGCCAAATTATTTCGTTCTACGACGCAGTCGAAGAGGCTAAAAGTGTCGAATTAGTGCAACGGGCGATTTCAGGTGAAGTCATTGTTGTCGTGTCTGATGCGGGAATGCCGACAGTGTCAGACCCCGGGTATCGCCTGGTTCGAGAAGCCATCAACCATGGTGTCACAATTTCCGTTATCCCTGGTCCATCAGCAGTACTCGCCGCGTTAGCTGTGAGTGGCCTGCCGGTTGATCGCTTCACATTCGAAGGATTCTTGCCACGTAAATCAGGCGAGCGCATTGCGACGTTGGAAACTGTGCGAGACGAAGTACGCACAATGGTGTTTTTTGAGGCTCCGCATCGATTGCACGACACACTCATAGACATGCAGTCGGTTTTCGGAGACGATCGCCAGGCAGTCGTGTGTCGCGAATTAACAAAAACCTATGAAGAAGTTGAGCGTGACTCTCTTGCGAATCTTGCACAGTGGAGTAATCGCGAGATTCTGGGAGAAATAACAATTGTTGTAGCAGGCGCTCAACCAGTGAGCCATACCGATTCACAGCAGTGGGTTGACCTTGTGGCAACTCGGGTGGCGCTCGGAGAATCGCAGCGGGATGCCATTGCTGATGTGGCACGAGAATTGCGAATCGCCAAACGTGATGTGTACGAGGCCGTGCTGGAAAACCGTAGGTCTAACCAATAGTGAGCCAGACTCTAGAATGAGCGCATGACGAATTCTGGCAAGGCGTACTACCTGACGACCCCGATTTATTACGTGAATGATGCTCCTCACATTGGGCATGCCTACACGACAGTTGCGGGCGACGTTATGACGCGTTGGCATCGAATGGCCGGAGAAGACGTCTGGTTTCTGACTGGCACTGATGAACATGGTCAGAAAGTTTTGCGTTCTGCAGATTCCAACCATGTGACTCCACAAGTGTGGGCGGACAAACTTGTTGAGGATGCTTGGATTCCGGTTCTCAAAACAATTGACGCTGCAAATGATGATTTCATCCGGACAACACAACCTCGTCACGTAGAACGTGTTCAAAAGTTTTTATCAGGATTGCGCGACACGGGTTTCATTGTTGAAGGCGCTTATGAAGGTCCTTACTGTGTTGGCTGCGAAGAGTTCAAACTTTCTGGCGATCTGATTGAAAATGAATCGGGTGAGCAACTGTGCCCAATTCATTCAAAGCCAGTCGAGACAGTGAGTGAAACAAATTGGTTTTTCCAACTTTCACGTTTCACAGATCGTTTAATCGCTCACTACGAAGCAAATCCTCAGGCCATTAGACCTGAGTCTGCCTACAACGAAGTCATGTCCTTTCTTCGTTGTGGTCTTCAAGACTTATCAATTTCGCGTTCCACATTCGATTGGGGAATTGAAGTTCCTTGGGATACAGCGCAAGTTGTCTATGTGTGGTTTGATGCGTTACTAAATTACGCAACCGCCGTTGGCCTCGGTGATGATCCTGACTCTGATGGTGGGAAAAAGTTCGCACATACATGGCCAGCCGATGTGCATCTCGTTGGTAAAGACATTTTGAGATTCCACGCAGTTATCTGGCCAGCCATGTTGATGGCTGCAGAGTTGCCGCTTCCCGGTTGCGTTTTTGCGCACGGCTGGTTGCTGGTTGGCGGCGAAAAAATGAGCAAGAGCAAACTCACTGGTATTTCCGCATCAAGCATTGTTGATCTTGTTGGTTCCGATGCATTCCGGTACTACTTCATGCGTGCCATTGTGTTTGGACAAGATGGTTCGTTCTCATGGGAAGATCTCGTTGCTCGGTATACCTCCGAGTTAGCGAACGGATTGGGTAACTTAGCAAGCCGCGTTCAAGCAATGGTCGGAAAATATTTCGAAGGCTCATTACCTACACCAGGTGCTTATCTGCCAGCTGATGTCGCTTTGCAGGAATTACTTGTTAGCACTGCGCGCACTGCTGATACTGCGGTACGTCAATTCGAATTTCAAACGGGAATCGTTGCTGTCAAAGAGTTCATTGATGCAGTAAATCTCTATGTCACAGAGCAACAACCGTGGGTTGTCGCGAAGGACGAATCTCAACAGGAACGACTTTCCACAATTCTTTACACAATTTGTGAATCCCTGCGAGCCATTGCGGTGATGTACGCGCCGATTATGCCTAAGTCGATGGAACAAATGTGGAATGAAATTGGCGCCACTG
This sequence comes from Actinomycetota bacterium, assembly GCA_947448865.1. Taxonomy (GTDB): domain Bacteria; phylum Actinomycetota; class Actinomycetes; order S36-B12; family UBA5976; genus UBA5976. The sequence goes on from CANFOW010000017.1 coordinate 18,637, forward strand.
AATCTGGTCTATCCATGTCTTACTCCCAGGTTGCAGCATGGGGACAGTTAAAGCCGGGCGTTGCAATCACAAAGGGCGAAAGCATGTTCCCTCGCATCGAGGAACCAGTCGAAATCTAAAACCCATCAAGGGCGCGCTTAACCATTGCGGCAAAAGCGCGACCACCAGTGGGCGTGAGATGTACTCCGTCGGGAACAAAATAATCTTTGTGACCTTTTGAGGTCGCGGCCCAATCAGCAAGGCGTACATTGGGGAAATTCACGACGATTGAATCGATCATGGCATTTGTTGGTTTCATCCATGACCGCGGCATCTGAGTATTGACGACTACAACCCGACGTCGATCACGTAGTGACTCAAGGATGGGTTCTAAGTCTTGGCGACGGACAAGTCCATTTGTGCCCATGTGGATCACAACATCGGTGCCTAAACGATCTTGATCTCGACGAGCTTTCACATGCTGTGCAATGACTCCAGGCGAGCGACTCACAGCAGCGTCAATAGAAATTGGTCCAAGAACCTCTTTGAGACCCACGCGTCCACTGAGTACAACGGAATCGCCAAACACCACAATGGTTCCGTGTCGCACTGGTGCCACAGATGCTTTCGGGCCAGGTTGCTCTATGAGCAGCTCAGTTGGAATTGGCGGTGGCGTGGGATCTTCATCAATTGAGGTAATTCCATCAAGGCCGGCAAGTATTGAGGCATCGGGTGTTGGTGCCTTCGCGACTCCGATAAGACCTGCAATCAGAATTGCGCTAAAACTCAAAGCAAGCCCACTTGATCGAATCGACAATTGCGGGCGTCCTAATAATTTCCACGATTCAATTTTTTTCTGCACAAATCCATGTCTGATAGGTAGTTCGATGTAGCGATACGACAAGTCACTTACAGCAAGCAGTAATGCAAGGCGAACGACTTGTGTGACAACGTCTGGCCACGCAACATCTATCCCAGGGCGAAGTAGATTGAACAGCGGCCAATGCCAGATGTACATTCCATACGACCGATCACCAAACCATCTCAAGATGCGATTGCCAATAACGCGTGCCCATGGCAAACCAGGATGCACAGCAATCACGATGACAACTGCAGTCAATGCACTGAGTGCAAGAAATCCACCGTGATATAAGAATGGCGTTAGTTCAGAAACGTTGCTCAGAAAATATCCAATGCCGCACAATGATCCAACTGCGACGAGGTTTAATGTTGTGCGGCGATCTGGTGTCAGTTTTGGATTGAGTTTGTGTACATCCCGCATCGAGGCCAGAAGACATCCGACTAGTAATCCCATCGCGTGCGTATCCGAGCCGAAATATGCCCGGCTTGGATCATTGGGAACTGGGAAGCCACCGCGATACGACACGATGCTCATCCACCACGTGCTGGCAATCACTCCAATGAGTGAAGTGACAAAGATGCTTTGTCGCAACGACACGCGAGAGATTTTGCGAAGCGCGATAAGAACAAGTGGCCAAACAAGATAGAACTGTTCCTCAATCGCGAGAGACCACAAATGTTGAAACAACGGCGGTCGAGCAATGTGAACAAAATATGATTGTGTGACCAGGATGTACGACCAGTTCAAAACAAACGTCAGAGCCCACGGCAAATCACGACGCACGCCGAAGGCGGCATCGGGAACCCATAGTCCGCTAATGACAACAGACACGACAATCATCGCGATGAGTGCTGGAATTAATCTGCGGACTCGTCGTTTATAAAAGGCTGATCGATTTATCGTTCCGGAATGTGCAATTTCAGTAAGCAGCAGGTTTGTTATCAAAAATCCGGAGAGCACGAAAAAAATGTCGACTCCAAGAAATCCACCGTTAAGGATTCCTAAATCCGCGTGATAAAGCACGACTGCAATGACTGCAATTCCACGCAAGCCATCGAGACCTGGTAATCGCTTTAACACGTGCAACCCTTCTGGATTTTCTCGGAGCTCGGGAGTCGAATCTTAGGTTAGTCCACTTGGGCATTACCGTATACATGTGAGCGATGATGAATTTATAGAGCCGCTGGTATCACCCGTGGTGGATACGCATTGCCACATGGATGTTCATTACGACGACAATCACATTTTGCCAAGTGTTAATGATGCGTTAGCGAACGCAGCGCAGGTTGGTGTCTCCGTTGTCATGCAAGTGGGATGCGATGTCGCTAGTTCGCAATGGGCGGTTAAAACAGCGAGCGAGTATTCGAACGTGTGGGCAACAGTGGCGTTGCATCCAAATGCTGCTGCCCATGATGACAATCTTCACGATTCGTTAGCGACAATTGCTGAGTTGGCACGACTCGATGTTGTGCGTGGTATCGGCGAGACGGGTTTGGATTATTTTCGAACTCAGGAAGATCAAGCCGCGCAACAACATGAAAGTTTCAGAGCTCACATCGACATAAGTAAAGAGAACAACAAGCCGCTCATCATTCATGATCGAGACGCGCATGATGATGTCATCAGTACCTTGCTTACCTATGGAGCACCTGACACTGTTGTCTTCCATTGCTTTTCCGGTGATAGTGATATGGCCGCAATCTGTCGTGACAATGGTTGGTACATGTCTTTTAGCGGTGTTGTGACGTTTAAGAATGCAATCTCACTTCGCGAAGCTTTGCTGGTAGCTCCTACGGAATTGCTTCTTGTTGAAACAGACTCACCCTTTCTGACGCCCACTCCTTTCCGAGGCCGGCCAAATGCGTCACGTCTGATGCCCTTTACGGTGCGGACAATGGCAAGCACTCGAGGGCAATCTGAGCAAGAAATGTGTGAGGCACTTTTTTCAAATGCTGCAAGGGTTTTTGGCCCTTTTTAGGTTTTCTGAACTTGCCAAGACCCCTGTAACACCCGATACCTTTGAACTTCCAGCCTTCCCGCTTCCCACACTGGAGGATCGAATGACTCAGCATGGCCGCCATCGCGCCGCTAGTCGTCCTGCCCTCCCAAAGCTTTCAAAGAGTTTTGGTATCGGCGCATCAGCCGTTGTTGTCCTGGCGGTAGGTGCTGTGGTGTTCGTTGATCATCCAATTCAGGCTCAATCCGTTCAGCCATACATTGATGTCAAGGCTCTTTACGAAGCTGATAACACAGACCTCACGTATCGCAATGTAGATGTCACTATTAATTCTGTTGTGCAAACTGAAGAAATAGATTTCAACAAGGAAGTGACGAAAGATTCGAAAATTGCGACCGGAACTGAGTTTGTACTCAAACCCGGTGTAACTGGAACCCAGGTCGTTACCTACAGTGTGAAATTTGTGGACGGCATTGAAGTCAGTCGCCACGTGGTCTCAAAGGTTGTCAAAGAGCAACCTGTTGATGCAGTCGTTATTCAAGGCACCGGCGATCCACACGACACAAAGGTCGCCTTGCAAACTGCTGCCGCTGGGGTGGGAACTCCTCAAGGCAATAAGGACTACGCACAAATCTATATTCAACAAACGTATGGCTGGAGTGACACACAGTTCACATGCTTGTCAAAGTTGTGGACGCGAGAAAGCAATTGGCGAACTGCTGCACACAATCGTCAATCAGGGGCACATGGAATTGCCCAAGCTCTTCCTGGTAAAAAAATGGCGACAATCGCCGAAGACTGGCGCACGAATCCGGTTACTCAAATTAAATGGGGCTCAGGCTATATCAAAGGACGTTACGGAACACCGTGCAATGCATGGAACCATTCTGAAAATCACGGCTGGTACTAAATAGTTTTATGTCACAAGTACAACTTCTTGGCGCAACGGAGATTCGTCGACTCGCAGAACTCGTCGGAGTTAGCCCATCCAAGAAGTGGGGCCAAAACTTTGTTATTGATCCCAACACAGTGCGACGCATTGTTGACCAAGCACATGTTGGTGCAACAGATACGGTCGTTGAAATTGGACCGGGCCTCGGATCGTTAACACTCGCGTTACTCGACACTGCAGCACATGTTGTGTGCGTTGAAATTGATCCTGCGTTAGCAACTCAGTTGCCATTAACAATTGCGCAGCATGCTCCGAGTCGACAGCACGCGCTGACAGTTTTTAATGCAGACGCCATGACTATTACCGATTTGGAATGTGAGCCAACAAAACTCGTAGCGAATCTCCCGTACAACGTCGCAGTACCCGTAGTACTTAATTTTCTTGAACGATTCCATTCCATCGCAGAAGTTCTCGTTATGGTTCAAGCCGAAGTCGCTGATCGCCTAGCCGCAAAGTCAGGCAACAAGACGTACGGTGTGCCAAGCGTGAAAGCGCAGTGGTACGGCGAGGTGACTAAAGCTGGATCCATTGGGCGAAATGTTTTTTGGCCAGCTCCCAATGTGGATTCGGGATTAGTCCGCATTGTTCGCCGAGATCAACCAGGGGATGACACTTTACGTCGAGAAGTTTTTGGGTTGATTGACTCGGCGTTTGGACAGCGACGCAAAACTATTCGTACGGCTTTGGGTTCTTCTCTGGGTGCACCAGCGCGAGTTGAGGAGATAGTCACTCGAGCTGGTGTGCTACCGAGTGCGCGTGGTGAGCAACTTGAATTGCAAGATTTTGTATCCATCGCTCTGGCAGCTCGAGAAGTACAGTAACTGTTGTGAGTGCGTCAGTAACCGTTCGGGTCCCAGCGAAAGTCAATCTGTACCTTGGCGTTGGCCCGCGCAAAGATGACGGCTTCCATGATCTTGCGACTGTTTTTCAGGCGCTCAGTGTTTATGACGAAGTCACTGTCACACAAAGTGATTCTTTGTCGATTACTGCCACAGGTCGACTTGCGGATCTCGTGCCAACAGACAAAACCAATTTGGCATGGAAGGCTGCCGAACTCGTTGCACAGGCCTATTCACGAAGTCCAGATGTTCACATCACAATAGATAAAAATATTCCTGTCGCAGCAGGACTTGCTGGCGGAAGTGCAGATGCGGCAGCGGCCATTGTTGCGTGCAACAGTGTGTGGGGGAATGAACTGTCTCGCGATGCTATGCACAACATTGCGCGACAACTTGGGTCAGATGTGCCGTTCATGTTGCAAGGTGGCGTTGCGTTAGGTTCCGGCCGCGGTGATCAACTATCTGCAGTTATGGCGCGGGGAACTTTTCATTGGGTGCTTGCCACGTTTTCGCATGGTTTATCAACGCCAGAAATGTATTCCCGCTTAGATGAGCAACGTGGTGCGACATTTAATCGAACTCCGCAGGTACCTGACGAGATTATGTTTGCGCTCGCTCGCGGAGATGCTGCTGAATTAGCGCGTGCGCTCCACAATGATTTACAGAGTGCTTCGATTTCGGCTCGTCCGAGTTTGCAAGATGTTTTGACTTTTGGGCGTGAACATGGCGCACTCGGTTCACTTATCTCGGGTAGTGGTCCGACATGTGCGTTCTTGGTTGCCTCGGAATCCAAAGCAATTGATCTCGTCGTTGCGTTTTCGAGTTCAGGTCTCGTTGATACTGCGATACACGCTCACGGTCCTGTGCCAGGCGCCAGAGAAATTAGTGAGTAATACAGTCGTCAATCTGTGACAAGTCAGGAATTATTTTTTACGTCGGATAACAAGTTTGGGTTCACGCTCTAGTCCGACCGCGCCATTCCACACCAAGTTCACAAGGTGAGAAATGACTTCCTCTTTCTTTGCGCCACTTTCATCAAGCCACCATTGGCCAGTGAGTGCGACCATGCCTACGAACATGTGGGCATACATCGGTGCCATCTTTTTCGGAAATCCTCGAGCTGCAAACTCTCGGGCAAGTCGGGCTTCTACCTGGCTTGCAACATCAGACAATAAACTCGCAAAGTTGCCGGTGGCTGCAGACACTGGTGAGTCTCGGAGCAAAATTCGGAAGCCATCATTATGAGTTTCGATGTAATCGAATAACGCAAAAGCTGCTTGCTCGAGCAAAACGCGCGGGTGTGCGGCAGTCAGTGCTCGGGTAATTGAATTGAGCAAGTAATTCATTTCACGGTCTACAACAACCGCATAAAGTCCGTCTTTAGAACCGAAATGTTCATACACAACTGGCTTTGACACTTTGGCCTTAGAGGCAATTTCTTCAACAGTGACAGATTCGAAACCTTTTTCCGCGAAAAGGGTGCGGCCCACTTCAATTAATTGCGCACGACGTTCATGACCAGTCATTCTCACGCGATCTTGGGGTGCGTGGTCTAACTCGTCGTCGTCATGGTGGGCAATTGCCACAGTGATCCTCGCTGAAGTGAACTTAAGAAATCTGACACCCGTTGAGACAAGTGCACTAGCTCGTGCCTTAAGGCTATCGCACTGCTTTCGGGGTGTCTGCGACCTTACGTATCGGCTCCTTTTGGGGAAAATACTCTCTAGACAATAAGATTCAGGAGTTCTTTCCCGGTTCGTCTAATGGCAGGACAGCACCCTTTGGAGGTGCTTATCGTGGTTCGAATCCACGACCGGGAGCAAGCAGGTAAGTAGGCTAGGGCTGTGTCGGCCACCAATTCACCCACTGCAGTTGTCATTCTTGCGGCCGGAATTGGCACGCGAATGAAATCACCGCAGCCAAAGGTCCTTCACAGCATCCTCGGCGACACTCTGCTTGGCCATGTGCTTAGCGCAGTTGCTCCGCTGAATGCGTCTCGCGTGGTCGTTGTTGTCGGTCATGGCCGGGATGAAGTGACTGCGTATCTGAACCAGAGCTGGCCGCAGGTTTCGACTGTTGTGCAAGAGCATCAAAATGGAACAGGGCATGCCGTGAAGGTTGTGCTTGAAGCTTTTCCTGAACTCGCATCGGGAACTGTCGTAGTACTCGCTGGAGATTCACCGCTTCTCACAACACATGACATTTCTGAACTTATTCACGCTGCAAGTAATTGCCAGGCTGCAGTACTGAGTGCCCACGTAGATGAACCACATGGCTATGGGCGCATTATTCGCAACGGCGATGACACAGTGTGCTGCATTGTTGAAGAGAAAGATGCAACTGACGAACAAAAATTCATCACTGAAGTGAACTCAGGTGTTTACGCTTTTTCTGGCGAACTCTTAGCAACGTCGCTTGCTTCAGTAACTGCGCACAATGCACAAGGCGAACAGTACTTAACCGATGTTGTTGAGATTTTGACGCAATCAGGTCATTCGGTGCGGGCAAGCCTGACAACGCAAACAAATATTTTGGGTGTTAATGATCGTGCGCAGTTGGCGCAAGCAGCTGCAATTTTGCGAAACCGAATTAATGAAGAACACATGATTGCTGGTGTCACACTTGTTGATCCTCAGACAACGTGGATTGATCGCACGGTAACGATTGAATCTGATGCGACGATTTTGCCGAATGTGCACCTCACTGGCCATACGTCGATTGCTACTCAAGCGGTCATCGGACCTGACTCAACTCTTCACGACACGACAGTTTTATTAGGTGCGCACGTTACTCGCACCACAGCTAGTGGCGCCATTATCGGAATGCACGCAAGTGTTGGACCGTACACCTTCCTTCGACCAGACACAGTCTTAGGTGAAGGTGCCAAGGCTGGCGGCTTTGTCGAAATGAAAAACGCTCAACTCGATGCTGGTGCCAAAGTCCCGCACTTGTCTTATGTCGGCGATGCGACGATCGGTGAAGGTACCAACATTGGGGCAGCCACAATCTTTGTCAACTATGACGGAGTAGATAAGCACCACACCACTATCGGCAAGCATGTGCGCATTGGAAGTGACACGATGCTCGTCGCACCGGTCACGGTCGGCGATGGTGCCTACACCGCAGCAGGTTCTGTTATAACCGAGGACGTGCCTGCAGGTGCTATCGGAGTAGCCCGCGCTAAACAACGCAATATTGTCGACTGGGTATTGCGACGACGACCCGGTAGCAAGTCAGCACAAGCAGCACTGGCAGACTCATCTCGTAAGCACGAAGAAGGGGCATGACATGACCGGCATTACTCAGAACAATGCAAAGCGAATGGTTTTGCTCGCTGGACGTTCGCATCCGGAACTTGCGGCGGCGGTGGCTGAAAATCTGGGCGTTGAGTTAGTGCCAACCCGTGCGTACAACTTTGCCAATGGCGAAATTTATGTCCGTTTCGAAGAATCTGTTCGGGGTTGCGATGCGTTCGTCATGCAAACTCACACCGCACCTGTTAATGAATGGATCATGGAGCAACTGCTCATGGTGGATGCACTCAAGCGTGCATCTGCAAAACGCATCACTGTCGTCGTTCCGTTTTATGGATACGCACGCCAGGACAAGAAGCACGCAGGCCGCGAACCAATTTCTGCTCGATTGATGGCGGATCTTTTCGCAGCTGCTGGTGCTGATCGCATTATGAGCGTTGACTTACATACTGCTCAAATTCAAGGTTTCTTCAACGGACCAGTCGACCACTTATTTGCGCTACCGATTTTGGCAGCTCACGTGGGTCGCACTGTTGATCGCAGCAAGATCACAGTTGTTTCGCCAGATGCTGGTCGCGTTCGTGTTGCTGAACGTTGGACAGACATCCTTGGGTCACCGCTAGCAATCATTCACAAACGTCGTGATCCTGATGTTCCTAACGAAGCGAAAGTACTCGAAGTTGTGGGTGATGTGAAGGGTCGCATTTGTGTCGTCGTTGACGACATGATCGATACTGGCGGCACAATCGTCAAGGCTTCCGAAGCTCTCTTTGATAACGGTGCTGAAGATGTCATCGTGACCGCAACTCACGGTGTTCTGTCTCCGCCGGCTCGCCAACGACTCCAGGATTCCCGAATCAAGGAAGTCGTTGTTACTGACACCCTTCCAATTCCGATGTCGAATCGTTTCCCGCGTTTGACCGTTCTTCCTATTGCTCCGCTGATTGCTCGCGCAATTCGCGAAGTATTCGATGAAGGTTCTGTAACCAGCCTGTTTGACCACGTTGGCGTCTAGTCGAATTTGACCCTTCAGGTTGGCTCTGGCTAACCTAGGACTGCTCCTCGGCGAGGGCTTTTTGGTAATTCAAAAGCCGTTATCGACGAAGGTCTCACGCGGAGCGTGCATATGACCAATCGAGGAGAACACATGGCAAACGAATTAACAGGCGAAATCCGTAGCGATTTCGGCAAGGGCGCATCGCGCCGTCTTCGTCGCGAAGGCAAGACCCCAGCAGTTGTATACGGACACGGATCAGCTCCGATTCACGTATCAATTGACTCACATGAACTCACCAAGGTACTTCGTCACAAGGCGACTTCATTGACGTTGACCGTTGATGGAAAGAACCACAATGTTGCTCCACGCGATATCCAAATCGACCCAGTACGTCGTTTTGTTGAGCACGTGGACCTTGTTGTTGTGACTGCAGCTGAAGCAGCGACTATCGCTCGCGATGCTGCAGATGCAACTGCTAAGGCAGAAGCATCAGCTAACGCTGCTGCCGAAGGTGCAAAGGCTAAGGCTGAACAACGCGCTGCCCGTATCGCATCAGGCGAAAGCGTTGAAGGTGCCGACGGTTCCGAACAAGCTGCAACTAAAGCTGAGTAATTTGTGACTCAGTCATCCGCATGGCTCGTAGTGGGACTCGGTAATCCGGGTCCCACTTATGCTTTCACGCGCCATAACATCGGCGCACGTGTGGTGGATGAACTCGCTTCTCGTACTGGTGTTGCGCTTAAGCGACACAAACGCGCTCTTGCAGATGCTGCCGAAACGCACATCGCAGGACGCAAAGTCATTCTTACGAAACCACTTTCTTATATGAACGAAAGTGGCGGTCCAACTAAAGCCCTTGCAACGTTTTACAAAATCGACATCGATCACATCATCGTTTTGCATGATGAACTCGACATTGATCTCGAAGCTATCCGTGTGAAATTAGGTGGCGGCGACAATGGCCACAATGGATTGAAATCTGTACGCTCAGCATTTGGCACAGGTGATTGGTTTCGCGTGCGCTTGGGCATTGGTCGCCCGCCAGGTCGACAAGATCCAGCTGATTTTGTTTTAAAAACTTTTTCTTCTGCAGAAGCAGATTCGGTGGCAACTTTGATTTCCTCAGGCGCCGACGCAGTCGAATCGCTCATTGAACACGGGCTTGTTCCAACACAGAATAGATTTAATTCATGATTCACGATTCTGATCAGGATGTTGCGCGAATTGTTGCACGACAGGCAGGAACTCTGCTTAATGGAATTTTGGCAAATGCTCGATCAATTCCAGAATCCAATAACCACACAATCGACGAATTAGCTCGCAAACAACTGGGTAAACAAGGAGACCGTGCTGCTCACGAACTCCTTGTTGCTTTGCTTGCAAAAAGTCGGCCAGACGATGCTGTGCTCAGCGAAGAAGGTGTGCACGATTCCGCACGCAATGATGTTGATCGCTTATGGATTGTCGATCCGCTTGATGGAACGTCACATTTTTCAAGTGGCGATTCTGGCTTCGCGGTACACATCGCATTGTGGGAACGCACATCTGCTGCACCCAGTCAGATTTCGGCTGCCAGCGTTTATGTCCCAGCCACCGAAGTGATGTTGTCAATGGATGATGTTGCAACACTGGCACATGTCGACCACGATGACATTCGAATTTTAGTAAGCAAGTCTCGGCCACCTCAGGAACTCGCTGCGATTGAGGAAACACTGCGTGGTCATTTTGGCAAGGCAGTCACAGTCATTTCCATGGGTTCTGTTGGTGCAAAAATGGCACACATTATTGCTGGCCATGCGGATATGTACATCAATACCGGCGGCATGCACGAGTGGGACCTTGCAGCACCATTAGGCGTGGCTCATCATTATGGATTGTCCGTGTGTGACCGCGCTGGACAATCTATTGCCTTAAATAATGTGGAAACATTTATCCCTTCAGTAATTATTTCTCGGCCTGAATTTGTTGATGTCCTCACAAGTTGCTTAGCGTAAATACATGGCATTGAAGTTCGTAATTGATGCGGTCGGTCGTGACGAGCACATTCGAGAAGCGATTTCACATCTTGAATTAGGTGCGCCAGCCAGATTAGGTGTTTCGCAATCAACAATCCCGTATGTTGCAGCCGCGTTAGCGCAATCAACGCGACTAGTGTTGCTGATTACGGCCAGCGATAAAGCAGCAGGACAATTAGCGACTGCATTACGAGACTTCGTACCAGAAAACAAACTTGCAGTTTTTCCGGCATGGGAAACGTTGCCGCACGAACGGCTTAGCCCGAGTGGTGACACAGTCGGCACTCGAATGACTGTGTTACGCCGGCTTGCTCACCCAGATGGGAATCCCATCTCAGTGCTCGTGGCTCCGATACGAGCCGTCATTCAACCGATTGTGCGTGGTTTAGGAAATATTGTTCCGTTGTCCTTGAAAATCGGCGATGAAGTTTCGATTGACACGTTGAGCACGAACTTAGTGAACTTGGGATTCGAAAGAGTTGAGCTCGTTGATCGTCGAGGGCAATTCGCAGTCCGTGGTGGCATTGTGGATGTGTTTCCGGCTGCGCAAGAGCATCCCGTGCGCGTTGAGTTTTGGGGCGATGTCGTTGATGACATTCGGGTGTTCTCGGTAGCTGACCAACGATCGCTTGGCGAACCATCGACAACACTTCTGGCTACTGCGTGTCGCGAACTTTTGATTACAGATGATGTGCGCGAACGCGCTCGTGATTTACTCACGAAGCATCCTGAGTTATCCGAAATGTTGTCCAAAATTGCGGAAGGTATAGCGGCTGAAGGAATGGAAGCCCTCATTCCTGTGCTCACACCCGACATGGAATTGTTACTCGACACTCTTGGGTCAGACTGGCTTGTTGTAGAAATCGAGCCGGAACGCGTTGCCACCCGAGCCAGTGAATTGGTGACGACAAGTGCAGAGTTCCTCGAGGCGTCATGGCATAACGCAACAGACGGCAATGTGATGCCCATTGATCTCGGTAGTTCGGGTTATCGCGATTATGACGAATTGAAAACGTTGTATGCCGGTAAACGTTGGTGTGAAATTTCAACGCTTATTGGTCCAGACGATCCGATGCCTGATCTGGCTGCGATTCGTGAGTATCGCTCCGCACTTGATGACGTCGTGAGTGACGTTCGCGGTTTCTGGGGCGCCGGCGCGTCTGTGATTTTTGCGATGGCTGGTCATGGTTCTGCACAGCGAGTAGTTCAGACGTTGTCAGAACACGACATCCCTGCGCGCATCGTTGACAATCCAAGTGGCGCGACTGGCGTTGTTGAAGTTACCGTAGCCCACCAACTGCATGGCGTTTCGTGCGAAGGTGTTGCGGTATTTACTGAGATGGATTTGTTTGCAGTCCGTGATTCTGGCCGCGAACCACGCTCGTTGCCAAGTCGACGCAAGGCAAACATTGATCCGTTGTCGCTTAAATCTGGTGACTACATCGTGCACGATCAGCATGGTGTTGGACGTTATGTAGAAATGCAACAACGCACTGTGCAAGGTGCGACTCGCGAGTACCTAGTCGTTGAGTACGCAGCCAGCAAACGCGGCCAACGCGGCGACAGGCTCTACATCCCGACTGACCAACTCGATCACGTGACTCGCTATGTCGGTGGCGAAGCGCCAAGCCTGAATCGTCTCGGCGGTAGTGACTGGGCTGCAACTAAGTCCCGAGCTCGTAAAGCTGTTCGCCAAATCGCTGGCGAACTTATCCGGTTGTACGCTGCCCGAATGGCTAGCCGAGGACATGCTTTCGCGCAGGACACACCTTGGCAGCGAGAACTTGAAGATGCATTTGAATACGTTGAAACTCCAGATCAGTTGATCACCATTAACGATGTCAAAGCGGACATGGAACGTGAAATACCCATGGACCGATTGGTGTGTGGCGACGTTGGCTACGGGAAAACTGAAATTGCGGTGCGGGCTGCGTTTAAGGCAGTGCAAGACGGCAAGCAGGTTGCAGTCTTGGTGCCAACAACTTTGCTTGTGCAACAGCACATGGAAACCTTTGCTCGGCGATATGCGCAATTCCCTGTGAAACTTGCTGCGCTATCGCGCTTTCAATCGGCAAAAGAAACAACAGCGGTGCTCGAAGGCATGTCGGATGGCACTGTGGATGTCGTCATTGGAACACATCGATTATTTAATCCAGATGTGCGATTTAAAGATCTCGGATTAGTCATTGTTGATGAAGAGCAACGATTCGGTGTTGAGCATAAAGAGCATCTCAAGGCATTAAGGACAAATGTAGACATGCTCACAATGTCTGCAACTCCAATTCCACGCACATTAGAAATGGCAGTCACCGGTCTTCGCGAAATGTCGACGATTCAAACGCCGCCCGAAGAACGTCATCCAGTGCTGACATCTGTTGGTCCGTACGAAGAAAAGTTCATCACGGCTGCGATCCATCGCGAATTGTTACGTGATGGACAGGTGTTCTTTGTGCATAATCGCGTTGAAAGTATTAATCGTGTTGCAAGTCGACTTATGGAATTAGTACCTGAAGCTCGGGTTGCGGTTGCACATGGTCAGATGAATGAACATCAACTAGAACAAATCATTGTTGATTTTTGGGAACACAAATTTGATGTGCTCGTCTCGACAACAATTATTGAAAGCGGACTAGACATTCCAAACGCCAACACGTTAATTGTCGATCGTGCGGAGAATTTTGGATTGTCACAGCTGCACCAACTGCGTGGTCGTGTTGGTCGAAGTCGCGAACGCGGCTACGCATACTTCTTATATTCACCTGATAAGCCGTTGACTGAACATGCACATGATCGACTGGCAACCATTGCGGCGCATACGGACTTAGGTTCAGGAATTGCAGTCGCGATGAAAGACCTGGAAATCCGTGGTGCAGGCAACTTGCTCGGCGGCGAACAAAGTGGTCACATCGCTGAAGTCGGATTTGATCTTTACATACGGCTGGTGAGTGAAGCGATTGCTGAAGTCAGAAATGATTCATCGCCTGACACGTCTGAAATGAATGTCAAAGTTGAGTTGCCCATTGATGCTCACATTCCGCATGATTATGTGCCAGAAGAACGACTTCGCCTTGAGGCGTATCGACGACTTGCAGATGCTCATACCTCCGAGGCAATTGACGAAGCAGTCGCAGAGTTCGCTGACCGTTACGGTGTCCTACCGAAACCCGTAGAAGCGCTGATAAGCGTGGCACGACTTCGTGCGCTGTTGCACACGCTCGGCATTGAGGAAGTTATTGCATCAGGCCATAGTGTTCGGATTTTTCCTGTCGAACTGGCTGAATCTCGCCAACTTCGCCTGTCACGGCTCTACCCAGGTACGAAAATCCTGCCTGCGACACGTACGATTGTTGTGCCGCGTCCCAAAGTGGCCATGTTGGGTGCTCCGAGTGGAGCGTCTCCAGATGGCGACCTGGTTGAGTGGGTAAGTCAGTTGGTTCATGCCGTGCTGGTTGCAAGTTAATAAAGGGGATTTGAGTGAAGATTCGTTCAGTCGCAATTGTCGTTGGCGTTGCTTTGTGCCTGAGTGCATGTGCGTCTGGTCCACAGCTTGCTGGATCAGCTGCGATCGTCGATAACAAGGTGATTCCACAGTCCCTTGTTACTGAAAAGGTCAATGAAGTGCGTGCCGAGCTTGAGCAAATGCCAACCGGTGCCGTCTCACAAATTCCGTCTTTGACGCTGCTTAGTGCCATGGTTCTAGATCACCTTGTTCTCGAGAAAATTTTGGACAAGGCTCTTCAAGACCAGAAGGTCACAATCACTGACGCTCAGGTTGAAGCGTTCAAACAAAATGTTTTTGCTCAGTACGGTGAAGAAACTATCCGCACCCAAGTGATGTCGCAAAATGGTGTGAGCTCCAAAGATCTCGACAAATTTATGCGCATGATTCTTTCGGAAAATGTTATTGCCAAACTTGTTGCTCCCAACGCAGCTCAAGCGGATCAAACAACTGCCATGGTGAAGTATCTCGGAGATTTAAGTCGCACAATGAATGTGCAACTGTCTCCTCGATTTGGCGAATGGAATCCAAATAAGTTACAAGCAGATGGTGGCGACATCACATTGTCACAGCCTGCACTTGCCACAATTCCGCAACAGTAACGCAAGAGTTTTGTTATGACTGACTCGATGACTCGACTCGTCGAAGTCATGGACCAACTGCGTTCACCGGGTGGATGTCCGTGGGACGCCGAGCAAACGCATGAGTCACTCGCTCGCTACTTACTCGAAGAGACATACGAAACGCTCGAGGCAATGGACAAGGGTGACTTGCCGTCCCTTAAAGAAGAACTCGGCGACTTAATGTTGCAAATTGTTTTTCATGCCCGCATTGCTCAAGAGACCGACTCCACATTTACGGTGAATGCGATTGCACAAGGTGTTGTCGATAAATTAATTCGACGACATCCACATGTCTTTGGTGATGTGGTGTTCGAGTCCGATGAGCAACTCGAAGCTAACTGGGCCGCAATCAAAGCAGAAGAAAAACCACGCGAGTCCGTTACAGATGGCGTGCCTTCGGCTATGCCAGCACTTCAAGTCGCCACTCAGCTCATGTACAGATCACGCAAGCTTGGCGTTCCGTCATCCGATGGCGTGCTTCGCGAGCAATTACGTGAGATTGTCCCGGAGGTGTCTGCGGAATCGGTCACTCAGTTATTGATTGCTGTTGTGGAGTTAGCGCGTGAACACGATTTAGATTCGGAATCGCTGTTGCGCAGCCGAATGGCTGAATATCGTCAGGAAATTCGCCACGTTGAGGGACTGACATAAGTCGTTTTCCTGTCGCGTAAGTCCAACCGCTAGACTGAAACCCTTACGTGCAATGGGGCACATCTATTCCCAACTCACCAAAAAGTGGAGACTTTCATGTCAAGCATTGCTGATATCCATGCCCGCGAAATCCTTGATTCCCGAGGCAACCCAACTGTTGAAGTTGAAGTTGTGCTTGA
>CANFOW010000018.1 GCA_947448865.1 Actinomycetota bacterium
GCCCACATTTTGGACGCCCTCGAAGCCGGACCAATGACCCTTGCAAGCCTCGTCTCCGCTACCGGCCTTGCCCGCCCCACAGCCCATCGGCTTGCCACCGCCCTTGAACATCACCGGCTTGTCACACGAGACCTCAACGGCCGCTTCGTACTTGGACCCCGCATCAGCGAGCTCGCCGTATCTGCAGGAGAAGACAAACTCCTAGCCGTAGCTGGGCCAGTGCTCATTGCACTACGCGACCTCACAAAAGAAAGTTCCCAGCTATATCGTCGACAAGGCGACCAACGAATCTGTGTTGCAGGAGCAGAGCGCCTCACGGGACTGCGTGACACCGTTCCCGTTGGCAGTGCGCTCACTATGAAAGCTGGATCGGCAGCACAAGTGTTGTTGGCATGGGAAGAACCCGATCGCTTGCATCGAGGATTACAAGGCGCAAAATTCACAGCCACCGACCTCTCCGGAATCCGTCGCCGAGGCTGGGCACAATCCATCGGCGAACGCGAATCCGGCATTGCTTCAGTCTCAGCACCAATCCGAGGCACCGGAGGCAAAGTCCTCGCTGCAGTATCAATCTCAGGACCAATCGAACGACTCACCCGCACACCCGGACGCATTCACGGACCCGCCGTGGTCGCAGCAGCAGCAAAAATTTCCGAACTACTCAAAGCCCGAATGTAATCTCACGGATTTAGCCATTGACCGCGATTGCGTTAGGGTTATCGGTCTAGGGCCTCGTTGTGTAGTGGCCTAGCACGCCGCCCTCTCAAGGCGGTAGCGCGGGTTCGAATCCCGTCGGGGCTACAAACATAGGGACCGCCTACGGGCGGTCCCTATGGTGTTTGCGAACTGACTAACGCGGAATTGTGTACGTGAGTGTCACTTCAACGCGACGAGCACGCGCACCCTTTTCCTTGGCACGACCACGCGCAACCACAACGTGCTTTCCAGACAGACCACGAGTTCCCAAGTAGGCGGTCACGTTGTTTGCACGATTACGCGACAATGAGAAATCATTGCCAGTTGCCGACGTGGGCTGAACGAAACCATGAATAAGGATTTCGATGTTTGTAGCCTGCGCCGGTAACTTACGCACGAGTGAATTCAAATTCGCACGGGCGCGATAGTCCAACGTTGGCGACAACGATGCGAAGTACACGGTCGTCTTCAGCTTCTTCGACACCAACGTCGTTGACTTTGTTACCGCTGTCGAAACCGGTGCCATCGATGTGGCAAGACCAACAGGGTTTCTGGCTGTGATGAATACCGTCACAAATTTGCCAACATCTGCCGAGACAGGGTGGTAAATCGTGTCGGTTGCACCATTAATCGCAACGCAGTCATCTGGGACCGTGGTAGTTGCTGGGACATCTGTCTTACAGCGGTACCACTGGTGCGAGATATCTGTGTAGTCGTCACGCACAAATGTTGCGTCATACGTCAGAATCGATGCCACTTCTGCTAATCCGATGAGGACATGATCAGTGATACCAGGATCATTGAGAATGAAGAATCGTCGAGTGACTGAATCAGCTGCTAAGTACGAATCATCTCCCGCTTGATCGGCAACAATCTCACACATGCCAATGGCGACAAACGTCACGGTTGATCCAGCCACAGTACAAACACTTGTATCTGTCGAGGCGTACGAAACAGGCAACCCTGAGCTAGATGTTGCATCAAGACTCTTTGTACCTGTCGCAAGTGCAGCCAACGTTAAATCGGGGAAAGCAATTTCCTGACCCACTTTATTGACTTCAAACGTGCGAGTCACCGATGGAATACTTCCGCTCGATGCAGTCACGCTACATGTACCACTCTTCAGATACGTCATCACTGCAGTGCCAATGGCGCTCGAGACAGTACACACACTTGGCGTGTTCGACGTGAACGATACCGGTGCATCGCCAGTAGCCGAAGCGGTTACCGTTGTGCCTGTTGCATCAACAAACTGATCTTCTGGATTCGGGAAGAAAATCTCCAGCGCATTGACTTTGTCTGCTCGCGCAGCAATTGCTTGATCAGAACCTACAGCGTTTGTTGCAGTCACAAGAACAGTGACGAACTTATCGATGTCAGCAACACCAGTGACGTAATGGTCTTTTGTGGCGCCAGTAATCGGTGAACAATCACCAGGCACACTTGCTCCAGCACTCACGGCACTCGCGCATCGGTACCACTGATACGTTTCCGTAATCTCCGGAGAGCCGCCAATACTTGCATCGTAAGTTAAACGAGATCCCTCGTCCGCCCCACCATGTACAACCAAGTCAGTGACCGATGGCTTTTCTAAAATGTCAAAGAATCGGGTAAACGATGTTGCAGGCAAGTAAGTGTCATCTCCGTCTTGCTCAGCGACCAATTCACAACGACCTACAGCAATGTAGGTAACTGTGGAACCATCGACCGTGCAGATGTCGTTATTCGACGAGGTGTAACTCACCGGTAAACCTGAATCTGAGGTCGCAGATAATGTCGTCGAGCCATCAGCTAAATTCGCAGTTGCCACGTTCGGGAACGTGATGCTCTGGGGAACCTTAGTCACCGCAAAGGTGCGAGCGACAGAAGGTAATCCGTTGCTTGAGGCAACAATTGTGCAATCACCGGCCAACTTCAAGGTGATCTGTCCACCCGAAGTCGTAGTACACACATCAGGTGTTGCAGACGTGAAGGTCACAGGTAATCCACTTGCAGTCGCACTGGCAGTGACTCCAGTTGCGGTGACTGGTCTGTCAATCAAATCAGGGAACACGATTTCCCGATTCGCCACTGGCGTTGATTTAGGACAAATAGCAGTCGCTCGACCTGCTGAGTTTGTTGCTGTTATGAACGAGGTCACATAACGACCAACATCAGCCGGACCGGTCACATACGAGGTGCCCGTCTCGCCCGCAATCTCGGCACAGCCTGCAGGGACGGTTGTCCCAGCTACTACCGGATTCAGGCAGCGATACCACTGCTCAGTTACGGTCGCGGTAGGCGTGCCGGTCACAGTAGCGGTTCGAGTAAGGCGACTACCTTCTGAGTCGTTACCAGTCACCGCTGCATTTGTAATAACCGGCTTTTGGATCACAGAGAAAAATCGTGTGACGGTTGGTGCACTATCAAATGTGACATTACCTGCTTGATTTGCGAACAACTCACAACGACCCGTGCTTACTAGCGTTACCGTCGATCCGGACACAGTACATATCCATGAATCTTTGGTCGTGTACGTCACAGCTAAGCCAGAGGTGGCCGTAGCCGATAAAGCAACACTTCCCGTGGATATTTCCACATCATCAGGTTGAGAAAATGTGATTGTTTGAGGATGCTTAGTCACATTAAAGGTACGCGTGATTGATTGTGCTCGATTACTCGAGGCGGTGATTGAACATTGCCCTGCGCTGTGCAATTGAACTGTTGCTGAGCCTGAAGTGGTAGCAACCGTGCACACAGTTGGAGTTGTCGACGTAAACGTAACCGCGCCACCACCGGTCACACTCGCGGTAACTGAAACACCTGTTGCGCCAACTAGATGGTCCGCAGGATTCGGGAACAAAATTTCCGGAATTACGGTCGCGATTGTCCGTGGCGCTATCGATGTCGCAGTACCAAATGCATTACGCGCTGTGACAAAGGCGGTCACATATCGACCTGCATCAGCCGCCGTTTCAACATACGTCTTTTCTGTTGCACTCGCTATTGCAGTACACCCCGCTGGCACTGTTATTCCAGCAGTTACAGGCGACGTACAGCGATACCACTGTTGTGTAGACGTGACGTTCGGTGTGCCACCAAGTAAGGCATCCCACGTGACGATTCCACCTGCATCATTTCCACCGGTAACAATGTGATTGTTGATAGTCGGCGGGAAGGAAGTCGGAGTTCCACTAAACACAAGGTCATAGTTAATCGTGGTTGCAGTTTTTGCAGCTCCCAGTTTCCAAACTGCCGCCATCCCGTTATCAGTTGTTTCCCGAGTATCGATTGCGGCGCTACCAGTCATAAGATCGCCACCACTACGTGCGGTTGCTTTGAGGTCTTTGCACTCGTTTTTGTTGTACGAGTCAGTTACGTGACTTCCAAGAAATGGACACAAGTAATATCCAGACCAATACCCATCCCAAGCACGACCTGTATTTCGTAAGGCTTCAACGACGGTTACGCCGTCAAAGGTCTTTTCTGTGCCCACCATAGGTTGTGCTCCACTCACATAAAACCCAGGTCCCGCATCGCTTCCAATTAAGTAAGTATCCACGATTTGATAAAGCTTGACTTGTTGCGTATTAGATGCAGGCGGCGTCACAACAGCACGATACGAATAGAAATCGTTGTTCGCTACGTAACTCAATGTGAGGTCTACCGTGTAGGTTCCTTGTGCTCCGCGGTATGACAACCTGCTTGTTATCGTTCCTGAACCAGCAGCTGAACCACCAGTGGAAGTAACTGAATCCCATTTGGCATAGCTCAGTGGACAGTCAGGCTTAACCCCCGTTGAATTTTTTAATACACCAGGTATTGTCCGATCAACACAGTCATAAGGAATCGCGCCTTGCGGACCAACAATGGTCGAGCCCACGAGCAGGTACAAGCCATTGAATAAATGGGTTTCGTTAGAATTCGATGCCACACTCGGTAAAGTTCCTGGTCGAAAAACCTGACCCGAACCATTACGGTTGATCTGTATTTGTCCACCGGCGTAAGTAATGCGTAGCCCATTTGTGGCAGTCGTGCCGCCTGACGCGTTGATAACCGCGGGTGCATCGTAAGTCACTGGCACAATTACATCTGTTTGCGCCAAAGTGTTTGTTAAGTCGTCGCTCAAGGTGACGCCGTTTCGAGCAGAAACAATAACTTGTATAAATCGGCCCTGGGCTCGCGGCGGAACAACTAAATAATTGACGTCTTCGTGGGTTTTACCTCCCGCGATTGTCACACAAGCCAAATTAAACGCTGGGTTTTCGCCTACATTCAAGCGACGATTACAGGCGAACCAAAATGTCCAGTAATTGGTCGCACCGCCCGAGACCGAGGCAACAAGCGTGGAGCCAACGGAGGGCGTGCCAACAATTGTCACACCGGTAATGGTGTTTGCTTGGGCGGGAGTACCCACCACAAGTGACCCGAGCAGCGCAAGAGCTGCAATAAATGATTTTCTCCGAAGTGCCATGCCGATCCCCTAGGTCAGAACGATTGTGACCATAGTAAGTGGTTTTAGTGAATTAAAAGCACAGTTTGCTTTAACTCGCAGAGAATTTATTTATTTCTCAACCGCACCATGTTTGGTTCAAGTTCATCAAGCTGCTTGATGCCCATGAGGCGCATGGTTTGTTCGACTTCAGTTTTCAATATTGTCGCCGCCCGCCGCACTCCGGCGATTCCGCCAGCCATGATGCCGTAGAGGTAAGCACGTCCAACAAGCACACCTGTTGCACCCATCGCTATGCCGGCAACGATGTCGGCGCCACACAATGCGCCGCCATCAATCATGACTTCGGGTTCTGCACCAACAGCTGCTCTCACCTGGGGAAGCAACTCCAGCGGAACAACAGATCGATCGAGCTGACGTCCACCGTGATTCGACAGGACAAGCGCATCAACGCCGGCATCAATCAACATCTGGGCATCTGCAACATTTTGCACACCCTTGATGATCAACTTGCCATGCCAGTTGTCTCGAAGCCATTTCACATCGTCCATCGTGATTGACGGATCAAAAACACTGTTCATTAATTCTGCAACTGTTCCACCTGTGGACTTCAATGATGCAAACTCCAACGGCGCCGTAGTGAGCAAGTTGCCCCACCACTTTGGATACCGGGCCATGTCGGCAAGTGTCTTTGCGCTCAGTTGCGGTGGAATCGTTAAACCATTGCGCACATCGCGCACGCGCATTCCACCTACAACGGTGTCAACGGTCAACATAATCGCTTCATAGCCAGCGGCTGCAGCCCGATCAACTAATTCGAAACGTGATGCTTTATCGCGCCATAAATACAGTTGGAACCACTTGCGAGTATCTGGCGCGGCTGCCGCTAAATCTTCAATCGACGTGGTGCCCAAGGTTGACAATGTGTACGGGATTCCAAATTCTGCAGCTACTTGAGCAACTGCAGGTTCACCTTCATAATGCATCATGCGCGTAAAGCCCGTCGGACTGAAAAAGA
The DNA here is from genome assembly GCA_947448865.1 of Actinomycetota bacterium. Taxonomy (GTDB): domain Bacteria; phylum Actinomycetota; class Actinomycetes; order S36-B12; family UBA5976; genus UBA5976. The sequence continues at coordinate 6,147 of CANFOW010000018.1, forward strand.
ACGGCAACTCTGAACGCTGACCAAGCACCGTGACAGACGTATCCACTTTCGCCACATCGCGAAGAACACGAGGATAAAACTCCAAGTCGCGATACACCTCACGCGAGCGATTCATACTCAGTTCTTCACCGGCCGCGCCGTCTGTGTAATCAAAAACAGCACGCGGGGTTTTGGATTGTGCAATCGCTCGAAGCTGCCAAATAGTCACAGCCTTGTCGACTGAATTGTGCCGTGTGAAAAGCGACTTCACGCCAACAAGCGATGACACATCAGACCATCGCGGGACGTGTCGCTTCACCATGAACCAAGTGTGGCAAAGTGCGAGTCAATAAGTGTCACGATTGCCCGAACAAATTTTCGTCGCGTGAATGCTCCGCTTCATAACCCGACACAATTGGCGGCAAAACAAAACGACCGCAGTAACTGCGGTCGTATGGCTGGGGTACCAGGACTCGAACCTAGACTAAATGAACCAGAATCACTTGGGCTGCCAATTACCCCATACCCCATTTGGCATTGCACGCGTAAGCGCTTGACGATTCTAGCCCAGTAGCGCTTACCTCGTGAAATCGTTAATCGAGCACTGCCGCAAGCCGAGCCAGAGACCGTTCACGACCCAAAATCTCCAAGGATTCGAACAACGGAGGTGAAACCCGACGACCAGTGATGGCCACACGAACGGGACCAAACGCCAACTTTGGCTTCAATTCCAAGCCGTCAATTAACGACACCCGCAAGGCATGCTCAATAGCTTGCGTATTCCAGTCGGTCACAGCACTCAAAGCCTGAAGTGCAGCGGCAATCACAGGACGCGCATCATCTGTGAGAACTTTGCTGGCTTCCTCAGGGTCAACTGTGAAGCGCGGGCTACCTTCGTCGCCATAAAACAAGAACGCAACCATGCCCACACCTTGCCGCAAAGTTTCCATGCGTTCTTGAACATGCGGAACAGCCGCATGCAACGTCGCCAACTGCGTCGCGGTCGGATCCTGGGTGAGGACACCTTCCTGTTTTAAATAGGGAATCAAGCGATTTGCTAAATCATCTTGCTCAATAAATCTCATCCACTCGCCATTAATTGCGGTGCACTTCTTTAAATCAAATCGCGCAGGGTTGGCGTTGACTCGTGAAATGTCAAAAACCTTTGCCATTTGATCTTTAGAAAAGAATTCAATGTCATCGCCGAATGACCAACCCAGAAGAGACAGGTAATTTATCAAGCCCTCGGGTAAGTAACCTTCTTCGCGATACATCAAGAGCGCAGATTCCGGATCGCGCTTCGACAACTTCTTGTTACCTTCACCCATCACATACGGCAAATGGCCATACTGGGGACGCTCGCCTTGTGCAACACCAATATCTTTAAGCGCGTCATACAGCGCTAACTGGCGCGGAGTGCTACTCAACAAGTCTTCGCCTCGAAGCACGTGTGTGATTTCCATTAGTACGTCGTCCACTGGATTCGTCAATGTGTACAACGGTTCGCCTGATCCACGCACAATGACGTAGTCCGGTACATGCTCTGATGCAAAAGTTACTTCGCCACGAACCAAGTCATGCCAAGTCCAGTCTGTATCTGGCATGCGAATGCGCGTTACGGGTTTGCGCTCCTGCGCAACAAAAACAGCGCGTTCTTCGTCCGACAAATCACGACACTTTCCGTCGTACCCCGGTGTTGTGTTTGATGCACGAGCTGCTTCGCGGCGCTCTTCAAGTTCTTCCTGCGAGCAGTAGCAGTAATACGCATGACCTGATGCCAATAACTTTGCAGCGACCTCAGCATAAATATCCATACGTTGCGATTGGCGGTACGGACCATGTGGACCTCCCACGACGGGACCTTCATCCCAATCAAGTCCAAGCCACTTCAAAGAATCAAGCAAATCCTGATAAGACTGTTCGCTGTCGCGAGATGTGTCGGTGTCTTCAATGCGGAAAACAAATGTGCCACCAGTGTGACGGGCGTATGCCCAGTTGAATAGCGCAGTGCGCACCATTCCCACGTGTGGGTTGCCTGTAGGTGATGGACAAAATCGAACGCGAACCGGTGCCACGAAAGCAAACTCCTTGGTGAATTAACGCAAGACTACTGGATTAGATAAGGAACCAATTCCTTCAATAGTGGCAGTCACAATATCGCCGTGAACAAGTGGACCAACCCCAGCTGGTGTTCCAGTCAAAATCACATCACCAGGTAACAACGTCATCACACTAGAAATCCACGCGACCATTTCATGTGCAGAACGCACCAAATCAGATGTATTGCCGTCTTGCTTGATCTCGTCATTCACGTCTAGTGAGATAGCCAAGTTTGTAGGATCTAACTCGGTTTCAATCCAAGGCCCGAGCGGACAAAAAGTATCGAACGACTTAGCCCGCGTCCACTGACCATCTGAATTCTGCAGATCACGAGCGGTCACATCATTTGCCACTGTGTACCCGAGAATGACTTCTCCAGCTCGTTCAATAGACACGTCTTTACACAGGTGACTAATCACTACTGCAAGTTCAACTTCGTAATGCACATTTGATGATTGCCGTGGCAACACAATCGCATCACCTTCACCAATCACAGTGGTCGAAGGCTTGATGAAAATAACTGGTTCGGCAGGTACTTCCCCGCCCATTTCCTTGGCGTGATCAGCATAATTTTTTCCAACGCATACAACCTTGCTTGGAAGAACTGGCGCCAAGATTTTCACATCGTCAAGGTCCAACGCAATTCCGGCTGGTACTAAATCACCATAAGGATGACCGACGAGCAACCCGATGGAATTTCCGTCAACTATTCCGAAAACGGGATGGTCAAGGTCGGGAACTGAAACTCGGGCGATGCGCATACGTCTCAGATTATCGGTTTTCGACGTTAAGTAACCCGTAAGTAATCGCGTCTTCGAGCGCAAGCCATGACGCCGCAATCACGTTTTCATGTACACCGACGGTATCCCAGCGACGCGTCTTATCCGTTGTTTCAATAAGCACTCGGGTGACGGCGCCTGTGCCCTGACCGCCGTCCAAGATACGCACTTTGTAATCAACGAGTTCCAGATTTGCCAACTCTGGATAGCGTTGAACTAAGGCAGCACGCAAAGCATTATCGAGGGCATTGACTGGTCCATTGCCTTCGCCCGTTGCAATAATTCGTTCTCCATCAGTGCGAAGCTTCACAGTTGCCTCGCTCACAACAGTTCCATCTTCACGCTGCTCAACAATGGTTCGCCATGATTCAACAAGGAACTTATTGACTGGGTTTCCGGAAATTGCGGCTTGTAACAGCAACTCAAACGATGCATCGGCCGCTTCGAATGACCAGCCCTTAGCTTCAAGATTCTTGACTTGTTCAACGACCTTGGTAATCGCAACAGGATTTTCAGTGAGGTCGTATCCCAGTTCCTTACCTTTAAGTTCGATTGATGCACGACCAGCCATCTCGGTCACAAGCACGCGCATATCGTTTCCGACTTCAGAAGCATCGATGTGGTTATACAAATCGGAATTGACTTTGAGAGCACTCGCATGCAAACCCGCTTTATGCGCGAATGATGATGTACCCACATACGGTTGATGTGTATTCGGAGGTAGGTTCGCAATTTCTGCGATGGCATGTGACACGCGCACCATTTCTTTAAGAGCGCCAGTCGGGAGAATCTGCATTCCCATTTTCAATTCAAGATTCGCAACGACACTAAAAAGGTCGGCATTACCAGTGCGTTCGCCATACCCGTTCGCCGTGCACTGCACGTGAGTTGCGCCTGCTTCAACTGCTGCAAGAGAGTTTGCAATCGCGCATCCTGTGTCGTCTTGGCAGTGAATGCCCAGACGAGCGTCGGTGCGCGCCAAGACGTCAGTGACGATTGCGTGAATTCCGCTCGGCAACATTCCGCCATTTGTATCGCACAACACTGCAACGTCAGCACCTGCGGCCATTGCAGTCTGAACAGCCTTCACGCCGTAATCAGGATCATGTTTGTAACCGTCAAAGAAATGTTCAAAGTCAACGAACACTCGTCGACCCAAGTTGACTAAGAAAGCCACAGTGTCGGAAATCATGGACAAGTTTTCTTCCAACGTAGTCTTTAGCGCTTGCTCAACATGCCAGACATCGCTCTTAGCAACCAGAGTGATTACCGGTGCTTGCGAATCAACCAAGGCTCGTACTTGAGCGTCATCCTCGACAGCCACGCCTGCTTTGCGCGTAGCTCCGAACGCAACGAGTTTTGCGTTCTTTAAAACAACATCACCTTTCGCCATGCGTGCAAAAAACTCTGTGTCTTTTGGAAGCGCGCCTGGCCAACCACCTTCAATGAATCCCACACCAAAATCGTCAAGCAACTTGGTCACAGCAAGCTTGTCTTCAACTGAGTACGTTATGCCCTCGCGTTGGGCACCATCACGAAGCGTCGTGTCATACACGTGGAAAGCGTCACTGACGCGGGAATACCTCATTAGGAAATCCGGTGCATCCAGTTATGAACGTCTGGTGCATGTCCAGTTTGAATGTCAACCAGAGCCGCTCGCAACTGCATGCTGATCGGGCCAGGTTCTCCGTTGCCCATAGTCCATGAGCCATAGTTCTTGCTCTCTACAGAACCAACCGGTGTGATGACAGCAGCAGTCCCGCATGCGAACACTTCTGTGATTTCTCCTGAAGTCGCGCCTTCACGCCATTGATCTACTGAAATTTTTCCTTCTTCGACGGCGTAACCCAAATCGCCTGCAAGCGTGAGCAAGGAATCGCGAGTTACTCCAGGAAGTAAAGTTCCGGTCAGCGCAGGCGTGACAACACGGGCATCTGCTCCAAAACCATAGACGAAGAATAAGTTCATTCCGCCCATCTCTTCGATGTAGCGACGCTCAAGTGCGTCCATCCATACAACCTGATCGCATCCCTTAGCAGCAGCATCTTGTTGTGCCAGCAAACTCGCAGCATAATTACCGGCACATTTTGCTTCGCCAGTTCCACCAGGGGCAGCACGAACAAACTCTTCGCTAATCCACACCTTCACGGGCTTAACGCCACCTGAGAAGTACGCACCCACAGGTGAAGCAATCAGCACAAATTGAACTTTGTCCGATGGCTTGACGCCTAATGCGTTCTCAGCACCGAACTCGAGCGGACGCAGGTATAGCGACTTTTCGGGGTCATCAGATACCCAGTCAATATCTTGACGAACTAATGCCTCAATTGCGCCAATGAATAAATCGGTAGGCACAGGCGGCAACGCCAAACGGTATGCCGAGCGTTGGAACCGAAGTGAGTTAGCCTCTGGACGAAACGTCCATACGCTGCCATCTTCTTGACGATAAGCCTTGAGTCCCTCAAAGATTGATTGTCCGTAATGCAAGGCATTCATCGCATGGCCACCGGCGCTCGAGTCACTTCCTACGAGTCGAGCATCTCCCCAACCCGCTTCACGCGTCCATGTCGCCATGACGAGGTGGTCGGTGAAGTACTTACCAAAACCTGGTGCTGCCAAAATTTCGTTTCGGCGCTCAACCGGCGTTGGAGTGACATCGGGCTCAACTTTGATACTGGCTGCATCACTGTCGCGAGGCACTCGCGGGTACAGCGGTTTACCGGATTTCACGATGTCGGCCGCTGATATATCAAGACCTGGGTGCACGTACTGAGTCATAAGTCCACGCTACCTGTTACGAGCCTGCAACTAAAGCGGCTAGAGCATCGCCGATTTCGCTCGTTGAACGCGTACCAGTACGAGCCTTCAAGTCAGCTTGAACCGCTGCTTCGACCTTTTTGGATGCTTCAACTTCGCCAATGTGATCAAGCAACATTGCAACGCTCAACACTGTCGCCGTTGGATCTGCTTTGCCCTGGCCAGCGATGTCTGGCGCGCTGCCATGCACTGGCTCGAACATACTCGGGTTGGTGCGAGTTGGATCGATGTTGCCACTTGCTGCAAGACCAATGCCACCAGCAATAGCAGCGCCAATGTCAGTCAGGATGTCACCGAACAAATTGTCAGTAACAATGACGTCGAATCGTTCTGGATTAGTAATGAAAAACATGCTTGCTGCATCTACATGGCAGTAGTCGGTTTCCACATGCGGGAATAGTCGGGCAACGTCATTAAATGCGCGCTGCCACAAATCACCTGCGTGAACGAGAACATTTGTCTTATGAACCAGAGTCACCTTGTTACGGCGTCGTTCAGCGCGTTCAAACGCATCACGAATAATGCGCTCGGCTCCGTAACGCGTATTCAAACTGACTTCAGTTGCAACTTCATGCTCAGTTCCAATACGAAGATGGCCACCGTTGCCTACATATGGTCCCTCGGTGCCTTCACGACAAACAACGAAGTCGATTTCCTTTGAGCCCTTTCCAACCAGTGGAGACTGGACGCCTTCGAAAAGTTTCACGGGACGTAAATTGACGTGGTGATCAAGTTTGAAACGAAGTGGCAAAAGCACTCCGCGCTCGAGGATGCCAGGCGGAACTGACGGATCACCAATCGCACCAAGCAGGATTGCATCCTGCAACTTCAACTCAGCAACAACACTGTCCGGCAATGTTTCGCCGGTTGCGTTGTAGCGGCGAGCTCCAAGGTCGTACTCGGTGATACTCACTGAAATGTCAGCAAGTCCCGACACAGCGTCAAGGACTTTGAGTCCTTCAGCCACTACCTCGGTCCCAATACCGTCGCCTGCAATTACTGCCAATTTAATGTCGCGTGCCATGCGCTCAAGGCTAGTCCCGCTGTCTCAAATCCTGAAAACCCATCTTGAATAGTGGAATGAGTCAAAAAGTGGACTTGGGCGAAATAACGCCCGCTGATAAGGTGAAAGCAATGTACGCGAGCCTGCTCCTTCGCAGCCGCGACGAGGCCTAATTCCACCGGCCCTCTCGTCGCGGGATTTCTGTCTGCCGGTACCACTAACCAGACCCAGAAAATGAAGGACTCACATCTCATGACTTACGACAAGCGCAACGCACAAAAGCCCTCAGCGATGGCATTTCATCGCTACACCCCGTTCACCCCAATTGATTTGCCCGATCGCACCTGGCCAAACAAGACCATCACACAGGCTCCTCGCTGGTGCGCTGTTGACCTTCGTGATGGCAATCAGGCACTCATTGACCCCATGACACCTGACCGTAAGCGTCGAATGTTCGAATTGCTGGTCAAAATGGGTTACAAAGAAATTGAAGTTGGCTTCCCGTCTGCGAGCCAAACTGACTTCGACTTCGTGCGCATGCTTATCGAAGAGAACTTAATTCCCGATGACGTCGTTATCCAGGTACTTACTCAAGCGCGTGAGCACCTCATCGAACGCACCTTTGAAGCAATCGAAGGTTGCCCGCAAGCAATCGTTCACTTGTACAACTCAACATCTACCTTGCAACGTCGTGTCGTTTTTGGTCTTGATAAAGATGGCATTAAAGAAATCGCAGTTCGTGGCGCCGAGCTGTGCCTGAAGTACGCCGAACAACTTGACGGCACAGATGTCTACTTTGAATACTCGCCTGAGTCATTCACAGGCACAGAACTCGATTACGCCATTGAAGTAGTCAACGCTGTCAATGATGTGTGGAAGCCAACGCCAGATCACAAAGTCATCGTTAATCTTCCAGCCACTGTCGAAATGGCGACTCCAAACATTTACGCAGACAGCATTGAATACATGCACCGCAATTTGCAGTATCGCGACTCGATTGTGCTGAGCTTGCACCCACACAATGACCGCGGAACAGGTGTGGCTGCTGCTGAACTCGGCTACCTTGCTGGCGCCGACCGCATTGAAGGCTGTCTCTTTGGCAACGGCGAGCGAACGGGCAATGTGTGCCTGGTAACTCTTGGCATGAACATGTTGAGCCAAGGCGTGGATCCCCAGATTGACTTCCGCGACATTGATGACATTCGTCGCACCGTTGAATACTGCAACCAACTTCCTGTAAACGAACGTCATCCTTATGGCGGCGATTTAGTGTTCACCGCTTTCTCGGGTAGTCACCAAGATGCAATCAACAAGGGCCTTGCGGTCATGCGCGAAGACGCAGACGCTGCTGGCGTCGATGTGGATCAATTCCGTTGGCAAGTTCCTTACCTGCCGATTGACCCTAAAGATGTTGGTCGCAGTTACGAAGCTGTTATTCGTGTGAATTCGCAATCCGGCAAGGGCGGTGTCGCATACATCATGCGTACCGAAAACAAACTCGAACTTCCACGTCGTTTGCAAATCGAATTTAGCCAAGTCATCCAGCGTCATACCGATGAAGCCGGCGGCGAAGTATCACCTGCTGCAATGTGGGAAATTTTTACGGACGAATATCTACCGAACAAAGAAAACCCATGGGGTCGTTTCCGACTCAAGACCGTGGCAGTCGATAGTGACGTAGATTCTGACACCACAGTGCGAGTACTGGTAAGTGATCGCGAACATCCAGATGGCGAAATCGAAATCAACGGTTCTGGTAACGGACCCATTGCAGCATTCGCAAATGCGCTAGCGACAGTAGGCGTAGACGTGCGAGTTCTTGATTATCACGAACATGCCATGTCCAGTGGTGGCGATGCGCAAGCAGCCGCATACCTAGAATGCGCAGTCAACGGAATCATGCTGTGGGGAGTTGGAATCGACTCCTCTATCGTGACGTCATCACTTAAAGCCGTTGTCTCGGCAGTGAACCGAGCCTTGCGCTAGTTGCAGACTCTGATCAATTGCTGTGCGCTAGTTGCACAGTCTGGTCATTTGCACACAGTTCTCGACCATGGGCACACAACCATTGGCTAGGATTTAGTTATGTTGCATCACCGTTACCGCTTAACGTTTCCGGAATCTCAAGTTCTTGAGCCTGTGATTTACCACGTGGTGAAGGACTACAACATCATCCCGAGTATTCGCCGCGCCTCAATTGAAAACCACTTCGGCTGGATGATTGTTGATTTCCAGGGAAGTCATGAAGACATTAATGCTGCTATCGCATACCTCGAAGGTCTTGGCGTAGAAGTTGTTAATGCCGAGGGTGACTTCGTCGCTGGCTAGTGCGCTTTCTGACACATTAACTTCACTCGTAATCCTCGACTATGTGTGTGCACACGATGTCGCGCTCTTACTGTTTGCCTGTTAGCCCACTTGCAGCAAACTTCGAAAACATGATGGCATCCGTTTGGGTACCATCTCGTCGCGTCATACGCTGCGGCAAAATCGATTCCATCTGAAATCCAGCCCGAATTAAAGTGCGGCGCGAAGCCTCATTATCTGGATCAGTAAAAGCTTCTACTCGGCGAAAACCAATACTCAATGCAAAGTTACTCGCCAACGTTGCAGCGCGACTTGCGTACCCTTCACCGCGTGCCTGCGCAGCCACCCAGTATCCAAGCTCGCACAAGTGATCGAATTCTTTGACGCTATGCAACGACACACATAAGACAACTTCGCCATTAACAACTCCAGCAAATGCCATCGAATCATGTCGATCAAAGTTGTCGTCCTGATTTTCAATAAACACTCGAGCATGAAACTCGGTATACGGAACTGGAACAGTTGTGTACAAAGCAATAACTGGGTCTTGGCAAATCTGGTAAACCGTAGATACATCATCCATCGACCAAGGACGCAAAGTCAGATTTCCATCAATCAATGTCGGTCGCTGCACCGGCCACGTAATCATGGAACGAGTCTACGAGAACTTCCTAAGTTGGAAAAGACTGCAAGAAACAGACACAACAAGACGAGCATCACTTCACCGACACAGGCGACACGAAAGACGAGATCGGTTTGATGTTCATACGGCGCTAGGTTGCCAAATGTCACGAGGAAAAATATGTGACCATCCACTCGCAACGGTTGAATAATTGTGGCAAACCGCAATCCATCTCGCGGCTGCCACGTCACAGTGTCTATCGCGCCAACGGCAACACTCGAAGTCGTATCACCAGCGAATTGATTCGAAGCATCAAAAAGTCCACTTGGTGGAAGCGGGACACTCGATGGCCAGTTATCGAAAGTCGATACCACCAGGTCGGTTCCTGCGAAGTTCATCACGAGTGCAGTTGGCTCACCTGCGATGCCGGGTTCCAAATAATTAATTCCTCGATCGTGTCCATCTTGCAGGACTTGAGCGACATTGCCTGTCTGCAGAATCTGGTGTGTGAGTTTGGTGCTCAATTCCAACGCGGGGATATTTGCTTGGGCTCGAATACTTTGTTGCACCATCCCAAAGCACACTGCAATAAGTAGGGACCCAATCGCCAGAATTCCAAGCCAAGTCCACGTGCGTCGCATAGTTCAAATGTAACGACATAAGGCGCCCATGCGGACGCCTTATGTCGTTGATGTGGAGCTAAGGGGATTCGAACCCCTGACCCCCTGCATGCCATGCAGGTGCGCTACCAGCTGCGCTATAGCCCCAGAACTGCCACTTTACTGCACGCCTAAAGGCTAAGCGAATTGACTAGCGGTCATCGCCCATCGCTGGCTCTGGTAATGAACCGGCGTTGTATTCCTGTAGACGCCACTTAAGTCCTTCGGGTTTTGGAATATTCTCATCGAGTTCAACAAGCACAGACCATTGCGCATTCGAGAGCACACCGAGTGCTGTCCACTGCGAAGGATCAAGAGCAAGCAATCGTCCCAATGCAGCACGCAGCGCACCACCATGCGACGCTACGACCAACGTGCCACCAGTAGGCACTTCAACGAGAGCTTTGTCGATTGCACGAATCACACGGTCGGCAACTTCAAGACGCGTTTCACCACCGCCAGGACGAACATTCGAATCACCACCCCATGCAGCGAAATCATCTGGATAGCGTTCGATAATCTCGGCACGCGTGAGACCCTGCCACGAACCTGCAAACGTTTCTCTCAAGTCGGAATCAAGCGATACACCCACTCCGGAAAGATGGCTGAGCGCGAGTGCTGTTTTGTGTGCTCGGCTTAAGTCGCTCGCAACTATGTGAGTCGGCGTGAAGCCCAAGAGAACTTGAGCAGCACGTCGAACTTGGTCTTCACCAACTTCATCAAGTGGGACATCTTCTTGGCCTTGAAATTTATTTATAGAATTCCACGTCGTTCGACCATGACGCCACAGAACTAAACGACGACCTGTCACGACGCCAATACCGGAATGTGCGGACAATCAGCCCACAAGCGTTCTAGGTCATACAAACTGCGTTCTTCGCTTTGTTGGACATGGACAACAATGTCAAAGTAATCAAGCAATACCCAGCGACCTTCGCGATGTCCTTCGCGGCGAATTGGTTTTATACCTTCTTTGGCTAATGTTTCTTCGATGCCTTCGACAATTGCGTTCACTTGACGGTCACTGTTTCCTGATGCGATGAGAAAAACATCGGTAATCACTAAGTGCTCACTGACATCGAGTAATGTCACATTCTCGGCTTTCTTGTCGAATGCCGCTTGGGCAGCAACTTGTGCCATATGAAGTGCTTGCTCTGTTGCAGCCACAGTGTCCTCTTTCGTTGTTACTTTGAATAAGTCAGGTCGGTTCCGATGATGATGTGCACATCACACGATAGGTGTGGAGATGTATTCACATTGCCGGGTGTAGTACGAAGTTTTAACTGCCTAAGTAACGCAGTTACATCGTCTGGTACAAGTCCTTGTCTTATCGTAACTTGAGTTATAGGACGCAAATTCCCACTGCCGCCATCAACAAAAGCCACACCGATTTTGCTCCAAGCATCCCGCACATACAGTCGTTGTGATGCCAAGCCGCCAGAAACCAACACGCGCAACGGTAAATTGGACAAATCGACAGGTCCTACGCGAGAAGCAATCATCTCTTGCCCCGCTGATACATCAATGCGACGCCATTTCGATCCGAATGTGCGCTCAAGTTCACTTGACGTCGTAGGCATTGTGTCAAAGGTTGCCGTGGGCCACATGTTGTTGATGTTGAAATAGGTCAAAATGTCCACCACGGTCGAGGTCGGAACCGTCGACCTCGCGAGTGCACCTAGAGCTGAAACCACTTCCTCTGCACGCACAGGGTCATTGGGTAGGCCAGACAGGGCGCTTCTCAACACTGAATTCAGTCGGTTTATCCGGTCGGACTCAGGTTCACCTTCCACAAGAAACATGGCATAGGCTGCCGCCCGACTTCCCGTGAGGTGATTCATTCCGCGCACAATGTAATCAGGTTCCTGACCCACATCGGAAATGTTGTATCGCTTGGGTGACACAAGATCAATGCCCCCAATCGCATCGACTAACCCCGCTAAAGCAAGGCGTTGCATCACGAGAGTTCCATCAACCGGCACACCACTGGCGAGTTCTAGCCCTCGTTGCACTTGGTCGGGAAACTGGACTGAACCTGCCAAATACAAATCCATTAAGCCCGCTTCGCCCATGTCGAGCACTACGTGTGGATCAAAGTTGATGACGTGGAGTGCACCTTCGCTTCTAATGAGCAACGCGCTTCCAATGACGTGGTCCTTGCTGTCTGTGACTAGGACAAGTAAACGCAAAATGTTTGTGGGGACTTGCGTTTCAACTGGCGTTGCAGATGCTGTGACATAGGACGGCAACGGTACTGGTTGGCCTTGGCCTTTAATGAAAAACAATCCTGTTAATGCTGCAATAGCAATTAAGCTCGCGGCCAGCCAGCGCAGAAAAGGTGGTACTCGATTCACGCGCGATACATCGCATGTTCTGCAATATACGCAGACACCGCGTCCGTGACTAAGTATCGGCAATCATCACCACGAGCAATGCGGCTGCGAAGTTGAGTTGCAGAAACTCTCACTTCTGGCATCGAGACCCTGACACATTCAAACGGCGCCTCAATTGCGTGGTCACCTTGCCGATTCACAACTACAACCGTGACTTGATGAACAAAACGCTCCCAGTCATGCCAGGTTGTCAGCGTTGCTAGAACGTCTTCACCGACGATCCAAAAGAATTCATCCTCAGGATTGTCGGCGAGCAACTTGTCCATCGTCTCAACGGCATATGTTGGACCATCGTGAATGATTTCAATATCGCTAGCCATAAAACGTGAATCAGACTCAATCGCACATTCAACCATCGCAAGCCGGTCACGGGCTGATGACACCACGCGGTCAGCCTTCTGCCATGGCTGCCCCGCAGGAATGAACAGCACACGGTCTAGCTGCAATTCTCGGTACACCTCACTGGCAGCGATGAGGTGACCCACGTGGATGGGATCAAAAGTTCCGCCCATGATGCCAATCCGCATTAGCTGCCACCTCCTCAAACCGTCGAGAATAGTTGTGCCCGATGCCACAGTGTGTTCTGGGCAAAGTACGTTCTGACTCCAAGCCTAGTAACTAGATTGAGAGGCAAAACATGCACGCGTTTGGGAAAGCAGGCTGACATGGAGCAATTCGATCACGTTGTCGTAGGTGGCGGTGCAATGGGCGCTGCAACTGCTTGGCAACTTGCCCGTCGTGGTCATTCTGTTGCTCTGCTTGAACAATTCGACGTGGCACACAACAGGGGCAGCTCGCATGGAACCTCGCGCATTTTCCGATTTGCTTACCGAAATCCCTTTTACACCCAACTTGCCATCGACTCCCTGTCCGATTGGCGCGAGCTCGAAGCTGAAACTAACGAAATCTTGCTAGAACAAATTGGCAACGTCGACCACGGAGTCGAACGGTCAATAAATGAAATTGCACAAGCACTTGAGCGGTTTAACCGTCCTTATGAATTGCTCACTTCCGAACAAGCCCAAGAACGCTGGCCAGGTATGAAGTTCGCTCCGAATGTGATCTTCAGCCCCGATGGCGGTCGATGCGCAGCCGACAATACAGTCAAGGCGCTGTATCGGCGCATTCAAGAACTTGGCGGAGAAATATTTACGAACACAGCTGTTGAAGATATCGACATCTCTGGAGACATGGCTACCATCACAACATCGGGAGAAACCTTTCGCACACCTTCAGTTGTCGTTGCAGCCGGAGCCTGGGTGAACAAGCTCGTTGGCCGTCATGTGACACTTCCGCCACTCACAATTGACTTGGGACAACCAACACACTTCCAACCATTAGAACAATTTGCCGATGCGAACTTGTGGCCAAGTTTCATTCACCATGCTGTCGATGATGATCACAATTCAGTCGTTTCTGGTGGTGCTTACGGAATGTATACGCCAGGCGAAGGAATTAAAATCGGCAAGGAACAAACTGGACATTTTGTTGACCCAGATCACCGTGACTTCAGCATTATTCCCGAATGGATGAATGCGACTAAAGACTACGCACGCGAATGGTTCCCGGGTCTGGACATCGAGTCTGCAACCGCTGTGACCTGTCTTTTCACCAACACACCAAACACAGATTTCGTTATCGATCGTGTTGGTCCACTGACAGTCTCGTCACCGTGCTCAGGTCATGGATTCAAATTCGTTCCACACATCGGCAAACTCACCGCAGATTTAGCGTGTGGAAGCACTCAGTCAGTCGAACATTGGCGCTTCCGAAAAAACTAATTCCGAGTGTGACCATTACCCGTCACGATGTACGTCGTAGTCGTGAGTTCCGCTAGACCCATCGGTCCGCGGGCATGAAGCTTCTGGGTCGAAATGCCAATTTCTGCGCCAAACCCAAACTCCCCACCGTCAGTAAATCGCGTTGAAGCGTTCACCATGATGACTGCGCTATCGAGTTCGGTAGTAAATCGATGGATAGCCTGTGCATCCTGACTCACAATTGCTTCGGTGTGACCCGTTGACCAACGACGAATGTGTGTCAGTGCATCATCGAGTGAAGCCACAACTCCAGCGGCGATATCCAGGCTGTAGTACTCGCTGCCCCAGTCGTCATCGGTCACAGCATCGAACGGTGTAAGGGCTTCGAGTGCGAAGCGACTCATCACGTCGTCCCCATGAACCGTGACACCACAATCTCGAAGTTCGGCCATAAGCCGCGGTAAAAACTCATCTGCAATATCTGCGTGGACCAAGAGTGTTTCTGCTGCGTTGCACACACTGACCCGTTGAGTCTTGGAATTCACGACAATGTCCACGGCCATGTCAATGTCAGCAGACGCATCAACATACACATGACAATTTCCAATTCCCGTTTCAATAACCGGCACTGTCGACTCACGCACAACGCTGTCAATCAGACCTGAACCACCGCGAGGAATAATCACATCGACAAAACCACGGGCTGTCATAAGTTCTCGCGCTGCACTATGTGTCGTTCCAGGTGCCAACTGAATAACATCACTTGGGATTGTGGTCTGTTCAAGTGCAGCTCGCATAACACGAACCAATTCAACATTCGTGTTATGCGCCGATGACGAGCCTCGTAACAACACAGCGTTACCACTTTTAAGAGCCAATCCAGCCGCATCAACCGTGACATTAGGTCGCGCTTCATAAATCATCGCGACCACTCCGAAAGGCACTCGCAGTTGGTGAATGTCCAAACCATGTGCTGTAGTCCACCGACGAACGGTTTGCCCAACAGGATCTTCAATTGCCACAATCTCGCGCAATGCTGCCGACACAGCGCGAACTCGTTCATCATTCAAAGTCAGGCGATCAATAATGGCTGGGTCAGTTCCTGAGTCACGCGCCGCAGCGACATCAAGGTCATTCGCAGACACAATGAGCCCAGCATGCTGCACGAGCGCATCGGCAATCGCATTAAGTGCGTCATCTTTCTGTGCGCGAGTTGCCAGCGCTAAAGAACGCGACGCAACTCGAGCTCGCGTTGCGCAGTCAATAACCTCATCGCGTTCACTCATGAGCTACGGCCTTGGCATCAAAAATAATCATGTCATCACGATGAATCAGTTCACGATCAAAACCAACACCACGCTGCGCCGCAATCTCACTTGTTTTCTTACCGATGAGATCCGGTATTTCATCTGAATCAAACGACACAATGCCTCGAGCGACAATTCCATCTGGACCTGCCACATCAACAGGGTCACCCGCTACAAAGTTGCCCGTAACGCCTGTGACGCCAGCGGGTAAAAGTGACAATCGTCGTTCAACAACGGCCGCTACTGCACCAGCATCAATTGTGAGAACGCCTTGCGGTGTTGTCACGTGTGCGAGCCACAATAAACGTGTCGGCGTTCGATGAGTCGTTGCATGAAAATACGTGCCTACTTCGACACCCGCAATCGCCTCATCGGCTAAAGACGCCGAAGTAACGACTGTTGGAATGCCCGCTGAAGTTGCAATCTTTGCGGCATCCACTTTTGTTGCCATGCCACCAAGACCAACACCAGCTGAACCCGTTCCACCGATTTCAATGGAATCTAACTCAGCGAAATCATGCACTTCTGAAATCAACGAAGTACCTGCCCGACTTGGAGGTCCGTCATACAAACCATCAACATCAGACAACAAAAACAAAGCATCTGCATGAACAACTTGAGCAACAAGTGCGGCAAGTCGATCATTGTCACCAAAACGAATTTCATCAGTTGCCACAGTGTCGTTTTCGTTCACAATCGGCAAAATGCCTAGTTCAAGTAATCGGTTCAACCCACGTTGCGCATTACGGTAATGAGCTCGGCGCAACACATCCTGCGCGGTCAACAACACCTGGCCTACGGTGATGTGTGCCGCGGAAAACGCCCGTGCATATTCGGCGACCAGAAGCGACTGTCCAACACTTGCAGCTGCTTGTTGCGTAGCTAAATCGGCTGGACGAGATTTCAAACCAAGCGGCGCAAGACCTGCAGCAATGGCACCGCTGGACACTAAAACAACTTGGGTTCCAGATTTTTTGCGAGCCACAATGGCATCAACCAGATTGCGCACCCGATCAACATCAATCCCGCCTTCTCGCGTAGTCAATGATGAGGATCCCACTTTGACAACGATTCGACGAGCTTGTGTCAGGTCGCTACGCATCGCTTTCGACCTCGAACCCACCTACCGACTCTTCGTCGGTTACTGCGTCTTCGACATGTGTAACAACACCACTTGCGGCACCGTCAACATCAGCACCGTCAACACCGTCGCCCGCAGCATCGTCACCTTTGCCCCATTGACGCTTGCGGTGTTCCGCAAGACGCTGGTCAGCGTTTGGTCGACTTTGGTCATACAACCGGTTATCAGTTCCACGCGGACCTTGATGCAAATCACCAATCGTTGGCTGCCAATCGAATACCACCGCATTCGTTCCTTCACCAATCACCACTTCGCTACCGGCTGTTGCACCTGCTTTCGCAAGTTCAACCTCGATACCAGCACGAGCAAGTCGATCAGACAAATAGCCCACCGCTTCGTCGTTCGAGAAATCAGTTTGGCGAATCCATCGATCCGTACGCTCACCGAGTACGCGATAACGATACGAATCATCACCCGTGCGTTCGACCTTGACTATGAATCCACTGTCATCAATACTCTTAGGCTTAACCACAATGCGTGGTCGTACCGAGGCCGCAACTTCAGCTGCAGCGCGAGCGTCTTTAACAATCTGCGCCAACGCAAACCCCAGTTCACGCAGCCCTTCGTGACTGACCGCCGACACGAGGAACGTGCTGTAACCGCGAGCATGCAAATCTGGCAACACAATTTCGGCAAGGTCGCGACCTTCAGGAATATCAACCTTGTTCAAAACAACAACGCGCGGGCGACCTTCGAGGCCACCGTAGAGCGACAATTCATTTTCAATAATGTCTAAATCAGAAACCGGGTCGCGACCTGGTTCCAATGTCGCACAGTCCAGCACATGAATGAGAGCCGCACATCGTTCAATGTGACGCAAG
This sequence comes from Actinomycetota bacterium, assembly GCA_947448865.1. GTDB lineage: Bacteria > Actinomycetota > Actinomycetes > S36-B12 > UBA5976 > UBA5976. Next base: position 23,835 of record CANFOW010000018.1, read on the forward strand.
AATTCCAGACCTAAGCCTTTACCTTGGCTAGCTCCTGGAATAAGCCCAGGCACATCAGCCATTGTGAACACCATGTCACCGGCTTGCACAACACCAAGGTTGGGTTCGAGTGTGGTGAATGGGTAATCAGCAATCTTTGGTCGAGCCGCCGACATGGCAGCAATCAGCGATGACTTGCCGGCACTGGGATAACCCACCAAACCGACGTCAGCCACAGTTTTAAGTTCGAGCACAATGTCGCGTTCAATACCAGGCTCACCAAGCAGAGCAAAGCCTGGAGCTTTACGACGAGTAGATGCAAGTGATGCGTTACCTAAGCCGCCACGGCCACCAGCGGCCACAACAAACTGTGTTCCATGACCAACGAGGTCCGCTAACACTTCACCATTGGCAAAAGACACAACCGTGCCATCGGGAACAAGGAGTTCAAGGTCTGCACCATTTGCCCCATTGCGATGATCGCCATGACCTGGCTTACCGTTGCCACCAAAACGATGCGGAGCGCGGTGGAAATCCAACAACGTTGTCACGGAATTATCAACAGTAAGAATGACGTCGCCGCCCTTGCCACCGTTACCACCATCGGGACCGCCAAGCGGTTTAAATTTTTCACGATGCACAGATGCACAACCATTGCCGCCGTCACCACCGCGAACGTGTAAAACGACGCGATCAATAAAACTTGTCATCTCGTGCACCTCCTTAAAGTGTCTGATGAAATGGAAAAACGGGCCCAAGTTTGGACCCGCTTAGCCACAAAAACTTTCGTTAGCGGATTATTCCGCCGGAACGATATTCACAACGCGACGACCACGACGGCTACCGAATTGAACTGCGCCTGCAGCTAATGCGAATAACGTGTCATCGCCACCACGGCCAACATTGAGACCTGGGTGGAAGTGAGTTCCGCGCTGACGCACGATGATTTCGCCAGCGTTAACTAGCTGACCACCGAAACGCTTCACGCCAAGGCGCTGTGCGTTTGAGTCGCGACCGTTTCGTGTGCTGGAGGCACCCTTTTTATGAGCCATGGTTAACCTACTTCTCAGTCTTCTTAGGAGCTGCCTTCTTAGCGGCAGTCGTTGTAGCCTTCTTTGCTGCTGGAGCCTTTGCAGGAGCCTTAGCCGCAGCCTTCTTAGCCGGTGCATCCGCAGCAGCCTTCTTAGCAGGAGCCTTAGCCGCAGCCTTCACTGGAGCAGCAGCTTCATCAGCAACTGGAGCTGCAGCAACTGGTGCCTTCGCAGCAGCCTTAACAGGAGCAGCCTTTTTCGCAACAACCTTCGCCTTAGGAGCAGTGGCTTTATCGCTGGCTGCAATCTTCACATCGCCAATGGCAATGATCTGAACATCAGTGAGGTCGGCGCGGTGTCCTTGACGACGGCGGTAACCGGTCTTGTTCTTGTAACGCAAAATTTCAATCTTTGGACCACGATTGTGATCAACGACTTCACCGGTCACGGTGATACCCGCAAGCGACTTTGCATCGGATGTGACTTTGTCACCATCGACAACAAGCAGCGTTTTTAGCGTCAGGGTTTCGCCTGGCTTTGCGCTTACACGGTCAACGGAAATCAAGTCGCCGACCGATACTTTCTCCTGGCGGCCACCAGCACGAACGATCGCGTACACAGCATTTCTCCTTGAATTTGGGGGCTTCGGTTGATCAAAATCCATAAACCGTAAGCCTCACAAGGTTACGGACTAAAGGCGGTTGGGGTCAAACTGAGATTGAGTCGTCATGGACCTCATGGTCATGATCAGGCTCATCATGAGCGGCTGAATCATGGTCATGGTCACCATTTCGGCCACCATTCTTAGGCTTTTTCCCTTGATTCTTGGGGGAATTGGCTCCATGAGTCCCGTCCATGTGAATTGTGACTCCTCGACCGTTGCAATGATCACATTGCTGACCAAATACCTCAAGCAGCCCAGCACCAATGCGCTTGCGCGTCATCTGAACCAGACCAAGGGAAGTCACTTCTGCCACTTGATGCTTGGTGCGGTCGCGACCGAGGCACTCGATAAGTCGTCGGATGACCTGGTCACGGTTGGTTTCCAGCACCATGTCAATGAAGTCGATAACGATAATTCCACCGATATCGCGCAGTCTTAGCTGGCGCACGATTTCTTCGGCCGCTTCCAAGTTGTTCTTAGTCACGGTCTGCTCAAGGTTTCCACCTTGTCCGATGAATTTGCCCGTATTGACGTCAACAACAGTCATCGCTTCCGTGCGATCAATAACAAGCGACCCACCGGATGGGAGGTACACCTTGCGATCAAGGGCCTTAGCGATTTGTTCATCCACGCGGTACTCAGTAAATGCATCCACAGTGCCGACGTACTTTTCTAGACGATCAGCTAAATCAGGAGCAACGTAGGTGACATAGTTTTCGACCGTGTCCCACGCATCTGCACCTGAGACAACAAGCTTCTTGACATCTTCATTGAAAATGTCGCGAACAACCTTGATTGAAATGTCAGGTTCGCCGTACAGCATTGTCGGAGGTGAAGCGGTCTTACTCTTTGCTTCAATGTCAACCCACTGCGCTGTCAGACGAGCCACGTCGCGCTGCAACTCTTCTTCACTGGCACCTTCAGCAGCTGTTCGCACGATGACGCCAGCGTCCTCTGGAACAACTTGACGAAGGATCGACTTCAAGCGAGAGCGTTCACGATCGGGAAGTTTGCGCGAAATGCCAGTCATGGGATTGTTCGGAACATAAACCAAGAAACGACCAGGCAAGGAAATCTGACTCGTCAAACGAGCACCTTTTTGACCCACTGGATCTTTAGTCACCTGGACTAAAACCGGATCACCAGTCTTCAAAGCGGTTTCAATTTTCTTTGGCTGACCATCCATGCCAGCGGCATCCCAGTTCACTTCACCGGCATACAGAACGGCATTGCGTCCCTTGCCGATGTCAACGAAGGCAGCTTCCATACCAGGAAGCACATTCTGAACTCGACCTAAGTACACGTTGCCAACAAGCGAACCACTACTCGACTGATTGATGTAATGCTCAACAAGCACACCATCTTCGAGAACAGCAATTTGTGTCTTAGGTCCTTCCTGACGAACAACCATGACACGTTCAACATTTTCACGACGCGCTAGGAATTCAGACTCTGTCAAAATTGGTGCGCGGCGGCGACCAGCATCACGACCATCACGACGACGAGCACGTTTGGCATCAACTCGAGTCGAACCCGATTCATCGCTTGCATCACGTTCACGATTCCGATTGCGCTTACGCTTACGCGCTGCACTTGCGGCAGTTTCATTTTCCGAATCGCCTGTTTCTTCCGAAGACTCATCAGCATCATCATTGGTTGTCGTTGAGTCAGTGTCGTCAGAATCGGTTTGCGGACGTGTCTTGTTCTTGCCCTTGCCACGACGGTTACGGTTACGGTTACGGTTTGAGCTTGGACGATCTTCGCCGCCCTCAGCACCACTTACCGCAGCAACTTCTTCAACTGATTCCCCATCACCAGCAACTGCTTTCTTAGCAGGCGCTTTCTTGGCAGGTGACTTTTTCTTTTGGCCCTTAATCGGAAGTTTGCCTTCAGTAGACGCAGACACATCGTCCTTGTCAGGCTTATCAACAGACTTCTTACGGGGAGCTACCGGAATCTCAGGTGCTGCCTGAAAAATTGGAACCGCAATCGGCGCTTTTTTCACAGGCGCTTTCTTGGCAGCCGCGTCGCTAGGCGCGTCGCTTAGTTCGGCAGCGGGTGGACCAGCTGGACGCTGGGCAGCACGACGCTTTGGTTTAGTTGTTTCCTCATCCGACATAATGTCGTTCTCCTATTCAACCCACCGCGAGGACAAACGTTCATCCTTGTGGTGAGTGATCACCCACGCTCCGAAGAGCGCATAAGCCTGTGTGCGACGGTGTGGAACTCAAACTTGAGAGCGGTCTGCGGCAAGTGGATCGCCGACTGACCAGCCATCTTCAAGTAGTGGGCCTTGTGCCAGCCTGGTCATCCGTGAAGGAGCCGCTGGTACGAGATCCGCAATCTTTGAAAGAGCTGCTAGAACATCGTCTGGTCGAACGGTTGGCACGCCATGCCGAACAACTAGTGCAAGTATGGCACAGATTGAGTCCAACCCTGATTCATCAGGGTTTTCAACGCTTTCGGGAGTTTCGCCGACCACCGTGAGCGCCGATTCATCGACCACAACAGCGCGAAGGACGGCTTGCCGGGCATCAAATACCCGCAAACCAGACTTCGTCATACGTTCCACCATGACTTCATCGGCTGCCAGAAATGCCGCAACCGCTGCCTCTAGTGCTGCAGGAGTCACACCGGGCAACTCAATCTGCCAATGACTAGCTTCAAGACGAGCAACGAAGTCAGACGTATGAGCAACAACAACGTCCAAAATGTCTAAGCCCGGCGGTAACACTGCGTCGAGTTTTTCGCGCAACTTAGTTGGATCGCATTCCTGTAACACACCGATTTCAACGTACTCAGCCTCGCTGGCTACACCAGTTGGAGCAGCGTTCGCATAGGACACTTTGGGGTGCGGCGAAAATCCCGAGCTATAAGCCATCGGCACCTCAGCACGACGCAATGCGCGCTCAAAGGCACGTTGGAAATCGCGATGCGAAGTAAAGCGAAGTCGCCCACGCTTGGCATGCTGAATGCGCAATCGCTGGACAGCGGGAACATTCTCCCGCCCTGGATCACGAGCCACTCAGGACAACCTCGGAACGAACCGTCGGTAATGGAAGCAGCACTGCACCCGTTGGACCAACTTGAATTTCGGTACCCATGTGATCACACACGCCACAGTCAAAGCACGGAGTCCAACGGCAATCGTCAACTTCCACTTCATCTAACGCGTCTTGCCAATCAGCCCAGAGCCATTCTTTATCCAAGCCTGAGTCCACGTGGTCCCAAGGGAATACTTCAGAAAGCTCGCGCTCACGAATTGTGTACCACGCAACGTCAACAACTTCGTCCGCGAATGCTTTCTCGGCAGCTGCCATCCAACGGTCATATGAGAAATACTCACTCCACCCATCAAAGCGAGCACCATCACGCCATACCTGCTCAATGACGGCACCGACTCGCCGATCTCCACGCGATAACAAGCCTTCAACAATTCCAGGTTTGCCATCGTGATAACGAATACCAATGCTCTTGCCATACAACTTGTCGTTGCGTACTGCATCACGCAGTTTGTATAACCGTGAATCAGTTGTTTCATGGTCTAACTGGGCAGCCCATTGAAATGGCGTGTGTGGCTTTGGCACGAATCCACCAATGGAGATTGTGCACTTGATGTCCTTGCGACCTGTTGCTTCGCGACCAGCCTTAATAACTTCATGAGCAAGGCGTGCAATCTGTAACACATCTTCATCTTGTTCAGTCGGCAGTCCACACATGAAATACAACTTCACTTGGCGCCACCCTGCTGCATATGCAGCAGTGACTGTGCGCACGAGATCTTCTTCGGTCACCATCTTGTTGATGACGCGGCGAATGCGCTCGCTTCCACCTTCAGGGGCAAAAGTCAGACCGCTACGACGACCATTACGAGACAGCTCGTTAGCTAAGTCCACATTGAATGCATCAACGCGAGTACTAGGAAGCGACAGTGCTGTTTCAGTACCTTCGTACCGATCAGCAAGTCCCTTAGCAATTTCGCCAATCTCACTATGGTCCGCACTCGAAAGCGACAACAATCCGATTTCTTCATAGCCAGTGGCTTTCAAACCAGTATCGACCATCTGGGCGATAGTTGTCATTGAGCGCTCACGTACTGGACGCGTAATCATGCCAGCTTGGCAGAATCGGCAGCCACGAGTACAGCCACGGAAAATCTCCACGCTCATTCGCTCGTGGACGCTTTCTGCAATCGGGACAAGTGGCGCCTTTGGGTATGGCCAGGCATCAAGATCCATCACGGTGTGCTTTGACACACGCCACGGAACATCTGGATGATTCGTGACAACTCGACGAATGCGACCGTCTTCTAAATACTCAACGTCATAAAACTTAGGGACATATACAACACCGGACTTCGCTAGCCGAAGTAACAATTCATCGCGACCACCGGGCGAACCAGCGCGCTTAAAATCGGCAATGATGTCAGACACAGCTAATGCGGCTTGTTCGCCGTCACCAACAACTGCGGCATCTATAAATCGTGAAATCGGTTCTGGATTAAAAGCAGCATGCCCACCCGCAATCACGATGGGATCATTATCGCCACGATCGCTGGCATGAATAGGGAACCCGGCAAGGTCGATGGCGTTCAACATGTTGGTGTAACCCAGCTCAGTTGCAAATGACAAACCAAACACATCGAAAGCACCAACGGGTCGATGCGCATCAACTGTAAATTGCGGCACGTTGTTTTCGCGCATCAACTTTTCTAGATCGGGCCAGACCGCATAGGTACGCTCACACAAAACATCTGCGCGCTCATTCAACACTTCATACAAAATCTGGACGCCTTGATTAGGAATACCGACTTCGTATGCATCTGGATACATCAAGCACCAGCGCACTGTGACGTCATCCCACGGCTTGATAACAGCATTCAGCTCGCCACCGACGTATTGCACCGGCTTTTGAACAAATGGAAGTAGGCGTTCCAGTGCAGGAAAAACGGACTGCACGGTCATGTTGGGTCCTCGCTATAGGTTCGGGAAGAACAAGGCAATTTCGCGAGCCGCTGATTCAGGTGAATCAGAACCATGCGACACATTGTTCTGCATTTCCGTGGCAAGGTCGCCACGAATCGTGCCAGGCACTGCATTCGATGGGTTAGTTGCACCCATCATCGTGCGCCATCCCGAGATGGCATCGTTGCCTTCAATGACAGCAGCCAACAACGGGCCACTTGTAATGAAGTCAACAAGATCCTTGAAGAACGGCTTGTCACTGTGCTCACCGTAATGATTCTCAGCGGTTGCACGATCAAGGGTACGTAGCTCAAGAGCAACGAGCTTGTAGCCGCGAGTTTCAATGCGTTTCAGCACTTCACCCACTAGACCACGAGCAACACCATCTGGCTTAACAAGGACAAGGGTACGTTCAGACATGTGCTCTATTTTAGGGCTTTTGCGCGGTCAACTTTGTCACTCAGATTTATGGCTAAAACCCACACAATGGCGAAGATAATTCCAGGCACCAAGAATGGGCGAATCGCAATTCCCTTAACAATCACGATCCCCTGCACCACTGACCCTGTGAGCAGAGCCGTTCGTCGATCACGTCGCAGGCCTCCCACGCACAGAATGCATAACACCATCAGCCCAAACCCAGCAATGAGCACATCGTGTTTTGAATAGCCATAAATGACCACCGACACTGGCATTGCTAAACCAATAACAATCGCTTCCAAAATAAAAAGCGAACTTCCCATGACCTTCATTTAAACCCTCGTTGTTCCCAATAAAGCACGACCAAGTGCAGCAGTAACTACTGATCCCGTTACAACAACACCTACGCCAGTAGTTCCTGCACTGTCAGCCAGTCCAATTGCCATGTCGATTGCATCTGACAAAAAGTCAGCCACGTGCACGCGCTCAGTTCCAAAAGCACCTTCGGCAAGCACTTGTATTTGTGCCACTGTCATCGCACGCGGCGAGCCATTCCACGTCACAACGACTTCGTTAAAGATCGGTTCTAACGCCTCAAGTACACCAACAACATCTTTGTCACCCATAACGGATACGACGCCGATGATGTAATCAAAAGTAAAAGACTCTTCAAGTGCGGCGGCGAGTACTGCGGCTCCATGAGGATTGTGTGCAGCATCAACAATGACAGTTGGACTGCGACGCACAACTTCTAACCGACCTGGCGAAGATACATTTGCAAATCCGGCACGCACAGCATCTTCATTCAAAGGACGTTCTGGTCCAAAAAACGCTTCAACCGCCGCAAGTGCCACACTTGCATTACTCGCTTGATGCGCCCCATACAAGCTCAACAACACATCTTCGTATTGCGCATGTAGACCGTTAAACGAAATTACTTGCCCACCAACTGCGACACTTCGTTGCGTCACTCCGAACTCAACACCTTCGCGTGCAACCGTCGCATCCATATCAACACACTGACTCAAAATCATGTCCAGAGCTTCGGGCACTTGATGCGCGAGAACAGCAGTACCACTGCGCTTGATGATGCCTGATTTTTCCCGAGCAATATCAGCAATCGTGTCACCTAAATAATCTGTGTGATCTAACCCAACTGGTGTAATCACACTGACTTGCGCTTGCACAACGTTTGTTGCATCCCACGTGCCGCCTAAACCAACTTCAACAATGGCAACATCAACCGGTGCATCCGCAAAAACGGCAAACGCTAATCCCGTAAGCACCTCAAAATACGACATCGCTGGACCACCACTTGCCAAACTCTCGGTATCAACGAGCGCAAGGTAAGGCTCAAGTTCGTCATATGCCTCGACAAATCGTTCCGCCGAAATCGGTACTCCGTTTAACCGAATGCGTTCGGTCAGAGAATGCAGGTGAGGGCTTGTCACCAATCCCGTATTCAGCCCCATTTCGCGCAACAGGCTTTCAATCATTCGTGAGGTCGAAGTCTTGCCGTTTGTTCCAGTGACATGAATAACTGGGTAAGCCAGATGCGGGTCGGCCAACAGCGTCATTAAGTGGCTGATTCGGTCAAGGCTGGGTTCGATTTTCGTTTCGGGCCACCTCGAAGCAAGGACTTCCTCAACGCGTGCAAGCTCGGCTTGGGCAGCAGCAGTCATGGGTTAAGTCTAGGTTCGGCTTTCTGGCAGAATTACCTCGTGACTGA
>CANFOW010000019.1 GCA_947448865.1 Actinomycetota bacterium
AAAAGAGCTTGAATGTCTGCCAATTGCGAATCGCTTGGCCGCGCCGCCACAGATAACTGTGGGCTATTCGTTGCGCCGGTTGCAGCTTGATCTGGTCGAGGCAAAGTTACTGAAGCAATTTCGAAAAGTGCAACGTCGTTAAATCCTCGAGAGGTGTTACGCGCAAGAGCGGCAAATAACGCTGGCAAAAGCGTCGTTCGCATGAGTGGCTGTTCATCCGAAAGTGGATTAGCTAAAGCAAGTGCGTGACGACGTGACGCATCTGCTGCTAAACCCATGTCATCAAGTTCGCTCGTACCCATAAATGGATAGTTACGAACTTCAACAAGACCTCGACCCGCTAAGAACAAACCTGCACGCTTAAGTAATTTCTGATCGCGAGTGAGTCCTTTACCCTGAGGTCCAACGGGAAGACGCGTTGGCACCTTGTCGTAACCGTCAATGCGAATGACTTCTTCTACCAAGTCAATTGGTGCCTGAAGATCAGGGCGCCAGGTGGGAACTCGAACATCCCACACTGATTGCGCATCGTTTACTGAACAGCCAAGCGAAATCAAAATGGATTTAGTAACGGATCCTTCGTATGTGCGACCGGCAACTCGGCCTGGCAGTTGCGGATCAAATGCTACGTGCACTAAATCAGGAGCAGTTTCAACGGCAGTCGTTCCAGAATGAGTGACGCCACCAAACTTAATGAGTAACTCAACAGCGCGAGCGGAAGCAACAGGAGCCAACATCCGGTCAACGCCACGCTCTAGACGACGCGATGCTTCAGACGACAACTTATGCCGGCGACTCATCTTGGCAATCACTGGTGGATTGAAGTGAGCTGCTTCGAGCACAATGCGTGTGGTCGATTCAGAAATTTCACTGGCTAGCCCACCCATGACTCCAGCGAGCGACAAAGCACTCGAGTCATCGGCTATCACAAGATCATCAGGAGATAGAGCGCGAGTAACGTGGTCAAGCGTTTCAAGAGTTTCGCCATCTCGAGCCCATCGTGCACGGATCGTGCCAGAAACTTTATCTGCGTCAAAAGCGTGCAGCGGTTGACCCAGTTCAAACATCACATAGTTTGTGACATCGACAGCAAGGGAAATTGAACGCATCCCCACTGCTGTCAATCGGGATTTAATGAAGTCAGGCGTTGGAGCCGCTGGATTAAAGTTGTCCATTGTTCGCAGGACCAGCAGGTCACACGCAACGGCGTCGTCGCTGGCTGCGGAAATCGCTAAGCCGGACTGTTCTTGGCCGGACGCTTCCGGTAGCACAGCAAGAGATTCGGCTGGGTCAGTAAATGGAATTTTCATTGCAATAGAAAGTTCGCGAGCAATTCCACGAATGCTCAGCGCATAACCACGGTCAGGAGTAACTGCTACATCAAGAACTTCGTCGCCGAGACCCAAAATCGGAAACGCGTCGTCGCCAGGTTGAGCACTAACTGGTGGAAGGATCATGATTCCGTCATGATCATCACCAAGGCCTAGTTCTCGCTGCGAACAAATCATTCCATCAGACAGGTGACCATACGTTTCCCGAGATGTGATTGTGAAATCTCCCGGCAACGTTGTTCCCGGTAATGCGATGACAACTAAGTCGCCTTCGGCGAAATTGCGAGCACCACAAATAATTCCGCGAATACCTGGAGTATCGGCATGTCCGTGGGCAGCGCCAACTTCGACATGGCACCAACGAATTGGTTTCTTGTAGTCCGTGAGCTCTTTAATAGATAAAACTTTTCCCACGACAAGTGGACCGCGCACATCGCCGACCGATTCGAGTCCTTCAACTTCAAAACCAACGCCAACAAGGAGGTCTGAAACTTCACGACCCGTAATTGAATCTGGAAGCGCGACGAATTCTTTTAGCCACGACACTGGAACGCGCATCAGACACCTAACCCAAATGCTCGAGTAAAACGTACGTCGCCTTCGACCATGTCGCGCATGTCAGTAATACCGTGACGGAACATTAGAGTGCGCTCGAGTCCCATCCCGAATGCAAAGCCACTGTACACATCTGGATCAATGCCACAGGCAACGAGCACTTTGGGGTTCACCATTCCGCAACCGCCCCATTCAATCCAACCTTCACTTCGACAGGTACGACATGGAGCATCAGGGTTATCGACCGATGCACCCCGACACAGGAAGCACTGCAGATCAACTTCAGCAGATGGTTCGGTAAATGGAAAGAATGACGGACGAAGTCGTGTGACGATACCTTCACCAAACATCGTGGATGCAAAGTGATCAAGTGTTCCTTTGAGGTCTGCCATCGTGATGCCTTTATCAACGACGAGCGCTTCGACTTGGTGAAACACCGGTGAGTGAGTTGCATCAAGTTCGTCGGTACGAAATACCCGACCTGGACAGATCACATAAATCGGTGGCTCTTGCGTCAGCATGGTGCGAATTTGCACAGGTGATGTATGTGTACGAAGTACCAAGCCAGAATTTTCATTGCCTACAAAAAATGTGTCCTGCATAGTGCGCGCTGGATGGTCAGCAGCAATGTTCAATGCGTCAAAGTTAAACCACTCGGCTTCAACTTCTGGTCCTTCGGCAACGGAGTAACCCAGCGCAATGAAAACGTCGGCAATGTGTTCTTGAATCGTTGTCAGCGGGTGACGACCACCATGTGAAGGCTGGGCAACGACGGTAGTCACATCGACTGCTTCCAGTGCCAAAAGTTCGTGATCGCGAGCTGCTTCAAGTTCAACGGTGCGCGATTCAAGCGCCGCATTGACTTCGCCGCGAGCTTGACCGATTCGCTTGCCGGCTTCTGCCTTAGCTGCTGGAGGTAAAGCCGCAATTTCGCGGTTTGCTAATGCCAATGCGGAACGATCCCCGGCGTGCGTCAGACGAGCTTCTTTAAGTTCGTCAAGAGTTGCCGCTGATGAAAACGCTTCTAAAGCCTCAGCCACTGCAATCGCAATGTTCTCAGGCGAAAGTGCGCTAACTTCCTTGGGATCAAAAGGCTTATTTGGGGCCGACATAGAGGCAAGTCTATTAGTTAGCGCGCTGGGCTTGCGCCGACGCATAGAGACACACGGCAGCAGCAGTTGCCAAATTGAGCGACTCGGCTTTGCCATAAATAGGAAGTGCAACAACTCGGTCAACTAACGACAAGATTTCGTCAGGAATCCCCCACGCCTCATTGCCGAACACCCACATTGTGGGGCGAGCTAAATCCATAGCGTCCGATAACGTCTCACCGGAGCCGTCTGCAGCAAATACTTGCAAACCAAATGAGCGAGCACGTTCAATGACTTCGGCTAAATCAACTTCTTCAACACACGGCACATGGAAAAGTGAACCCGCAGACGCACGAACAACTTTGGAATTATGTAGATCAACAGATTCAGTTGTGGCAAGCACGCCATCTGCGCCAACAGCATCTGCGACTCGCATTACTGAACCCGCGTTACCGGGGTCACGCACATAAGCCAATGTAACTACGAGACGCGATTCTGAATGAAGTGCACTAGATACTTTGTGGTTAGGCATTTCGGTAACTGCAACAATGCCTTGCGGAGTCACTGCACTGGTGAGATGAGCAACAACTTCATCGCTTGCAAAGCACACAAGACCACGTCGTTCTTGAACCGCAGAAATAATTTCTGGGTATCGTTGTGCGGTTTCGGCTGTTACAAAAACTTCTCGCACATGTGCGTAGCGAGCTGCCTCTCGGACAGCTTGCGGACCTTCGACAAGGAAGGCGCCTTCGGAGTCACGAAACTTCTTTTGCAAAAGACGACGTGCGCGCACCACATTGGATGCGCGCACGTTCGTATGTAATTCGTGCATAGGGACAGAAATTACGCGTTGTCCTTTGGCAGGGCGCTTGCAGCGGCCTGGACCAGAGTTGCGAATACTGCTGGTTCGTTAACAGCAAGTTCTGCGAGCATACGGCGATCCACTTCAATTTCAGCAGCCTTAAGACCCTGAATGAAACGGTTGTATGTCATGCCGTTAGCGCGAGCTGCAGCGTTAATACGCTGAATCCACAACTGACGGAAATCGCCCTTACGATCACGACGATCGTTGTAGGCGTACACCATCGAATGGGTGACTTGTTCCTTAGCCTTGCGGTACAGACGCGAACGCTGTCCGCGGTAGCCACTGGCTTGCTCAAGTACTTCACGACGTTTCTTTGCAGCATTTACTGCGCGTTTTACACGTGCCATGGTTTGTTATCTCCTCTTGAAACTAGCGGCCGAGCAGCTTGTTTGCTTTTTTGGTATCGCCTGGGGAAAGCACCTGGTCGGCAGATAGACGACGTGTGCGCTTGCTTGACTTGCTTTCAAGAAGGTGACGCTTGTTGCTTTGTTCCTTCATGAGCTTGCCGGTGCCGGTCACTCGGAAGCGCTTTTTAGCGCCACTGTGTGTCTTGTTCTTCGGCATCTTTCTCTCCTACCTAACTTCTCGCCCATCGTGGCAAGAAAACTTGTGTCTTACTCGGATACTGCTTCTACAGCAGCTGCTTGCACGACTGCCGCATTTTCAGCGACTGCTGTTGCCTTAGCAGCTTTTGTTGCATTTGCCGAGGCCTTACGTTTTGTCGGTGCAAGCACCATGGTCATATTGCGACCGTCTTGCAAAGGAGCAGCTTCGATGATTGCACCATCGCCGATGTCCTGCGCTAGACGCTGAAGCAAGCGATAACCAAGTTCAGGTCGAGACTGTTCACGACCACGGAACATAATCGTGATCTTGACCTTGTCGCCACCTGCTAGGAAACGTTCGATGTGACTCTTTTTCGTTTCGTAGTCGTGCTGATCAATCTTGGGACGAAGCTTCATTTCCTTGATGACCGTATTGACTTGGTTCTTGCGTGCTTCACGAGCTTTAACTGCGGCTTCGTACTTGAACTTGCCGTAGTCCATGATCTTGCACACGGGAGGCTTTGCTTCTGGAGCTACTTCAACAAGATCAAGATCAGCCTCTGCGGCAAGTCTCAATGCTTCGTCGATTCGCACAATGCCAACCTGTTCACCTTCAGCGCCAATGAGGCGTACTTCGGGTACACGGATCCGCTCGTTAATGCGGGGCTCGATACTGATATGTCCTCCTGTGGTCGTGCGTGCTGGACCAACCCAAGAGAGTAAACGCCACCGAGGTGACTTTTTTCTTGACCCGACGCCCTATTCATGAGGCGATGCGGGTGGGACGGTATCCACTTTGCGCGCCGGTGGTTAAACCGACTTCCCGAGTGTAGCCGATAAAGGTGACTTGCCCATAATCGGCACAATCAGACCTGGCCTTGAGCAAAAAGACCTGAAGTTGGCTAATTTCGGCGGATTTCCACATTCAGCGGACGGTCTAGCACGACCGCAACATTGGGTTCCTGCAATATTTCGGCAATATCTGGCCCCAGTGTGGGGGTCGGTTTGTCGATTTCCAGAAAGATCACAATCTCGTCGGAAGTGGTCTCCCAGTCCGCCGCAATCACGCCATCGAGTGCCTCAATGGCATCACACGCTTGTTCAAGGGCAGCGTCAAGATACTCGGCATGATGTGCCGAAATTGCCAGCCTGACTAACATCGGGCCTTCGATAACGACAGTGTGTGGACCATGCAAATCAATAATGAGAGCTTCGAGGTCAGCCTCTAAAACGCTTTGTGCGACAACATGTGATGCACGAGGGATAGGTCGAGCATCAGCATCCCACAATGCAAGCGAGTCCACGCCTGTGAATGCCAGCAGCGCTTTGCGGCCATCCGAGTTGATGTACTCCACCGACGTCATGTGGCTGTCTTTCTCAGCACCGTCATCCATGGAATCGACATGAGCAACGACAGGCACGAGAAGTCGTTGACCAGTTAATGCATTAAGTACGTTTTGAGCTTCTACTGAACCTTGAGTCACAACAAATGCTTCAAGCGAAGAACGGATCGCTTCACTGGCATGTCCGTCATCTTCTGAAAATGAAGTATCCGGAATCTGGGCTCCGTCGAACTGATTCATTACAAACGGCACGCGTGTATGTCAGTAACGATGACACCACGTGCTCCAAGGTTGTACAAATCATCCATGATGATGTGGACCTGTTTACGAGGAACCATCGCACGCACGGCTGACCATTGCGAGTTCTGAAGAGGTGACACAGTTGGAGACTCGATTCCTGGCGTAATTTTGCACGCAGGATCAATCAGTTCATTCGGGATGTCGTAATCAACTAAGACATAACTTCGCGCAACAAAGACACCGTGTAATCGTCGAACAAAAACTTCAACAGCTACCGGATCAGGAAGGTCTTCGCGAGCAATCAGAATCGCTTGGCTTCTAAAGATTGGATCGCCAATAACTTCAAGTCCTGCTTGACGCAACGTGGTACCTGTGGCGACAACGTCGGCAACTACATCTGCTACTCCGAGTGCAACAGAGTTTTCGACTGCGCCATCAAGTTTGACCACGGTTGCTTGAATGCCATTATCGCGCAACCAGTTATCGAGAATTCCTGGGTAAGACGTCGCAATGCGTTTGCCTGCAATGTCAGCGATTGACGACGCAGTTCCTTTTGGAGCTGCTAGGCGAAAAGTGGACGGTGCAAAACCAAGTTCAAGAATTGTCGTTGCGGAGGAGCCTGAGTCAAGTAAAAGGTCTTGACCAGTAATTCCGACATCAAGTGTTCCCTTGCCAACATACGTCGCAATGTCGCGAGGACGTAAGAAAAAGAACTCGGCATCATTTTCAGGATCTTGCACAACGAGTTCTCGTGCGTTAGCAACAACTTCATAACCAGCTTCGCGCAACATTTCGCGGGCAGGGTCAGCTAGTTGCCCTTTATTTGGAATCGCTACTCGTAACATGATTACAACTCTCGGTAGACATCATCTAGGGTGACGCCACTTGCAATCATCAAGGCTTGCGTCCAGTACAACAACTGTGAAATTTCTTGGGCAGCACGCGCAGGCGACTCGTGTTCTGCAGCCATCCATGCTTCGGCGGCTTCCTCAACAACTTTTTTTCCTACTGAATGCACACCAGCGCGAATCGCAGCAACAGTGCCTGATTCAGGATCTCCAGAGGCAACACGCTCTAAGAGTTGCGCATGTAGTTCGTCGAAAGTCTTCACAAGACTCAGTTTAGGCGTTGCGGATGTTTCGAAGGACCACCCAAGTATTCAAAGCAGCGGCTGCAGCTTGCGCGCCTTTATCCTCGCTACTTGACGAAAGTCCGGCTCGGTCAAGCGCCTGTTGCTCAGTGTCACACGTCAGCACCCCAAAGCCCATTGGGACTCCAGTATCAAGGGCCACGCGAGTCAGTCCATCAGTTGCTGCATTACACACGAAATCAAAATGAGGGGTTCCGCCACGGATGACGACACCGAGCGCTACTACTGCGTCAGCACCAGAACGTGCTGCTTCTTGGGCTGCAATCGGAAGTTCAAATGTTCCAGGAACGCGATGCAGTTCGGGTGTAACACCAGCTTGGGTAATGATGCGTTCGGCACCTGCGATCAGGCCGTCCATAATTTCGGTGTGCCACGAAGAAGCCACTATGACAACACGCTGTCCCGTAAAACCAACAACTTCTTCACCGGGATTGCCAACGCCGCTCATGCATGATCTCCAAAAGTAAGTTCGTGACCCATTGAATCGCGCTTTGTCGTGAGGTAACTCAAATTAAAGTCATTTGGCTCAATTTCAATGGCAACACGCTCTGTAATAGTTAAGCCATAGCCATCAAGACCTGCGCGCTTTGTGGGGTTATTAGTCAGCAGTCGCATGCTTTTCACACCAAGGTCAACCAAAATCTGAGCGCCAATTCCGTAGTCGCGTGAATCAGGTGCGAAACCTAACGCCACATTTGCCTCGACTGTGTCTGCACCTTGGTCTTGTAATTCGTATGCGCGCAATTTATGTAAGAGACCAATTCCGCGACCTTCGTGGCCACGCATGTAGAGAATCACTCCTCGACCTTCGTCTGCAATCATGCGCATTGAAGCTCGTAGCTGTGGGCCACAGTCACAACGCAACGATCCCAGCGCGTCACCCGTCAAACACTCGGAATGCACACGCACTAACACATCAGTTCCATCACCAATGTCACCTTTAACAAGGGCCACGTGATCGATTCCATCAAGAATTCCGCGGTAGCCAAAGATTGCAAATTCGCCAGCTTCCGTTGGCATCTCGGCTGTGGCAACGCGATCAACAAGTGATTCAGTGCGTCGACGATAAGCAATCAAGTCAGCAATCGAAATCATCACGAGACCATGTTCGTTAGCAAACTCCCGCAAAGCAGGTGCGCGCATCATGGAACCATCATCATGAACAACTTCGGCAATTGCGCCTGCTGGTGTTAAGCCCGCAAGCCGTGCCAAATCAACCGATGCCTCCGTATGACCTGGTCGGCGCAAAACGCCACCTGGCATAGCACGAAGTGGGAATACGTGACCCGGCCTAGTTAAGTCCCAAGGTTCTGTTGCTGAATCACACAAAACTTTGATTGTGTGGGCACGATCTGCAGCGCTAATTCCTGTGTCCACGCCATGTCGAGCATCAACGCTAACCGCATATGCAGTGCCCTTGCGGTCCTCGTTGACGTATGTCATCGGGGGTAGACCAAGTCGGTCAAGGACTGGGCCTTCCATAGATACACAAATAACACCGGATGTGTGTCGAATCATGAAGCCGCATACTTCAGGAGTTGCTTTTGACGCAGCAAAAATTAAATCGCCTTCGTTTTCACGATCTTCGTCATCCACAACAACGACAGCTTTGCCGGCGCGGATTGCGGCAATGGCATCTTCAACGGCATCAAGTGCAGTCACGAGCTAGCCCCCACCAATTTCTCTACATATTTTGCAAGCATGTCTACTTCTAGGTTCACGCTATCGCCAATGGCGCGCACGCCTAACGTGGTGTTCGCCAAAGTGACTGGTATCAAGGAAACACTAAACGTGGTGTCCGTAACTGCGGAAATTGTTAACGAGGTGCCATCGACAGTGATGCTGCCCTTGTGGACAATGTACTTAAGTAGGTGTTGTGGCGGTTCGATTGTGACAACATCCCAGTTCCGCGAATGTTCTCGCGAAATTATGCGGCCAACACCATCGACATGCCCCTGAACAATGTGTCCGCCTAAACGCGTTGCCAACGTAACTGGTCGCTCTAGGTTGACTGGTGAATCGGTTTGTAACGAACCGATTGTGGTCATACTCAGTGTTTCCTTCATGACATCTGCAGAAAAAGTATGTGAGTCTCGCTGTGTCACAGTCAGACATACGCCATTGACTGCAATCGAGTCACCTAAATCGCTGCCATCAAGCACAACCGATGCGTTGATAGTAATTCGCACCGAGTCATCGACCAAGTGGGAAATAGTTGCCACAGATCCCAGTTCTTCAACTATGCCTGTGAACATTTACTCGCCTCTGGTACGAAAGTGGATTAATAGGTCTAATCCAACACGCTCAACGCGTGGATTGGAAATCCGAACTGTTTCATTCAGAGTTGTTACTCCAAAGTCCCCGATTGCAGGTATTCCTGACCCTGCGATAACAGGTGCTTGAAACCAGTAGCCCTCATCAACAAGTCCAGCTCGCCACAATGACGTCGACAGACCACTACCGGCTTCAACAAGAACTTTGTGAACTCCGTGATCCTGCCAGATTGTCTGCATGGCTTGGTCAATTTCGCCATTAAGTTGAATTGCATGTGATGCCAGGTGAAAGTCTGATGGGATTTCACGTTTCCCAATCACAAAGCGCATCGGTTGTTCATCGCTGTCGCGAATTGTCAGTTGTGGATTATCTGCAAGGACTGTTCCAGTTCCAGTCACGATAGCTCCGACACCTTTGCGAAGTTCCTGCACCATTGCCCGCGACGACTCACCAGTTATCCACTTGCTCGTACCGTCTGCAGCTGCAATAAATCCGTCTAACGTGGTTGCGGTCTTCCACACAATCCAAGGTCGTTGATTGATCTGAGCAAATGTCCACGACTCATTTAGTTCTCGTGATTGTTCAGCGAGCACTCCGCTGGTTACCTCAATCCCCGCGCGATGCAAGGATTCCGCGCCACCTGCCATCACAGGGTTGGGATCAGATTGCCCAAACACAACACGAGTTACACCTGATTGAATAATCGCATCAACGCAAGGACCTTGACGACCTGTTGCATTACATGGTTCAAGCGTCGAATAGATAGTTGAGCCAACGGCACGATCACCAGCAAGACCGAGCGCAACGACTTCAGCATGAGCAGTACCAGAGCCGTGATGAAAACCCTGGCCAACAATCTGACCATGTGCATCGACTACGACTGCACCTACTCGCGGATTCTTATCGCGCACCAAATCACTGTGACGAGCTTGATCTAACGCGAGCTGCATCAAGTCGATGTCACTCACTTACACCACCAAGAAGAATCGGACGCAGTTTCAGCAAGTGTGCGCAGTTGCGCAATCGCAGCGACAGGATCTTGTGTGTTGTACACGGCGCTACCAGCTACGAAAGTGTCAGCTCCAGCATCGGCACACTGCTCGATTGTTTTCACAGAGACTCCACCATCAACCTGAATCCAGACATCGAGATCTTTGTTTTTGATGACTTCACGCAATGTACGAACTTTTGCTAACTGGTCAGACATAAATGATTGACCGCCAAACCCGGGTTCCACCGTCATAATCAACACCATGTCGAGCTCATCAATAACATCGATGTACTCTTCAATTCTTGTGCCTGGCTTAATAGCCATTCCTGCACGCGCACCAGCTGCACGAATATCTCGCGCTACTTGTCGCGGGTTTGCCGCCGCTTCGACGTGAAACGTCACACTGGCAGCGCCTGCTTCGGCATAACCAGGCGCCCATCGATCTGCATCACTAATCATTAAGTGACAATCAATAGGTGTGGTTACTTGTGCAATGAGCGATTCCACAATTGGAAGTCCCAGCGTTAAGTTGGGTACAAAATGATTGTCCATGACATCCACATGGAGCCAATCAGCCGCGCCAGACACGCGCTCGCACTCGTCAACTAAATGGCCGAAGTCGGCTGACAAGATGCTTGGCGAAATCCGCAATCCCATGGTGCCAGCCTAGCCTTCGTCGTTTCGGCGCAAAATAGCTAGGAACATGCCATCGGTTCCGTGGACATCGGGCCGCAACCGCAATCGAGTGCTGCCTTCGGGAAGTTCGAGCTGTGGAAGGACAGTAGATAGTTCGACTTCCGAAAATTCAGAGTGATTACGCAGGAAACCCGAGACAATCGCATCCGTCTCGGCAAGATGTGGCGAACACGTGGCGTACCCAATAATTCCCCCAATGCGCACCAATGAACTGGCATGTTCTAACAGTTCTTTTTGCAAGGCAGTAAGTACCGGAATGTCAGATGGAGTACGACGCCAGCGAGCTTCTGGACGTCGACGCAATGCACCCAGTCCCGTACACGGTGCATCAATAAGAATCCGGTCGCATAAATCTGATGTCGAATACGTGCGAGCATCCATCGTGAGTACCTCATGTTGCCCAGGTGCATCACGTAATGAATTTGCAACTAACTCGGCACGCGTTTGGATTGGTTCCAAGGCAGTGAATCGAACGCCTGCAACATCTGCAAAGCCCGCGAGAATGGCCGCCTTGCCTCCTGGTCCTGCACACATGTCAAGCCAATGCGACTGCGATCCAGCAACGGGTACTTGAGCAACAGCAAGGGCCACGAGTTGGCTACCTTCGTCTTGAACTCCGATGTGACCTAATCGAATCGCTTCGATGTCACCTGGTCGAGTTGATCGCTCTAATGTGCCAGCGAGTGGTGACCAGCGACCGGGTGTGACACCAGAAATGCTCATGACATCGTCAATTGTGCTTTGCCCAGGTCGCGCAACAACTGAAATAAGCGCAGGCTCATTTCCCGCGGCAAGCACAGGGACAATCGACTGTGCATCTAGCGAATAAGCATCTGCCAGTGCCCGAATAACCCAGACTGGATATGAGTATTCAAATGCCAACTTATCAACGGCGCTCATTGGCTCACTGAGAAGGGTCAACCATTCATCCCAATCACGTTCGCTGACACGACGCAACACAGCATTCACAAATTTCGCGGCGCCATGACTTGCAACCGTCTTAGCTAACGTGACGGACTCATCAACAGCAGCATGGCTGGGGACTCGCATAAAAAGCATTTGGTAAGCACCGATGCGCAAGACGTCGAGCACTCCTTGGTCAATGTCATCTCGCGCTGCACATGCAGCAATTACCGTGTCGAGACTTCCTTGTCGACGCAATGTTCCATATGTCAGTTCAGTTGCTAGTCCGGCATCGCGAGAATCAAGGCCAGCATCGGAGATTGCTCTTGGCAAAATCAAATTCGAATAGGCATCTTTTGCATGAACAGCATTTATTACATCCCATGCGACGCGTCGTGCATTAATTGAATTACTCACTGATACCAATCATTTGCTAAGTGAACATCGAGACAGATGAAAAAAGTGTCGCTTGGGAATGTGCTGGAACAAAAGTTTTTCCAGCTCGCTGAATATTGGTAAGTTGCACTGCGTGAGTTCCTGTTCCAACAAGTACCTCTGAGTCACGCACCGTAATGTGTCCTGGTGCTAAATCAGTGACATCTGTGCGCATAAGCACTGGTGCAATTTTCAGACGTTCCTCGCCGAGCATCGACCATGCCCCGGGAGCATCCGTTACTGCGCGAATGCGACGACTGACGGCCAGCGCAGGTATGGTCCAATCGATTCGAGCATCACTCGTGGAAATTTTTGGTGCATAAGAAACGTCAACAGAACTTTGTGCAAGGGCATGAATTTTTCCAGCTTCGAGAGCGTCTATAACTTGCACCACTAAAACACTGGCCATTTCATTCAACAATTCCAACACTTGAGTTGCCGTAATTGTCGGTGACAACGAAGTCGTGACAGTCGCATAGACCGGTCCAGTGTCGAGGCTCCGATCTATTTGAAAAATCGAGACACCTGTGACGTCATCTCCGTGCATGATGGCGTGCTGAACTGGCGCCGCTCCCCGCCAGGTCGGAAGCAATGAATAATGCACATTGATCCACCCGTGTTTTGGAACCGACAAAAGTGACTCAGGAATCAATGCGCCATACGCCACAACAACAACTAGGTCGACATCACTTAATCGATCAGCTATCTCGGACAATGTCGCAGGCTTGAGAACCTCAATGCCGTGATTGTGAGCAGCCACGGCTATGGCGGACTCTTTTAACTCACGCCCGCGTCCGCTCTTTGCATCTGGACGGGTGATGGCGAAACTGATTTCGTGGTGCGAGGCAGCGAGTGCCAAAAATGGAGCGACCGCTGATTCTGGCGTGCCTGCAAATGCGATACGCACGATTACATGAAACCTGGCGAAAATGGATGTGGACTGACTTTCACTTGAGTATCTAGTGAGAACCAGTCAGATTCGCGAATTGCTTTCATAGCATCTTTGCGAGTTTGGGGATCAAGACGATCGATAAAAACAATGCCATCAAGATGATCAGTTTCATGCTGGACACAACGAGCAAGCAGCTCACTTCCTGAAATGACAACTGGCTCGCCATACATGTTCATGCCTTTAGCAATAACGTGCATTGCGCGCTTACATTCAAATGACAAGTCCGGAACAGATAAACATCCTTCAAGACCATCTTGTAATTCTTCAGACAAATCCAAACTGGGATTAATTAAGTGACCGACAACTCCGTCTACGTCATAGGTAAATACCCGAAGCGACACACCAATTTGTGGCGCTGCAAGCCCCGCACCTGGAGCGTCTTGCATTGTGGTGGTGAGGTCGGCCACAAGTTGGCGAAGTTCCTTATCAAATACCGTCACCTCGAGCGCAGGCGTGGTGAGTACGGGATCTCCGAATAATCGAATGTCTTTGACGGGCACTGTGGTCTCCAATGAACTGCGCTTACGAGTCCTTAGTCTAAGCGACACTAAATGTGATGCGGGTCAATCTTGATGTTCACGGGCTTACCCTTGTGTCGGGCCGACCGAATAGCAGTTGCATCTTTGAGCGCCGTGGACAATTCGACTCCACGGGCACGTTCAATCGAAAGCAATAGTCGAAGCTCACCTTGACCTACAGGCACCGGACCTCGCTTGATTGTTCCGTCTGGCAAGTGTGCAATCTCGAGCAAATCGTCAATGTCAGACTGCGTTCCCGTGAGCACTGCAAGTCGCACTGCCGGTGGAAGTGCGACGTCCTTGCGCACTTCGAGTTCACGAGTTGCAAAGCCGAGTGGGTCATGACGTATGAGTGCTTGAACTGCGGATTGATCTGGGTCAGCCACGACAATCACTTCGCCACCTGAGCGCACCTGCGATGTTACTTCGCACCACTTTGCGAAAGTGTCTTCGGCTGCACGCAAGTCGGGTCGTGACAGCATGACGTTGCCGTCGAGAAGTATTGCCGCCGAGTATCCATGTGTAGCGACTGGCAGAGCACCTGGCGTCGCTACAACAATCGCTGGCCTTTGATCAACTTCCCGCACAATGTGATCGCCTGATGATGTGCGCACAGGAATACCAGGAAATGCACGACCTAATTCTTCAGAGGTGCGTTCGCTTCCCACAGCTGTGGCACGAGTATTTGTTCCGCGACATTGTGCACATGACCAATTCGCGTCTTGCTGTCCGCAATGAAAACACGTTGGTGCACTCGATCGTTGAGTCCGCATCAGTGGTCCAGCACACAGTGAACACACAGCCGGAAGACGACAGTAGTCACACAACAATCGAGGTTGATAGCCTGCGCGGGCAACGAGCACGGCAACTGGTCCATCCGCTAGTGCGCGCTTAATAGTTTGTAAGGCAATGCCAGGAATTCGGGCCAGTGGTCCCGAGACATCACGATCTCGATACACATCATCGAGAGCACAACGTACGTGAGCCAGGGTCTTGCGAATAACCTCGCGTGGTTTTGATACATGCACAGCCCACGGAATCAGTGCGGCAGACTCTGTACTAATTGACGGTCCAATGACAACAAGTCCGCAGTTTTGTGTTTGACTTCGCAGAACGGCAACGTCGCGAGCATTCCAATAAGGCGCTTGGGGATCAACCAGGGACTCGCTCCAGTCATCCCACACCACGACACTTGCTAAACGAGATGCAGGAGCGAATACTGCAGAGCGGGTACCTACAACGATTCTGGCTTGTCCACGCAAGGCATGCACATAGTTGCGATATCTTTTTTCAGGTCCATCATCTGCCAACAACGTAGCAATAGTTGACGGTGGAACATTCAAAGCTGCTAACTGGCGCACTACTCTTTCCACCGCAGTGCGATCAGGGGCAACCACAATCACATCGCGTTTACTACTTGCAACAACCTGAGCAAATTTCGCAATCAACAATGCAGGGTCATCATTTCCTGTCGTCACAATTGCACGTGGCGATTCACCTGAGCATGTGCGTTTGATAAGCGCTTCGCCTCCGGAGTATTGCGCCCACACAGCAATATCTGATTCCTCGACATCGTCACTTTCGGGAATGAGCGTGGCTTCTGCTCTGGCATGCCGATTAGGAATCGCACTACGCAGCACATCAGACACCACTCCGGCATTACGCAGAGATATGTCACGCACCAAACTCAATAACTGCGCATCAAGCACAGGCTCAGCAGAAATTAACGACGCCAATGGCATCAAGGCGCCTGTGTGATCTGACGTCGCTTGTCGAGTAACAACCCAAGCATCGGTAAGTTTTCCCGAAAAACGAACTCGAACTCGCACACCAGGAACCACATCGTTGGACATTGACGCTGGCACAGCGTAATCAAATAGTCGATCCAAGTGTGGTAACGGACTGTCGATAATCACACTAACGACGGGATTTATTTCAGCAAGCGGGACCGCGGACCTGACGCGCTTAGCGCGACCAGGAACCAAAGACAATTGGTCGGCGCTCACAACGTTTGTTTTATCCGCACATAACTAAATCGAAGCAGCTAGTGAGTCAGCCCGGTCGGTGTTTTCCCACGTAAAACCTGGTCGGCCAAAGTGACCGTAAGCAGCCGTTGGACGATACTTCGTGACTGAAGTGTTCAGTAACTGCAGGTCAGCAATAATCGCGGCCGGACGAAGATCAAAAACTTTGTGGATTGCTTGCTGAATTTTTTCATCAGACACAGTTCCCGTACCGAATGTTTCAACGAAAACACCAACCGGATGCGCTTTGCCAATCGCATAAGCGACTTGAACTTCACAGCGAGTTGCAAGACCTGCGGCAACAACATTCTTAGCAACCCAACGCATCGCGTATGCAGCAGAACGATCAACCTTGGATGGATCTTTACCTGAGAATGCACCACCACCGTGGCGAGCCATGCCGCCGTAAGTATCAACAATGATTTTGCGCCCAGTAAGACCTGCGTCGCCCATAGGTCCACCAACAACAAACTTTCCAGTTGGATTCACAAGCAACGTGAATTCTTCAGCCGATAAATCAAACTTCGCGAGAACTGGCTCAACAACATGCTTGCGAATTTCAGGTGCAAGTTGCTTATCCAAATCAACATCATCGGAATGTTGGGAAGAAACAACAACAGTGTCGAGTCGGACCGCGCGATCTCCGTCGTACTCGATTGTGACTTGGGTTTTTCCGTCTGGTCGCAGGTATGGCATAACACCGGTTTTGCGCACCATCGTGAGTTGTTCAGCGAGACGATGAGCAATTGTGATGGGTAGCGGCATGAGTTCTGGTGTGTCATTGCATGCGTAGCCGAACATCAAACCTTGGTCACCAGCGCCTTGACGATCTAGTGGATCTTCGGAGCCACTGACTCGTTCTTCAAATGCATCGTTAACACCTTGTGCGATGTCTGGCGACTGGGTGCCGATTGATACTGAAACGCCACACGAATTTCCGTCGAATCCTTTTTCAGACGAGTCATAGCCAATTGAATTAACAACCTCACGCACAATTCCCATGACGTCGGCGAAGCCTTCTGTGGTCACTTCACCAGCGACGTGGACCTGACCTGTTGTCAGCATTGTTTCGACAGCTACGCGACTCTTAGGATCTTGGCTCAGTAAGTCGTCCAAAATTGCATCAGAGATTTGATCAGCCATTTTGTCTGGGTGACCTTCGGTGACAGATTCAGACGTGAACAAACGACCAGACATTCACATAACCCTTTTTCTAGACAATAGCGACAAAACGATACGGGAAGACGACTAAATCTTAGCGGTTAGTGGCCTTTTAGCTAAGCGCTGGGGCAACGAGATCCCACAGTGCATGGGCAATATCTGACTTAGACGCTCGGGGTATATGAACTTCGCGAGCGTCGTCTTTGAGCAAAATTGTCACTTCGTTGTCGTCTGACCCAAACGCGTGATTGCCTGTGACATCGTTAACGACTAGCGCATCGCATCCTTTACGAGCAAGCTTTGCACGTCCATGTTCGAGAACGGAAGCTTGCGAGTCGCCCGTTTCAGCTGCGAACCCAACAATGAACTGACCTGGTTTTCTTTCGGCAACAAGAGAAGCCAAAATATCTGGTGTCCGCACCAATTCAATGGTCGGGGCAGAGCCATCATCTGCTTTTTTAATTTTCGTGTCACTGACATGCGCAGGTGCAAAATCTGCAACCGCAGCAGTCATCACAACAACATCAGATTGTGAAGCAATTGCATCTACTGCGTTTTTCAACTCAGCTCCGGATTCAACAAACACTGTCTTAATGCCAGATGGGATTTGCGCAGTGACATTTGCACAAATCAACGTGACATCGGCGCCTCGATCTCGAGCCGCGAGTGCAAGCGCAATGCCCTGTTTTCCACTTGAACGATTGCCAATGAATCGGACAGGGTCTAAATTTTCGCGCGTTCCACCTGCAGTAATCACAATCTGTCGACCAACAAGATCTCGAATTTGCGCCGACACCAGAGCCAACGCCGCAGCCACAATCTCTTCGGGCTCAAGCATGCGACCTGGTCCCGAATCTGAACCAGTAAGGCGACCGACCGCAGGTTCTAAAACAACATTGCCATGTGCCCGAAGTGTTGACACATTTTTTTGCGTTGCTGGGTTTTGCCACATCTCAGTGTGCATTGCAGGTGCATACACAATTGGGCACGTCGCAGTTAACAAAACATTTGTTAAAAGGTCATTTGCAGCGCCATGAGCAGCGCGTGACATTAAGTCAGCTGTGGCAGGAGCAACAATTACAAGGTCAGCATTTTTTCCGATGGACACATGTGGAACCTCTGCAACATTGTCCCACACTTGCGAAACAACTGGATTTCCAGAAAGCGCTTCCCATGTGGCAGTGCCAACAAATTTAAGCGCCGATGGAGTTGGTACAACCCGAACATCATTGCCGGATTCTTTAAGTAAACGAACGAGGGATGCGACTTTGTAGGCCGCAATCCCGCCACCAACACCGAGAACGATGTTGAGGGACTTACTGGTCACGACTAAGCGACGATTTCAGGTTCGAGAGTGAGCTTGCCTTGGCTGATTTCGCGCAATGCAATGGACAGTGCCTTTTCTTGCGCACCTGACTCAACAAGTGGTCCAACGTATTCCAAAAGACCTTCACTGAGTTGTGAGTAGTAAGCATTAATCTGACGAGCGCGCTTGGCGGCGTAAATAACTAATGCGTACTTGGAATCTGCGATATCGAGCAATTCGTCAATCGGTGGATTGGTGATTCCCTCAGGGGCTACTTGGGCCACGTGTAAACTCCTCGATGTCAATTGAACTAACTTAGATATGATACCAACTCTAAAGCGGCTCGGCTGACATCGTCATTGACGACCACATGGTCAAAGAAATCAACGGATTCAAGCTCACTTCGGGCAGTTTCCAACCGGATTGCCACTTGCTCCGGAGTTTCGGTTCCCCGCCCAACTAAGCGGGATTCCAGCTCCTCCCACGATGGCGGTTTGAGGAAAACCAGGATTGCCTCGGGCATTGCGGCCCGAACCTGCATAGCGCCTTGCACTTCAATTTCCAGTAAAACGGGGATTCCCGCGTCAAGGCGTTCTTGTACAGCACGTCGCGGTGTGCCATATCGGTTGCCAGCAAATTGCGCCCATTCCAGTAATTCGCCGTGGGTAATGAGATCATCAAATTCTTGCTGGGAGCGAAAAAAATAATTGACACCGTCAACTTCACCAGGCCGCGGTGTGCGAGTTGTTGCCGAAACAGACAGCCAGGTATCAGGCAACTCGTTCAGAATCTCAGAAATGATTGCGCTCTTGCCAACTCCACTTGGACCTGACAACACGACGAGATGAGCCATTAACGAACTCGACTATCAAGCACTGAGCACAGTGCAGCCACTTGATGAGGACCAAGTCCTCGCAAACGACGAGACGTAGCTACGCCGCATTTTTCCATAATTGCAGCTGCCTTAATACGACCAATCCCAGGCAATGATTCCAACGCCGATACAACTTTCATTCCTGCCACAATGTCATCGACATCGGCCACAGCAAGTAACTCACGCCAAGAAATTACTGAATCTTTTAGTTGGCGTTTCACCTCGGCACGCTTCGTGCGGATATGAACTGCTTTTGCTGAGGCAGCGACTCTTTGATCGTGAGTCAATACAGGAACAGCCATGGTGTTGATGGTACTCCACGTAAGAATGTGCACGGGTAGGTATTAGAGAAGTGATGCTGCAATCTGAGCAGCAGCAAGTCCGATATTTTCTGCGCCAGTTATAGGTCGACCAATAACAAGTAAGTTCGCGCCGTCCGCAATCGCCTGTTGTGGTGTGGCGATGCGTTGTTGATCTCCCGCATCAGCACCGACCGGACGAACTCCGGGAGTAATGAGCACTATGTCCGGTCCAACTGCGTCACGCACAGCAGCAACTTCTTGTGGAGAGCACACAATCGCTCGAGCACCAGCGGCAACAGATTGTTGAGCAAGCGTCGCAACGATTTCTTGCGCAGACCCCGACCACCTCATGGCAGTCAACTGCGCTTGATTAAGTGACGTTAAAACGGTCACTGCCGTGATGAATGTATCCGGCAACGCATCAACTGCTGCCTTGACCATGTCTGCACCACCACTGGCATGAACCGTTAGAAACTTTGGAGCAAGAGATGCAACACTACGGGCAGCTCCTGCAATGGTTGCTGGAATATCATGAAGCTTCACATCAAGGAAAATGTCGCAGCCTGATGCCTCGCGAGCTACGTGCACTGCTTGGTGTCCGTCGCGTAGAAATACTTCTAAGCCAACTTTCACAACTTGCACATGCGGACCAACCTGCGATGCCCACACACGTGCAACTTCTAACGATGGTGCATCTAATGCCACTGCAATGGGTGCTTTAGTCATGTCATATACCTATCTGTGTGCAAGTCCAATAACATCACGCACAGCTGAATAGCCGCGTGACGCTAACTCGGAAGATAATTCTTCAGCTACCCGCCACGGTGCGCGTGGATCTCCGAAAACGACTGTTCCAATACTGACAGCGCTTGCACCTGCAGCAAAAAATTCGAGTGCATCATGACCGGTGCGAATTCCGCCCATGCCCAGAATGGGCAAGTCTGGAAGCGCAGCGTGAACTTGATACACAGCGCGTACCGCTACGGGTCGAATTGCAGGTCCCGATAAGCCGCCAGTGCGTCCACCGAGTAACGGCTTCATGCGATCAACATCAATCACCATGCCGAGCAATGTGTTAATCATCGAGACTCCGTCAACACCAGCTTCACGCACACTATGAGCTATTGACACAATGTCCGTAACATCAGGCGATAACTTCGCTAAGACTGGAGCATCCGAAGTCCATTCCCGGCGCACTGCAGCAATGACATCGGCAGCAGCATATGGATCGCAGGCAAAAACTTGTCCGCGACTTTCAACATTCGGACAGGAAATATTTACTTCAAGTGCAGCAATTCCAGGGACATTGCTCAGCCGAGCCGCTAGCTCGGCAAATTCTGCTGTCGTTTCACCTGCGATAGACACCACGGTTGTGACACCATTTTGGCTCAGCCACGACAAATCTTTCTCAATGAATGCTTCAACGCCTGGACCCTGCAGGCCAATTGAATTCAACATTCCGCTTGGGGTTTCTGCCATACGTGGTGTTGCTCGACCCGAGCGGGGTTGAAGCATGATGCTTTTTGTCACAACAGCACCGAGTGTTGCGACGTCGCCGAATTGGGCAAGTTCGCGACCGGCAGCTGCACATCCAGAGGCAGTTAGTGTTGGCGCTTTCAGGTGCAGCGAGCCAAGTGACGTCGATAAGTCAACTGACATTAATGACCTCCAACCACGGGCGCACCGAACACGTCGCTGGGAACTGTGTGCACATCATCCCAACGCACACGATCACCGCGAAAAACTGGACCCTCAACACATGAACGCACCATGCGTGTGACGCCATCATCACCAATTACAGGAAGCACGCATGTCATACATACGCCAATCCCACACGCCATGGACTCTTCGACTGCGCATTGACTAAATGCACCATGTTCCGAAGCAACACGAGCTACTGCCTTCAGCATTGCCATAGGTCCGCATGCGTACACAACCTTTGCGTTGATTCGCTCGATTGCATTCGGAAGGGCATCAGTTACGCGACCTCGTAAGCCCGAAGATCCATCATCTGTTGTCACCGTTACTGAATCTGCATCACGAGCGAGGTCAAGGACACCAAATAATTTTGTTTCGGTAGCCGCACCCAAAATTACTTCAACCTCGCACCCACGCTCACGTAGGGCTTGCGCCAACATGCCCATTGGAGCTGCGCCATATCCACCAGCTACAAGCACTGCGCCAATTGGCTGATTGGGTAATGCGAATGGCGTGCCCAGTGGAGCCACTATGTCGATTAGATCGCCACGACGAGTTGTCGAAAGCCACTCTGTGCCTTGACCATGCGCTGCGAAAATTACTTCGATTGAGTGACCAGGTGTTGCGCGGTGAATGGAAAATGCCCGACGCAACAACATCGCACTCCCGACTCCGCCAACAGCAACAGCGACGAAATGTCCTGGTTCAACAAATTCTGCAATTGACGGTGCCGAAAAAACCACGTGGTAATAACTACCCACTGGTTCAATTGAAAGAATTTCGCTTGTGACTTGCTGTGCATTGGTCATAATGAAGCCAACAATGCGTTGAGTTCGGCAACATGCTCTTGAATGGGTTTAACCGTGAGGGCTTCACGACGCAATGATTCAATACCTGCCACTGCAGCTGATAAACCCTGAATCGTTGTGATTGACGCGGTACCCATGAGTACGGCGGCTAACCGGATTTCATAGCCATCGCGTCGCGCACCAGTTCCGTATGGAGTGTTAACCACCAAATCAATGTCACCATTCATGATTGCTTCCACTGTCGTCGGAACACCATCAGATGAACCTTCGTGTTGCTTGCGTATTGGACTTGTAGCAACACCATGCTCGGCGAGGTATTTAGCAGTACCACCCGTGGCATAAACAATGAAGCCAAGATCTTTGAGTCGACGTATTGGATCGACTACTTGTGCTTTATCGCGATCAGCAACCGAGACGAAGATTGACCCGGAGGTAGGTAACCCATCACGGTAGGCAGCAAGTTGCGACTTAGCGAAAGCCGTTCCAAAGTCGCGGTCAATACCCATGACTTCGCCCGTTGATTTCATTTCTGGGCCAAGTACAGTGTCCACTCCATGGAATCGCCCAAAAGGTAAGACAGCTTCTTTAACGCTTACGGGTGCACCCTGTGGTGAGTCTGCCCCATCACCTATTGCACGAAGGAATCCATCAGCGCGAAGTGATGCAATCGAATCGCCGACTGCAATTCGAGCCGCAGCTTTCGCTAACGAAATGCCCGTTGCTTTCGAAACAAACGGCACAGTGCGTGAAGCACGGGGGTTTGCTTCGAGCACATACAAATCACCGTCGGCAAGTGCGTATTGCACATTGAGTAAACCTTGCACTCCGACTCCACGAGCAATCTTTTCGGTCGCTTCGCGAATAGTAATGATCTGTTCTGGAGTGAGTGTGTAAGGAGGAAGTGCACATGCAGAGTCGCCCGAGTGAATACCCGCTTCTTCAATGTGTTCCATTACTCCGCCGAGATACAAATCAGTCCCGTCGAATAAAGCGTCCACATCGATTTCAATTGCATCATCGAGGAAGCGATCAACTAATACCGGGTGTTCAGGATTAACTTGCGCTGCTCGCGTTAAGTAATCAGACAACATGGATTCGTCATAGACAATTTCCATGCCACGACCACCGAGCACATACGAAGGTCGCACTAAAACTGGGTAACCAATTCGGTCCGCAATCGCTTGTGCATCTTCAAATGAGGTTGCCATGCCATGTTCTGGCGAACGTAAGCCTGCTTCATCTAATACCCGACCAAAAGCTCCACGCTCTTCAGCAAGGTCAATAGCTTCCGGCGTTGTTCCTAGCAACGTGACGCCTGCAGCTTTCAAACCAGCAGCAAGTCCAAGTGGAGTTTGTCCACCAAGTTGAGTAATCACGCCAACAACTGGTCCTGCAAGAGTTTCTGCATGAATGACTTCGAGCACGTCCTCTAGAGTCAGTGGCTCAAAGTACAGGCGGCTTGAAGTGTCGTAATCAGTGGACACAGTTTCCGGATTGCAATTCACCATGATGGTGTCGAAGCCACGTTCACGCAATGTCAAAGATGCATGCACGCACGAATAATCAAACTCAATTCCCTGGCCAATGCGATTTGGACCCGAACCCAAAATAATGACCGCTGGTCTTTCGCGTGGAGAAACTTCAGTCTCTGTGTCATAGGTTGAATAGTGATATGGGGTCGTTGCCGCAAATTCTGCAGCACAGGTATCTACGGTTTTGTACACAGGTCGCACGTCAAGTGTGTGCCGAATGCCGCGTACTTCTGCTTCGCTCACGCCGCGAATTGCGGCAATCTGCGCGTCAGAAAACCCGTGACGTTTAGCTGCGAACAATACCTCGCGAGTTAGTGTCGCTGCTGCGGCCAGATCGCGTGCCACGTCACCCAGCAACATGATCTGGTCTAAAAACCATGGATCAATTTTTGTTGCTTCAAAAACTTGGTCGAGTGTGGCACCTGCCCACAACGCTTGTTGCACTTGATTGAGGCGGCCATCATGTGGGACAGCCATTGTTGCCAAAAGCGCTGGAATATCAATGTCTTGTGGCTTTGATGCCCAGTTGAAGACTGCCTCTTTGCGTTCAATAGAACGCAAAGCTTTGTGCAGACTCTCGGTGAAGTTTCGTCCGATGGCCATTGCCTCACCGACTGACTTCATCGTTGTTGTCAGTGTCGGGTCAGCACCTGGGAATTTTTCGAACGCAAAACGCGGCACCTTAGTCACGACGTAGTCGAGTGTCGGTTCAAAAGAGGCCGGAGTCTCCTTTGTAATGTCATTCGGTATCTCGTCAAGTGTGTAGCCAATTGCTAAACGTGCAGCAATTTTGGCAATAGGAAATCCTGTGGCTTTACTTGCTAATGCCGAGGAACGCGACACCCGAGGATTCATCTCAATCACAATGATGCGACCATCCTGCGGATTAACAGCAAACTGAATATTGCAGCCACCTGTATCCACACCGACAGCACGAATAATTGCAATACCTAAGTCACGAAGCTTTTGAAATTCGCGATCGGTCAGAGTAAGCGACGGTGCGACTGTAATTGAGTCGCCAGTATGTACACCCATCGGATCAAGGTTCTCGATTGTGCACACGACCACAACGTTGTCCTTATGATCGCGCATAAGTTCGAGTTCGTACTCTTTCCATCCAATGATGGATTCTTCTAGTAAAACTTCAGTTGTTGGACTTGCTTGCAAACCAGCGCCTGCGATTCGAATGAGATCGGATTCGTTGTATGCAATACCCGAACCGGCACCACCCATCGTGAAAGATGGACGCACAACAACTGGGTATCCCAAGTCTTTAACACCCTCGAGACAATCGTCCATCGAATGGCAAACATGTGAGCGTGCACTCTCGGCACCAATGTCGGCAACGATTGTGCGGAACATTTCGCGGTTTTCTCCGCGTTCAATTGCTTGGACATTTGCACCAATAAGTTCAACGTTGAATTTCTTTAGCACTCCGTTGTGATGAAGAGACATAGCTGTATTGAGAGCAGTCTGACCGCCCAACGTTGGCAACAATGCATCAGGACGTTCACGCTCAATAATGCTGGCAACAATTTCCGGAGTAATCGGCTCAATGTAGGTAGCATCCGCAAATTCCGGATCAGTCATGATGGTCGCAGGATTACTATTCACCAAAATCACTCGAAGACCTTCAGCCTTGAGTACTCGACACGCTTGAGTGCCTGAGTAGTCGAACTCACAGGCTTGTCCAATCACAATTGGGCCAGAGCCAATAACCATGACCGACTTAATGTCGCTACGACGTGGCATTAGCGGGTGCCCTCCATGACTTCAATGAACCGATCAAACAAGTAAGCCGAATCGTGCGGACCAGCGGCTGCTTCTGGGTGGTACTGAACACTGAATGCTGGGACATCAAGACATTCGAGTCCTTCAACAACATCATCATTAAGGCACACGTGACTTACGCGCACCCGACCGAACGGGGTTTCACTATCTCGGTCGCGCGGAGCATCCACAGCAAAGCCATGGTTATGAGCAGTCACTTCCACTTTTCCGGTCGTTAGGTCCATCACTGGTTGATTAATACCTCGATGTCCGTACCGCAGTTTGTATGTACCAAACCCAAGTGCTCGACCCAAAATTTGATTACCAAAGCAGATTCCAAAGAATGGTCGCTTCGCGGTAAGCGCGGCTTTCACAAGTTCGATTGCATGAAGCGCTGTTGCTGGATCGCCAGGTCCATTGGATACGAATACCCCATCGGGACCAGCCTGCAGAAAATCGTCAATCGAAATAGTTGACGGAACAACGTGTACTTCAATTCCACGTTGCGCCATCAAAAACGGCGTCATGGTTTTAATACCTAAATCAAGCGCGGCAACTTGAAACCGCTTCTCTCCAACTGCAGGAACAACGTACGTTTCTTTTGTTGAGACAGTGTCTGAGAAACTTGCGCCTAACATGTCGGGCACTGCGCGAACCGCATCAATTAATTTATCAACCGACAACCCAGCAGCTGCGCCGCTGAAAATGCCGACGCGCATTGCACCATGTTCACGAAGATGTCGAGTGAGTGCACGAGTATCGATGCCACTAATGCCCACAACACCTTGGGCTTCAAGTTCAGAATCAAGGCTCGTTGTGGCACGCCAGTTCGACACTCTTCGTGCCGGGTCGCGCACAACGTAGCCTGATACCCAAATTTGTTCCGACTCGTTGTCATCAGTATTCCACCCAGTGTTGCCAATATGCGGCGCTGTCTGAATAACAACTTGTCCGCAATACGAGGGGTCTGTGATTGTTTCTTGGTAGCCAGTCATGCCTGTGGCAAACACAGCCTCACCAAATGTGGTTCCGATCGCGCCATACGATTCGCCGGGAAAAACTTGGCCATCTTCGAGTACCAGCACTGCTGAGGTCATACTAATTCTCCATCTAGCACTGTCGCGCGACCACGATAAAACGTAGCGATGACTTTGCCTGGAAGAGTCAACCCTCGGTAGGGCGTATTACGACTTGCGCTGACCGATTCGGTAGGTTCCACCACAGCTTCAATGTCGGCATTAAATACGACGATGTTGGCTGGGCTTCCCACAACAAGCGGTTGTCCTTGATCATGAACTCGTCCAATAGCAGCCGGTGCAACGGACATACGTTGTGCAACACTTGCCCACGACATAAGACCTGTTTTCACCATCGTGGCATTAACAACTGCAAGAGCGCTTTCAAGACCCGTCATACCAAAAGCAGCAGCAGTCCATTCGCAATCTATGTCTTCAGATGGCCATGGCGCATGATCTGTTGCAACGATATCGATTGTCCCGTCAGCAAGTCCGGCTCGCACTGCTTCCACATCTGCCTGAGTGCGCAGCGGTGGATTCACTTTGAAGATTGGATCGTACGACATCACAACGTCGTCAGTGAAAAACAAATGATGCGGCGTTACTTCTGCTGTGACATTAATTCCGCGAGCTTTTGCCCAACGGATAATGTCAACACTTCCTGCGGTCGATAGGTGACACACGTGCAGACGTGAACCCACATGATGTGCAAGTAACACATCGCGGGCAATGATCGCTTCCTCAGCAACTGCTGGCCAACCTGTGAGTCCAAGTTTGCCTGAGACGACGCCTTCGTTCATTTGTGCGCCTTCAGTGAGTCTCGGCTCTTGGGCATGTTGGGCGATAACACCATCAAAAGCCTTGACGTACTCCAAAGCACGACGCATCAAGGAGGCATCCCACACGCATTTCCCGTCGTCACTAAACACTCGAACTCCAGCAGCACTGTCGGCCATCGCTCCGAGTTCCGCCAACGAGGTTCCCGCTAATGCCACAGTTACGGCGCCAACTGGACGGACATCTACCAGCCCCGCCTGTTGACCAAGTCGCCACACTTGCTCAACAACACCAGCAGTATCAGCAACCGGGTTTGTATTTGCCATCGCATGAACTGCAGTGAAGCCGCCTTTAGCTGCCGCGCGACTTCCGCTGAGAACTGTTTCTGCGTCTTCACGACCTGGTTCGCGCATGTGGGTGTGTAAGTCAACAAGTCCGGGCAAGACAACACAGCCCGATGCATCAACGTGAACATCGCCTGAAAGATTCTGACCAATTGCCGTAATGAAACCATCGTGAATTTCGATGTCAGCGACATTTTCTCCTAATAGAGATCCGCCCTTAATGACATAACGCGTCATCAGATACCTTCCGTTCCACCGAGTAATAGGTACAGCACAGCCATGCGCACACTGACGCCATTCGCAACTTGTTCAACGATTACTGAACGAGCCGAGTCAGCTACATCAGCTGAAATTTCCATGCCACGATTCATCGGACCAGGGTGCATCACAATGGCGTGGTCTTGCATAGTCTTCATACGGTTGGCGTTGAGGCCATAGCGAAAACTGTATTCATGAGCCGTTGGAAAAAATGCGGCATTCATTCGCTCGCGTTGGACCCGCAGCATCATGACGGCATCAACATCGGTGATGGACTCATCAAGGTTGTATGACACTTCCGCGCCCCACGTATTCACGCCGATAGGTAGAAGAGTGGGCGGAGCAACAAGTCGCACCTGCGCACCAAGAGTGCGAAGGAGCAAAACATTTGATCGCGCAACTCTGCTGTGCAAAACATCGCCAACAATTGCGACTTTCACACCATCAAGGTCACCTTGATTGTTTTTAAGATGGTTGCGCAGCGTATACGCGTCGAGCAGCGCTTGCGTGGGATGTTCATGAGTGCCATCACCAGCGTTAACAACTCCACCCGAAATCCAACCCGAATTCGCAAGTCGGTGCGGTGCGCCGCTGGCATCATGTCTGATGACAACTGCATCTGCGCCCATAGCTTCAAGTGTCAGTGCCGTGTCTTTAAGACTTTCACCTTTTGAAACGCTGGACCCTTTTGCGGAAAAGTTGATGACGTCTGCCGAAAGACGTTTTGCAGCTGCTTCAAATGAAATGCGAGTGCGGGTGGAATCTTCGTAAAACAAATTCACAACTGTACGACCACGCAACGGTGGAAGTTTGCCAACGCCTTGCGCCGTTGCTGCGGCTAATTGAGTTGCGGTATCAAGAATCGTGATTGCTTGTTCACGCGATAAGTCACCTGCGCTGAGTAAGTGTTTCATGATGATTGCTCAATAGTGACTTGGTCAATGCCATCTCGCTCCAGAACGTGAACGCTTACCTGTTCGGATTTAGACGTGGGTAAATTTTTGCCCACGTAGTCAGCGCGAATAGGTAACTCACGATGACCCCGATCAACAAGTACTGCGAGCTGGACAGCTTGCGGCCGACCATGTTCACTGAGCGCATCAAGGGCACTTCGAATCGTGCGACCGGAATACAACACGTCATCAACCAGAACGACTAAACGACCTTCGATTCCATGTTCTGGAATTGTTGTGGGCAAAAGCGCGCGGGCAGGACGCAATCGCAGATCATCGCGATACATCGTGACATCTAATGCGCCAACAGGAACGGGTGAGCCTTGAATGGATTCAATCTTGAGTGCGAGTCGCGCAGCAAGGTCTGCCCCGCGAGTCGGAATTCCCATCAACGTCAGGTTTGTTGCACCATGCGTGCGTTCAACAACTTCATGAGCTAATCGGGTAAGGGCTCGAGCCATATCATCAGCGTCAAGAACGACTCTGGAATTACGGTGCCCAGGTTCAACTACGTTCGTCATCGTTTACCTCCTTTCCTGCCTCACGGGACAGGTGTTAAAGGATGCGTTTAGTGAACTAACCCGATACTAATACACGAAGGTCGAGAAACACTTATTGGGTGGGATTAGCACCATTACCGAGTCGGTGAACCCGCATACCATTTGTCGTTCCTGGTACGCCGGGTGGCACACCCGCGATGAAGACCAATCTGTCGTTCACTTCAAAGCGATCGAGTTCCAGCAATGTGCGGTCTACCTGGACCACCATGTCGTCAGTATGCATAACCGGTGGCACGAGGAAACTTTCGGTACCCCAGAGAAGTGACAATTGATTGCGAACCCGTGGGTTGGTGGTGAAAGCCAAAATATCTGTGGCACTGCGGTGACGCGCAACCAGGCGAGCTGACTGTCCCGTTTCGGTAAACGGAATCAGACTGACCGCACCAACTTGGGAAGCAACTCGAACCGCAGCAGCACATAATGCCGTTGCCGTGTTTTCCTGGTCGTGGTCGACAAGTGCAGGTAGCCGATCGAGCGCTTCTGCTTCAATGTGCTCAATAATTCGACTCATTGTTTCTACAACCAAAATTGGGTGTTCGCCCACGCTGGTTTCACCAGACAGCATCAGTGCATCAGCACCGTCTAGTACTGCGTTGGCAACGTCGCTGGCTTCAGCGCGAGTAGGTCGCGCCATATGGATCATCGAGTCAAGCATCTGGGTTGCAACAATGACGGGCTTTGCCGCTTCCCGCGCAAGAGCGATCGCACGCTTTTGCACAAGCGGCACCATTTCGAGCGGTAACTCGACACCGAGGTCACCACGAGCCACCATAATTCCGTCAAAGGTGTCGACAATCTCTTGCAAGTTATCGACAGCCTGCGGCTTTTCAACTTTTGCAATGACAGGAATATGGATTCCTTCATCGTCCATGATGCGCTTCACATCGGCATAATCCTCGGCACTGCGTACAAACGACAGGGCGATCATGTCGACGCCTTGGCGAAGAGCCCAGCGTAAATCAACAATATCTTTTTCAGACAGTGCAGGAACACTCACCGCTGCACTTGGCAGGTTAATTCCTTTGTTATCGCTCAAACGACCGGCTTCGGTGCATCGCAGGACAACATGCTTTTCGGTGACATCAATAACGTCAAAACCGACTTTGCCATCGTCAATAAGAATGCGGTCACCAATCTTGCTGTCACTGGGAAGACCCTTGTACGTGGTGCCACACATATTGCGATCACCTGGAACGTCTTCGATTGTGATGATGAAGTGATC
>CANFOW010000020.1 GCA_947448865.1 Actinomycetota bacterium
ATTGTCGTAGCCACGAGCGCAATGACAACCGACGTTCCTACCGCACTTCTCACGCCTTCGTTACTGACCATCTTTGACCACCACTTCACAGTGAAATGTTTTGGCGGCCAATTCAATGTGCTACTTGCATTAAATGAGTTGATAACTACGACAGTGAGTGGCACATAAATAAATGCCAATCCGATTGCCATAAAGGTTGCGAAGAAGACTCGGGTTTTGCGCGATAGCTGCATTACAAGTTCTCCAATGCGCCCGTGCGTCTAATCATGGCTAAGTACACAACCATGATGACAACTGGAATTGAAGCCACAGCTGCCGCAAATGGCAAATTCAAACTGAAGTTTTGATAAACCACATTGCCCAACATCTGATTTTTCCCACCCACAATTTGAACTGTGATGTAGTCACCAAGTGAAAGTGAAAATGTAAAGACAGATCCTGCGATGACTGCTGGCTTCACATTGGGTAGCACAACATCGCGCATTGTCTGAAGCGTGCTTGCTCCAAGGTCAGCCGATGCGTCAAGCAAACTCGAAGGCAGGCGCTCTAAGCCGGAGTAAATAGGCAAAACCATGTACGGCAGCCACAGGTAACTCAATGTGATGATAACTCCGACAATTCCATAACCCGGGCTCTGCACATCGAATGGATGCAGTAGCCACGCAATCACGCCAGATTCAGGTGTGAGCATAGTTCGCCACGAATACACCTTGACTAAATACGAAGCCCACAGCGGAGTCAACACCAATGCAACAAGGAACGGGCGACGCGCTGGTGATGCAATGCGTGCCATATAGAAAGCCATAGGTATCGCAAGGAACGCACACACTAATGTCACAGAAACTGCAACACCAAGTGTGCGCAGAGTTGCATTCAAATATGCGTGATCAGTGAAAACGTCGATGAAGTTTTGAAACGTGAATTCGTGAATCACTTGGTTGGTGAATGAATCAACCGTATAAAACGAAGTGAGGAAAAGTATCGCGAGTGCGCCGATATAAATACCTAGAAGCCACAGCAAGGGTGCTGCAAGCAAACTCGCGGCTCGCCTCACATCACGACGAGCAGAAATGCGATCAAGATTCGACATCACTCACTCACCTTCCTGACTTCTAAGTTGAGACCGGGTGTCAGCGATAACCACATCCGCTAACACCCGGCCGATAACTAACTGTTGTTACGAGTTACGCAACGAGGACCAGGCTTTGGCCCATTCTGCGTAAGGTACACACTTCACATCTGTACGACCATCGACACAATTCGCCGAAGGAGTGTTCCAGAAGTAAACGTTGTCCCAGAACGGACCATCTGCTGCATTGAATGTGGTGCAGAAGTTTGGATCCGTTGTCAAAGCACAAGCCTTTTGGTTTGCAGGTGCTTCGCCAAACCATTCAGCTACCTGTGCATTTGCTGTTGGACCAGCAATCCAATCAAGCCACTTGTATGAGCAGTTGATGTTCTTGGTGTCTTTAGCAACCATCCACGTGTCGGACCAACCAGTAGCGCCTTCCTTTGGAAGCACTCCCTTAACAACTTCGCCGTTTGCATTGGCGTAGTTGATGTTGACCTGCCATGTAGTACCCAAAACAATGGTTCCCTTTTGCATGGCGTCGATGTTCTTGAGGTAGTCGCCCCAGTACTCGCCGATGACTGGCTTTTGTGCTGTCAACAGTGCGATAGCTGCATCAAACTGAGTTTGATCCAAAGCGTAAGGATCCTTAATACCCAATTCAGGCTTTGTCTTCATCAAGTACAACGCTGCATCAGCAATGTAAATCGGTGAGTCGTAGCCAGTGATCTTGCCAGCAAATGGAGATGCTGGATCGAATGTTGCACCCCATGAATCAGGAACTGTCGTGACTTCCTTGACGTTGTATGCCAAGAGGTTTGCGCCACGGCCATGAGGAATGCCATACATCTGTCCATCGACAGAGTTGAATGACTTGTTCTTCAAGCCTGGGAAAACATCAGCGTAGCTTGGCACGAGGTCAGTGTTTACAGGTTGAACCAAGTCACCGTAAATCAAACGCAGTGTTGCATCGCCTGATGCAGATACAACATCCCATCCGCCGCTTTGCATAAGCGCAACAGCTTCGTCGGATGTTCCAAAGTTCTTGATGTTGGCCTTGCAGCCAGTTGCTTTTTCGAAAGGTGTTACCCAGT
This sequence comes from Actinomycetota bacterium, assembly GCA_947448865.1. Lineage (GTDB taxonomy): Bacteria > Actinomycetota > Actinomycetes > S36-B12 > UBA5976 > UBA5976. The sequence goes on from CANFOW010000020.1 coordinate 2,164, forward strand.
CAACTGTTGGATCAGTTGAACCATTTTCGGCATAACCTGGCCATGCCAAAATGTTCACTGCACCTTCACCAGCACCAACTGGACCCGCATATGCAGCTCCACCAGGAGCAGCCTGACTTGCGGTTGTTGAACTGTCGCTCTTTGAGCCACCACATCCAGCTAAAACTAGTGCTGCTGCACTTGCAATAGCGATGGTGGTAAACAGACGCTTTGTCGCCATCTGTCGTCCTCCTCTAACGTGTACGCCGCATGGGCGGTGGATCTTCGGTCAGATCCGTTCTTGAGCAACTAAGCCCAAGAAATCTATGTGACTACCTGCATTGCATCGCGTCGCCACGACACAGTAACAGCGTGGCCAATGTGGTTTGCAAGGTCTTTACTATTTTGCTCATCATTTTGTGAGAGCACGATTACGTGTTGCCCATCGACATCGACAACGTAACGAATCAGTGGACCAAGATATTCGATATCTTTGAGCTTGCCTTGCGCTGTAATCTCATGCGTTACAGCAGAGTTAATTTCTATCTTTTCTGGGCGAACGCTAAATCGATCTAGCCCACCGGAAAGTGATTGAGCTTGGGCTCCACTGAATACATTTGACGTTCCCACAAATTCTGAAACAAATTCAGTCAGCGGATGTTCGTAAATGTCCTGTGGTGTGCCCACTTGTTCGATTCGTCCAGCATTAAAAACAACAATGCGATCAGACATAACAAGTGCTTCTTCTTGATCATGTGTTACGAAAACAAAAGTGATACCTGTATTGCGCTGCAACGTCTTTAATTCAAATTGCATTTGTTGGCGCAATTTCAAATCAAGCGCACCGAGTGGTTCATCGAGAAGAAGAACTTTCGGACGATTCACGAGTGCGCGGGCGAGTGCAACTCGCTGACGCTGTCCACCTGATAACTGGGATGGCTTGCGGCTTGCGTATTCGCCGAGCGCAACAGACTCCAATGCCTCTAAAGCACGCGCACGACGCTGCGCCTTCGCGACCTTCTTCACTTTGAGTCCGTATTCCACATTCTCTTGAACACTCATGTGTGGGAAAAGCGCATAGTCCTGAAAAACAGTGTTCACATCTCGTTGGTTCGCGGGGACCATAGTGACATCAACACCATCGAGATTAATTGTTCCGGCGCTCGGTGTTTCAAAGCCCGCAATCATTCGCAACACTGTTGTTTTGCCTGAACCAGACGGCCCGAGCAGTGTGATGAATTCGCCAGGCAAGATGTCCAGATTAATGTGATCAACTGCGGTGACGTCGCCAAAAGACTTTGTCAGTCCAGCTAATGAAATAGCGGCCACAGAAGCCTCCTCGATGAGCACAATCCCTCTATTGTGGCCGAAAGTCGCGAAATCTTCCTACTCCCGCTCGGATTTAATTGCCATCGTGGAATGCGCAATCCACAATCTGTGTTGCAATATGTATAGACAAACCCCTGAAAGGAGCCGGTTATGTATCCAGCCCGAGACTTGTACACCATGGTCGTACCACCCGCACATGAATACCAAGATGGCGTCCGTTCAGGCATTGTGCTCGTACACGGACTCACAGGGTTTATGGATGCCGGCGCCGCTAGTCGCCTGGCCGTCAAGCACATTCTCGAAACTATGAAGAACCGTCCTGTGGCTTACTTCCACATCGATGCTTTTTACGATTACCGCGGACGTCGGCCACGCACGATTTTTGATTCTGATCACTACGAATCCATGGATTTACCCCATCTCACACTCAGCGAAGTAACTGACGAAGCCGGCCAAACATTTTTGCTCCTGCATGGAGTTGAACCAGACCTCGGGTGGCAAAGCGTTGTTCGCAGCATTGTCGAAGTCATCCGCCAGTACGGAGTACGTCTCACCGTTGGAATCCATGCGATTCCATGGCCAGCTCCACATACTCGACCTATTGAAATCACAACGCATTCAAGCGACCCAGAATTAATTGGCTTGCACCAACCTTGGGTTGGCCAAGTCGAAATTCCTGGAAGCATGGCCGGCCTGATTGAAATTAATTTGAGTCAAGCCAAGATGCCTGCGATGGGTTATGCGGCGCATGTGCCTCATTACCTTGCTGGCGGTGAATATCCGAAGGCAACGCTTGCACTCTTGGATCAAGTTGCATTAAGCACTGGTCTCGCATTGCCACGCGATGCAATCCGGGAAGCAGCTATTGCAATGGATGCCGACATTGACAAGCAAGTTCAAAGCGTTGAGGAGAACCGTGAAGTTGTAGCTGCACTGGAGCAACAACATGACTCCATCATGATGTCGCGTCGCGAACTGACCTCGACAGCTGATGGAAGTTTAGTCAGCGGTGACGAGATTGCTGCTTCTATTGAAAAATACCTTGCAGATTTAGATCGCGAAGGTCGCGAAGAAAAAGGCAGCGAAGACTTTTAACGATCGGATGAAAATCTGATTGTCGAATCTGCAATCTGCGCGTTCGGGAAAATACGAACACCTGCCAAGATTTCGTTCCGTGACCCGAGATGCACATCTTCTGCGATGACTGCTTGAGTGATTACGCATCCGCTACCAACAAATGCGTTCACACCGATGATGGAATCGGACACGTGAGAATGCGATTCAAGTCGCGCTCCGTCGTACACGATGCTGCCATCAATCACGGCATGTGCGCCTATAACTACATTGGCACCAATGTATGAGCCACCGATGATGGACGCTGACGGATCAACCTGCGCTGAAGAATCAATGACTGCCTCACCTGTGCGACCAGAAAGCAACGGTGTCGGAGCAAGTCCACGCACGAGGTCGCGAGAACCTTGCGCAAAAGCAAGTGGGTTTCCGAGATCGAGCCAATAGCCGTCATCGACAACACCAATGACGTTCGCATTGGTATCAAGTAACTCTGGGAACGTTTCGCGTTCTACCGAAACTACGCGGCCAGCCGGAATTCGATCAATAACACTGCGGCGAAATACATAACATCCCGCGTTAATTTGATCAGTAACAATTTCTTCAGGTGTAGTTGGTTTTTCAGTAAACGCAATCACTTGACCATCAGAGTCAGTTGGAACAAGGCCAAATGCCCGCGGGTCAGCAACTCGTGTTAAATACAGTGCAACATCGGCGTGGGCAGTGCGCCATTTCGAAACAAGTCCATCAATGTCTAAACCCGTTAGAACATCACCGTTGAAAATAACAACAGGTTCATCTGGGTCACAGGTTAAATACTGTGCAGCATTTCGGATTGCGCCACCCGTGCCAAGTGGTTCCGTTTCCACGGCATACACAATCTCGACGCCAAGATCTCGTGTTGAAAAATAATCTTCAAAAACTTCAGCTCGATACGACGTGCCTAAAACAATGCGATCAATACCGGCTTCGCGAGCGCGGGCAATTTGATGTTCGGTACATGGGAAACCAGCGACCGGAAGCATGGGTTTCGGCGTGCTGATGGTCAGTGGACGCAGACGTGTGCCTTGTCCACCTACGAGCAAAATTGCTTGAGTCACGAGTCTTACTCTCTCACAGTGCGAAATTTATAGTGAAACTGAGACGTCAATCTTTTCTGCAGACAATGCAGTCGAATCAGCGTAGACGGCTTCGCCTAGAACAAGTGAGCATTCGCCAAGAACAACTGCCATGAAGTGCCACGCGATGCGCTGCTCGAGCGTGCCAATTCCTGACAATGCCACTCGTTGGCCAAGAGAAACATGATGTTCTGTAAACAGCGCGTCAACTGCACGCTGACCGTCTTCGGTTGCGATCTGCGAATCAACGCCGCTGTATATAACGGCATCCTGCGAATCAGGTCCTGGGAAATAATCGCCGAAATTGCGCACTTCTAGCGAACCATTCACCACATCGAACGGAACGTCAGTGTCCGGTACACCAAATGGGTGACGACTGATTGCCACATAGGTCGTGTTGCCGCGATCTGACGGGATCTGGTCCAGAAAAGTAACGACAACCGACGCGCTGTCACGATCAGCAATGTGACTGCCACTAGCTACAACGGCTGCAAGCCACACGGGTGATTGCCAATGATTTTCGAGGTCAACACATACGGCAGATTCTGAATCGAGCATGAGGCCATCGACGAAAAAGTTTGCAGCCTTACTCACGCCGTTGAAATACGTCGTGCCTGAAAGTTCAATCGTTCCTTGCGCACTCAACCACGTCACGAGAGGTGATGGCCCAAACGCTCGAGCAGTGCGCGTTAATGAATTCCAGAGATTAGTCACTGGCTCAGACTAAACGACAACGCAACAGGGATTGATTGCCCATGAGCATTCGAAGCAATTATTTGAATTGTGTACTGATTATTTAAACGAAGATTACGCATTGTGACTCGTGTTTCAGTACGAGTAGAAGACCAACCCGACCATGTTTGAGTAGCTGCACTCCACAATCGATATTGATATGTCACGGGCGTGTTGTTGAGAACGCCTATCCACGACACTTGTACAGCCTTAGCAATACGACGCGTGAGATTAGCATCGTCATACACCGCACCTGTGTTCACGTAAGAAACTTGATCGGGTGGTGAACCTATGTACACCAGTTGTGTTACTGGTGGTTGGCTTACACCGCCAACTGTTTGGTTGATAACGACTCGATAGGTTCCACTAGGAAGCAACTGAGCGGGTACTTGTGAATCTAGGTGTTGCCAATCAACCGCAATCACTGCGCGGTTTGCTTGAGTTTGTCCCGCGAATGACGCAAACGTTGTCTGTACATCCGGAGAAGTCACGTCCACTTGCCACGACGTATGTGCGGGTGCATCTGCAGTGATGTGCACGGGTGAGTTGCTTGTTGGACTTAATGCAGTTGGTGAGACACTCACACCAGTCATTGTTGGCTTGAGAATCGCAGCAATTTTTGAACGAATCAATGGCAAGTACGGATACAAATACTTACCCGGGCACACAGTCTGACCCACATCACGATGCCCGGAAATTGTGTATTTGTATGCAAACTCGCCGTTATGAAACTGTGAGTAGTGAATAGGATCCGAGTACATCGGAATAACGGTTTTCACTTGAGGGTTCAATCCATAAGGCGCGATTTTCCATGCCATCAGGCGTGCAATCGAATTGATCATCGCGGTGCTTGGTTTTGCTAGGTGGTAACTTCCGATAGCTGAGATTGCGAATGTGTTGCGATTCATTCCAGCAGTATGAGCACCAATTGCCGGCATGGATGGACCATCACACGCTGCAATGACATCAGCGTTCGTTGCAGTTGGAACTGGACAACCAGATCGACCTTCGTAAAGCGTTCCGTATTTATCGACTAAGAAGCTGTATCCCATGTCTTTGTAGTGTCGACCACGTGTAAAGAATAGAAACAAAGAACGCATTTGCGCAGCGGCATCATTTCCGCCGCTCTTGCGATACGAATTCGTTGTTGCAGTGTGATGGATAAAGCCTGCAATAATTCCGCTGCCCATTTCAGGATCTGAATCGCGATACTGCGAAGTCTCAAACGTGCTCGCGTAACTACCCATCCATTGAGCGCGCGTAACCATAGCTGGACGCATCACTTTGGCACCATGCGGAGAAACAACATAAGTCGGGAATGTCGATGACGCATTGACAGAATGTGCAATTGCCAAGTCTTCGGCCGTTGTTTGAGAACCTGTGATCACTAACTTCATCGTGCTTGGCAGATTATTTGAGTCACTGATTGCACGAACTGTAATCGCATCCGAAGGAAGAGACAGTAAAGGGTCTGTGCCATTTAAGGCGTTGAGGGCTTCGTCAGTATCTCCATCTGGTCCGTGCTCGGATGTGAAGACTAACGACGTCCATTGTGACCATTTACCTGCTTCGCGAATTTTAACTTGCAAAGTCGTTGTCGGTGGCATTGATCCAGTCCAGGTCAAGCCAACAACATTAAATTGATCAACCTGAGTCACGGGAAGCAGAGTGCTGACATGTCGTCCAGCAATCTGACCAGTCGGCGTGGGAAGCAACGTGAGATTCTGAAAAGTCAGTGGCGGCACATAGTGAATCGCAGCATGAATCGACGATGCGATGACTCGGGTCTGTGGCGTGAAGTCCGAAGCTTTTGCGATAGCCGGAGTGGCTATTGAACTGCTGGCTTCGCCCACGAGCGAGCTGGCAGCAACGATGGCTGCGAGCACGCTATTTCTCAGTAATCTGCGGGGAAGCATAATGTTCATTTTGCCCGAATGAGCCCCGAAATAAACCGCATGACACCCTGCATCGGTCCAAGACTTAGCCAAACTCTGACCTCATTCGAGTGCCGCACTTTGGGCGAAACGCCCACATTGACATAGCATCAAAGGATGTCCGAATCTCCTCAAGGCGGTAAGCACCGAGCGCATTCCGCATTGCCAGCTCCAACTGCGGGGCCATGGATTCGTCGACTCATTGCTTTTGTTTCGTGTTCCATCATGGTCGCAACGGCTGCCGGTGGTGGAGTTGTGTACAAACTGAATGCGTTGGACAAAAACATTCAGGTCATTGACACCCAAGACCTCAACACTCCAGGTGCTAGTGAAACTCCATACGTACCTAGCGATACCAGCGCAATCAACTTTCTCATCATGGGATCAGACACTCGCGCTGGCCAAGGTTCAGGTTACGGGAGTGAATCAGGAGCTCGTTCCGATACGACACTGATCTTCCATTTATATGAAGGTCGCAAAAAGGCAGTCGCAATTTCGATTCCTCGCGACACTCTCGTAACAATTCCTAAGTGCACAGGCCTCAATGGAAATCCAGTTGGCCCGTGGACAACAAAATTTAATGCCGCGTTCGCCATTGGTGGACCGGTGTGCACTATCAAAACAATTCAAGAAACTACTGGCTTGCACATCGACAAGTTCGTTGTCGTTGACTTCAAAGCTTTCAAGTCAATCGTCGATGCCATCGGCGGCGTAACAGTGTGCTTTACAACTCCTGTGTACGACCCATACGTTCCTGGTCAAGGTGGAAGCGGACTTAACCTACCTGCTGGCTACAGCACACTCACAGGCAAGCAAGCACTCGCAGTTGTGCGCGCACGTGAAACGTTAGGTGATGGTAGCGACTTAGGTCGTATTCAACGTCAGCATGAATTCCTGAGTTCAATGATTCGCGGAATTGAACAAAAAGGTGTTCTTACTAATCCGAATTTGCTTTACCAAATCTTGAGCACAGTGACTTCGTCAATCGCAACGAGCCAGGATCTTGCAAGCGTTCAAGCGCTCGAAGACTTTGCGTTGTCACTTATCGATCTCAAACCAGCAAACATTACATTTGCCACAACACCATACGAACTCATTGGTGATGGCAATGTGCATTGGAATGCGAAAACCCAAAAGCTGTGGGATGCCATCAAGGCTGAAGAAGTCTGGCCGCCAGCAAGTGATGCAACGCCAACTCCAACACCTACGGATTCCGCAAACCCCGCGCCAACGGAAACTCCAACACCTGGGCTTATTACTCCGCCAAGCAATATCAAAGTCATTGTGTTGAATGGCACTGCAACGAGCGGACTTGCCCAAAAAGCTGCAAGCCAACTTCGTAAACGTGGCTTCATTATCACCAGCACAGGCAATGCGAAGAACAAAGTTGCTGTAACAGAAGTGCATTACAACGCTCGCTTTAAAGCGGGAGCTGACACACTCGCCTACTCCGGAAATACGACAACGATGAGCGTTGATGCCACTCTGACAACTTCATTGGTAATTGTGGTCGGAGATGACTGGACCTCGGCTCGCAAAGTTGTTATCGGTCAAAAGGACGACAATACGGGTGTGACAAATGCGGCAACAGCTGCGTGTTCCCAAGGCAACAACCGCATCAAAACTAAATAATCGGTGGCCGTCCATGACGGGCTAGTCGAAGCACTGTGCTCCACTTCATTGCCCGTCGACCGGTTGGTGTGGATGTGCACCCATCGATAAAGCCTTTCCACCAGGCTTTGTAATTTTCAGCGTTACGTACACGCAGTGTCGTGATTGCCATCCACGTTAATAAGTAAATCGGAACCAATATCCATGGCAGATTACGTTTAGCGAGCCAGACTCGATTTCGCGCTGTTTGATGCCAGAACACTGCGTGACGCGTTGGGCTTTGGGCGCTGTGATGAGTAATGATGTCGGCTGCATACCAAGGCATTTGGCCGCCATCCCAAATTCGCCAACACAAGTCCATGCCTTCATGCGCATAGAAAAATTCATCAGCCCAACCGCCGGCTCGCACAAGTGTGTCTCGCGGAAGCAACATGCCGGCACCTTCCCACAAGGTTGTGCCCACGCTCGATCTAGCCGGATCTCCCGCCACGAGACGCGGAACACAGCGTGATGGAGTTTCACCAGTCACTGGGTCGGTGGCACGGGGTTGCACAATTCCAATTTCAGGGCGCGCAATCAGGATGTCGAGCATGTTGCTGATTGTGAGTGGGTCTTCAAAGAATGCATCGTCGTCAAGATAAAACAGATAGTCACCCGTAACGAGATCGGTACCTGCGGTGCGACCACCAGGAATTCCGAGATTCACAGGGGAATAAAACTTTTTCACACCTGCAGGTAAATCAACTGGGTCCCACGAATTTCCCACTACGACAATGTCGAGTTCAACGTTGCGCTGCGCGAGTAACGAATTCAATGCACGCGCAAACTCAACTGGCCGCGTTCCCATCGTGATGATGACGGCTGCTACTGAACGACTCACTTAAGCCTGCTCGAAGACATGATGGCAAGAAAATGACCAACGACAGTTACGGCTGCAAGCACACACATCGCAACAAGGAGATGCTGAGTCCATGCCAACGAACCGGTTGCTGCGTCGACAATGGCAGCGACTGCAATAAGCATTGTCATTTCTATGCTGTGAAAAATTCTTTGGAAAGGGAAAAACTTTGTCATGGAACGAAGTAAAGCAAGCAAGCCATGTGTGGGCTCGCGCAAAGTTTTCACATCTTCTAATTTTTCGCGCCCGGTTTGTGCCCGTGCAATGTGTACTGCATCGTTTAATGCTTTATTCAGTAACACGAGTACAGCTAGGCAGGCACCCAGCCAAGGCCACCACGTCATAACGTGTGACGAGAAAACTGACATTCCACCCGCTGCTCTAATTCCTAGCGCAACAGGTACCAGTGCTTCCACGGTGTAATGCGCGACTTTGTCCAGAAAGATTCCGGCAGGTGAATACTTTTCTTGCCAGCGCGCGACTTCGCCGTCACTGCAATCAATCACCATTTGAAATTGCGCAAGTGCTGCAGCAAGTAACGCGCCTGGCAGGCCTGAGATCAACAAAGACAGCGCCGCGATCTTGCCGATCCCAATCATGATTACTGTGACTGCATTCGGCGACATGTTCGCTTTAATGAAAATTTTTGTGAAGTATGGCGACACTGAACGCAGGTACACGTCGTTGAGCCAGTGTTCGGAATTAGCACGAGACAAAATCTCCACTGGTTGAGTGACTTCGCGGATTTGTTGAATCGTTGGATTCGTTGGTCGCTGGCTCACACTCACGTGACCATTATCCTGCATTCACGCTTTTAAGATGCTGACTGTAGCTCGCGGATCCACTGTCGAGAAGCGACCCCAATGAAAAGCACAACAAAGTACATTCCGCCAAGAATGAGGACATCCCTCAATGGAACAATAAAGCCCAATGAACTCAAGAAAATAACGAGTAAGCGACCTTCAACGCCAAGCCCTAATCGGGTGAGACGACGTGGGAAGGTGTGGCCGCTCAGTGACCGATAAAGCGTGTCGTAGTGATGGAAAGAAACCGCAAAAAGCCACCAGAACGCAATGGGATATGACTGGCACATCACCGCAACAAGCCCAAGTTCCACGAGCCGCGACAACGCTGGAACTGCCCAGCCGAATCGACCTGTGAGTGGATGAGCTCCGTCTTCAAAAATCCATTGCGTTAATGGTCCAGCATCAATTTGTCGTTCGACGATGTCACACCCGGAAACTGACTCTGCGTGTTTCCAGGTGCGGCTTCGCATGATGCGTCCGAATGACACATAACCGAGCGCAAGGATTCCGAGAGTAAGAAGTGTTGTGAAAATAAAATGAGGTGATCCAAGTAATGCGCCGATAGAAATGATGAGCCATCGCTCGCCAATGGGTAAATAAATGACGCGCTTGATCCAGTAAACAGGTCGCCGACGATTGAGTGATTCGGATGCATCCATTAATGACCCAGCACTTGCTTTGCCTTGATCAACTATTTGAGCGAGCGGAACAACAGTGACTTCCGCATCACGAGCACCTCGGACGGCTACAAAGTTGTAGTCCGAAAGATGACGAACTGTTTGTAGCACGATTAATGCAAAAACTATTTTCCACAAATTTTCATGATGTCGCGATGCACCAAGTGCAAGAGCGGCATACATAACGTATTCCTTGATGCGATCTGTGGCCGCGTCTAACCACGCACCGAGTGCTGAAGAAACTCCGGTATAACGTGCAACTTCACCATCGGAACAGTCCACAATGATCGCGAGCTGAACTAATACAGCACCGACCGCAAGTAACACGTGTTGTCCTGTTGCAAAAAATGCCGAAGCAACAAACGCAATCACGAGTGACGCAATGGTGATGTTGTTTGGAGTCCACCCACGCTTGAGCGCAATCTTGGTAACAATTCGTGAGAATTTGCGCAATACAAATGTCGAATAGAAACCATCATTTGATCGCACTGCACGCTCGAAGCGCACCTTTGTGTCATCTTGCTTCTCTAGCGTGGCCACAGTGGAATCGCGATCATCCGAGTTGCGACTGCACAGACCGGCTGGATCAATAACAGTCACTTCGTGACCGGATCGCACAACTATGAGAGTGACAAGATCTACGAAATCAATGTCCTGAGTGAGCGACTCAAGATATGAACGTGAATTTTTTAACGCCGTTAAGGTTTCTTCAGAATTGTCGAGCCGAACAACGCCAAGCAACGTATGTGTCGGAGACGAAACTCGATGAAGTGCTGTTGCCGAACTCAGAACCCGCTTACTGGCTACTCGAGCAGCGCGGTCGTAGTCAGGCTCTCTGGATTTTGTCGCCAAAACCGACGAGCTGGTCCATGGTGAAACAAAAAGTGCGTCAATCATGGCTTGACCCGTTAGTAACCGAGCATCAACAACTGCAACTGGACCTGATTCGAGTTCCGAAATCAGTTGGTCAAGGGCCGAAATGGGTGAGCTCAGGTCTGAATGCACCACGAGAGCGCCAGTATTTTCAATCTGCGAAGTCAGGAGTGTTTTGTGCGATAACGACCCAGAGACACTGTGGTCAATGAGCACCTTGGGTGCAGCCACGAGAATCCCCTAAAACCTTGACATATAAGGGCACACGTCGAACCCCGATAGAATTGTCCCACTACTGACAAGCCCTTAACCACTTGGAGTACCTGACTTGGCTCTTAATTCCCTACGGTCTGTCGTGCCAAGCCCTATTGCCTCACTCGGAGTGAGAGTTTTAGAGGCTCTTGGCATCCGCGACCGATATGTGAAGGGCCCTCACGGCTTTGATGTCGATAAGGGTTTACAGGTTGATGTGGCCGTGTACTTTTCGGATGTCCCCGAAAAGTTGTACCAATTGACACAGTGGCTTCCGGTTTTTGAGAACCACCCACAAGATCTGAAGTTCGGTTTAGTTATCCGTCGCTACCAAGCGTTCTTGGTTCTTAAGGAACTGACCGACTTACCGATGGCGCACGTCCCAGGCTTTGCAAACTTGATGTCACTTTTCCGAGTCAGTTCCTTCAAGTCTGTTGTGTATGTGAATAACGGTGCTGGAAACTTCCAGGCGTTAACGGTTCCCGAGCTTGCTCACATTCACGTCAATCACGGCGAAAGCGACAAGTTGTGCATGGTCAGCAATCAAGCGAAGTCGTACGACCGAGTCTTTGTTGCTGGTGAAGCTGCGGTACAACGTCATCGCGCTGCACTTTCCGAATTCAATGAAAACTTGTTGGTCCGAATCGGCCGCCCACAACTCGATGAGCATCCTGAACCGAGTATTCCTGAATCGCAACTGCGAACAATTCTCTACGCCCCAACGTGGGAAGGCGAAGACGAGGCCAACAACTACACCTCAATGGAAAAATTGGGCAGCAAAATTATTGAAGCTGCGCTCTCAGTTCCCAACACCCGAGTGATTTACAAACCACATCCACGCATTTTGGATTCAGTGAATCAGTCAATCAAGAGCACGCATAGCGCAATCTTGAAATTGATGAAGGCGGCTAACTCAGCAAATCGAAGTGCGGGTCATAGCGTGCAATTAAATGGCGACATTTTGGCGCTCTTCCCACGCGTTGATTTGCTCATCACCGATGTATCAAGCGTTGGATTAGATTTCCTTTACTTACGTCCCGAGAAGCCAATGATTTTGACTGATCGTCGTAACAACATTGACAAGCTACGAGTTGATTCACCGATCAGTGTGGCCACGCCGATTCTTACGAAGAAAAACATTGGTGACGCCGCAGACATGATTTCGCGTGAACTCGAACTTGATGAGAACGAAGAAATCCGAATTAAACTTCGTGAATTTTATTTTGACAACGTCCAAACTGGGGAAAGCACGGAACGTTTCTTTAACGCACTCCGCGATGCAATCTCTACCCATTCCGCAGATATGGAACGAGCCCGGGCACTTGCTGCAGCTGGCACCGGACCGCATCTGGCTAACAGAAATACAGGTGACTGATGATCAAGCCACAGGTAACAATCCTTGCCGCAGGAATGGGAACCCGATTGGGTAAGCCACATCCAAAGCCGCTTACTCCTCTCAATGACGGACGCACGATTTTGCAGCAGCAGCTTGACAATATCCATGCAGTGTTCGGCGACGACACCCACATTCAAATTGTGGTTGGCTTCAAATTAGAACAAATCATGGAAGCCGCGCCAAATGAAGTGTTCGTTTACAACGAATTGTTTGATCAAACAAATACAAACAAGAGTTTGTTAAAAGCTCTTCGTGCTTCACACGACGGTCCAGTTCTCTGGATGAATGGCGATGTCGTTTTCGATCCAGCTATTTTGGAACGCCTGCGCCAATTCATTGATGCGCAACAAACGGTTATTGCGGTGAACACTTCTGCTGTTGCCGATGAAGAAGTGAAGTACACCGTGGACAGCAACGGGCTCGTCAAGGAGCTCAGCAAAGTGGTCGTTGGTGGTCTTGGTGAATCTGTCGGAATTAACGTGGTGGCCGCTCATGACAAGCAGGCTCTGATTAATCGTTTGGATGAATGCGGGGACCAGGACTACTTCGAACGCGGCATTGAACTTGCAATCGAAAAGGACGGTCTCAAGGTCGTTCCTGTTGACATCAGTGATTTGTTCGCAATCGAGATTGACACTCCCGAAGACTACGATCGGGCAATTGAACATTCATGACAACACATGACGACAACCTTGCACTGGTTGAAAAATACGGGCTAAAGAGTGCCTCAGTTACACCTACTCTGGGAACTTATTTACGCGATACCTGGAATCGACGCGCGTTCATCAGCGAATTAGCTAACGCCAGCAGTACCCAACAATATGCAGACAGTTTGATTGGTCGCTTGTGGCAGCTTTTCACGCCGATTCTGAATGCGGGCATTTACTTTTTAATGTTCGGCGTTTTGCTTGGTACCCGACGTGGCGTTGAAAACTACCCGGCCTTCCTTATCGCAGGTGTTTTCGCATTCAACTTCATGCAAACTACGGTTACCACGGCACAAAACTGCATCAACAAAAATGCTCGACTTGTGAGTGCGATTCATTTTCCAAAACTCGTGTTGCCGCTTGCGACGATTTACCAACAACTACAGCAATACGTTGTGACACTTGGAGTGCTCGTTGTATTGGTGCTCATTACAGGCGAACCGCTGACCTGGTCATGGTTGCTCTTGCCCATTGTGATCTTCCTGCAATTAATGTTCACAACGGGTTTTGGTTTAATGGCTGCTCGCGTTGGCGCTCGTTCCCGCGACATCGGACAATTGTTGCCGTTCTTCATGCGTACCTGGCGCTATGTGTCTGGCGTGTTTTTCAGCATCACAGTCTTTACATCGCACCTGGGGCATGGGATTGGCAATTACCTCACGCTTAATCCAGGTGCGGTCTATTTGGACTTACTTCGCGATGTGTTGATGAAAACGCAGAGCGTGTCGCCAAGCGTATGGGTTGCTGGTGTGGTGTGGTCATTTTCATTCTTTGGCTTAGGTCTTGTGTACTTTTTCCGAGGTGAGAATACCTATGTCTAACGAATTACGTCCCACAGTTGTTATTGACGATGTGCACATCAAGTACCGCGTCGTACTCGGTTCAGGTGCAAGTTCTGCAGCCGGTGCACTGCGCAGCTTGGTGCGAGGCAAAGCGCCAGCACAAGTTGTGAAAAGTGTTCACGCAGTTAAAGGTGTGTCTTTCGTCGCCTACGAAGGTGATGTTATTGGTCTAGTTGGTCGCAACGGTTCTGGTAAATCAAGTTTGTTGCGCGCAATTGCCGGGCTTCAAAAACTCGCCAGTGGTGACATTTACACATCTAGCCAAGCAACGTTGCTCGGTGTAGGTGCTGCGCTCAATAAGTCTGTATCCGGTAATCGCAACATCACACTCGGCGGACTTGCGATGGGTTTGAGTCGCGACGAGATTGAAGAACGTCGTCAAAGCATTATTGACTTCGCTGGCATTCCTGACGCGATTGATCTGCCTATGGGTACGTACAGCAGTGGCATGCAAGCACGTTTGCGTTTTGCTATTGCTGCGTCGCGTCAACATGAAATTTTGCTCGTTGATGAAGCACTCAGCACTGGCGACACAGAGTTTCGCCGTCGTAGCCAAGCGCGTATTCGTGAACTCAGCGGCCACGCAGGAACGGTATTTCTTGTTGCACACGGTCACGGAATGATTCGCGAAGTGTGTAATCGTTCAATTTGGTTAGACAAAGGCATTATCAAAATGACCGGCCCGACTGATGAAGTGCTTGCGGCTTACGAAGCCGACATGGAAGGAAAGAAACCTAACGCTTAGGTTGACTCGGGCAAGGCATTAGAGTTCTTGCAACTAGCGACTGGACTTAGCGCTTAGGTCGGCTCGTTAAGAATCCGATTCCCCATGTCACGTGCATTGTCAGAAGCACAAGTGGAATCCATGCAGCCCCGCGTTTTGCTTTGCGTGCCAGCGTGAGTGAGGACAACGCCTCAATAGCGAGGTAGCCGATAGGTAACACGAAACCAATCGGTATTCCAGCAACACCAACAATCGCACCGAGCAGCGATCCAGCTACGGCTGATGGTGGAGCGAAATATCGAAGTGCGGATTTCTTTGAGACTGTGTCTGGATGCGTACGCATAACTTCGCGACGCCATTGACCGTACTGGAAATATTGTTTTGCTAACGCACGCAGGCTCGAGCGTGGACGATACGTCACACGCAATTCAGGATTGAACCACACGGTTCCTCCGGTTGCCCGAAGCCGATAATTCATTTCCCAGTCTTGAGCACGAGTGAAGTGTGGATCGTATCCACCAACACGATTGAGCGCGGCGCGTTTAAACACACCGAGGTAAACCGTTTCGGCTTCACCTTCTTGTCCACCGGTGTGAAACGATGCGCCGCCAACGCCGAGCGGACTGGACATCGCCGCTGCGACTGCACATTCGAATGGCGTGATGCCTTGCGCATCCATAATTCCACCGACGTTGTCAGCGCCTGAGCGTTGCAGCGTTGCAATGGCCGTCTCGATGTATCCACTCGATAACTCGCAATGAG
Organism: Actinomycetota bacterium; assembly: GCA_947448865.1. GTDB lineage: Bacteria > Actinomycetota > Actinomycetes > S36-B12 > UBA5976 > UBA5976. The sequence continues at coordinate 17,875 of CANFOW010000020.1, forward strand.
CATCAACCCGAACAATGACATCCATCGAGGTCGCACCGATTGCAGCGTTTAAACCTTCGGGAGTTCGACCCGTGGGATTTTCGACTGTTCGAATGCGAGGGTCGCGTTGGGTTAGGTCGTGAGCTACCCGGTTTGTCTGATCTGTCGAAGGTCCGAGAGCCAGCACAATCTCCATCGGGCCGTCATAATTCTGAGTCAGGATCGCAGTAACTGATGCGTCAAGGTAGTTCTCTTCATTGAGAACGGGCATGATTACCGCTACACCGGGCTTGTCAGTCACATGCATAAGCATATTGGTTAAAGCGTGCGTACCTGAATTCACTGGGCGATAAGTGCCCGATTAGTTAAGGCGTAGCAGACACATTTCGCTTTGCTGGCGCGTGCAGGTTCGCTAAGAATCCACGGCCCTTCAGGCAAGGTATCGTTGCTTCGTGGCGAAAATTTCAGTGATTGGTACCGGTTATCTCGGTGTAACGCATGCCGTATGCATGGCTCATCTTGGTCATGATGTGATTGCGCTCGATACCAATGCCGAGAAGATTGCGATGCTTCAATCCGGACAGGTTCCTTTTCATGAACCAGGTCTCACGGAATTACTTGAAGACACCTTGAAGTCTGGGCGACTGACGTTCACAACGTCGTTTGCTGATGTAGCTGCGAATGCTGACATTCACTTTGTGTGTGTGGGGACTCCCCAACAAGTTGATTCGAATGCTGCAAACATGAGCCAAGTGAATTCCGCCGTGGCTCAACTTGCCGAGCATTTGGCTTCGCCTGCCATCGTTGTTGGGAAGTCAACAGTTCCAGTCGGAACCGCGCAACGACTTCACAGTGAACTTGTGTCGAAATCACCTGCTGGTTCGGGTGTGCATTTAGTGTGGAATCCGGAATTTTTGCGTGAAGGTTTTGCTGTGCAAGATACTTTGCATCCAGATCGCATCGTGCTTGGTGTTACTTCATCTGAGGATGCGCAACGCGTTGCAGATGTGTACGCGGCTGCTATCGATGAAGGCACGCCGGTAGTTGTGACTGATTACGCGACTGCGGAACTCGTTAAAGTCGCGGCAAACGCATTTCTTGCTACCAAGATTTCGTTCATTAACGCATTCGCCGATCTTGCGGATGCAACTGGGGCGGACATCACGCAGCTTGCTGATGCGATTGGACACGACACTCGTATCGGTCGACGTTTCCTGAATGCTGGTGTTGGTTTCGGTGGTGGTTGTTTACCGAAAGACATTCGTGCGCTTCAAGCACGCGCTACTGAACTTGGTCTGGCTGATACTTTTGAATTTCTGACGCATATCGATGCGATTAACCAAAGCCGTCGTGACACCATTGTCGAACGCGCAGTGATTGCACTTGACGGTTCACTTCATGGCAAAACCGTCACCGTGCTCGGAGCTGCATTCAAACCAGACAGCGATGACATTCGCGATTCTCCGGCTCTTCACATCGCACAGGAACTTGCAGATGCTGGTGCGATCGTGAAAATTCATGATCCAGCCGCGCTGCCAGTGCTGAGCACGAAGACGCACAATCTGCAACTATGCGAAGACCTTGAGTCCGCATTCGATAATTCAGATTTAGTTTTGCATTTAACCGAGTGGAAAGAATATCGCGCACTTGATCCGAATGCTCTCGGTGACCGAGTGAAGTCGCGCATCATTATTGATGGACGAAACGTACTCGATCGCGATTTGTGGTCGTCGGCTGGATGGTCGATTAGTTACTTGGGTCGACCAGGTTCTTAACTCGGAAGATTCCGTGGGTCGTGGGTTCGAGCCCCACCCGCCCCACCGTTAAAGGATTTTCGAGTACTTGACTGTCCTTAGCCAGCAACGCAGACTTCAACTTTCTTGGTCGTTGGACAACTGTTCACCTCTTAGCGGTTGCAACCAGCTGATTAGTTTGTAAGGCTGTTGCTTATCGAGGTAGGTCGAGAGGTTCCCCGTGTTTGTTCCTAAAGCGTTAGGCAATCGGATACTTTCTGCGACTTCTTGTGTTTTCGTTCTCCTCGGATTCATGGTGCCGGGTCCAGCGGCTGCGGCATCCGCTTCATGTGACGGAAACGCGGCGACCATTACGTCTTCATCTCGCATAATTAAGGGCACAAGCGGTGACGATGTCATTGTGGTCCTCGGAGCAGGCACGCACACGATTAAAGCTGGCAGTGGCGACGACTTAATCTGCAGTGGTAGCAGTTCCGATTCAATTTTCGGTGGCCCCGGCAACGATGTCATTAATTCAGGTTCAGGTAGCGACCTGATCACCGCTGGAGTTGGCAACGACACCATCAATGCTGGTAGCGGTAACGATGTTGTGAACGCTGGCAGTGGAAATGACAGCGTGGTCGCAGGTTCCGGTAACGATACGGTCACCGGTGGCCCTGGTGATGATTCACTCAACGGTGGGGCCGGGAACGATGCATTAAGTGGAAACAACGGCGCAGATCTCATGTGGGGTAAAGCAGGGAATGATTCGCTCATCGGTGGACCCGGCAACGACTCATTGCAAGGTGGTGCGGGTCTAGACACACTTACCCCAGGTAGAGGCAGCAACTCCTGCGCACTAGACAACCCTGATCAAGTAATTGGCGCCTGCTCAGTGGATGATGTCATTCCGCAAGTAAGCAACGTGTCAGTGATTAATCCAGTTTTTGCCCTGCAAGTAAGTAACGTGTCAGTTTCCAACCAAGTTTCAGCGGGATCCAAAGCTATTTTCACGTGGAGCATTACCGATACAACTGGTGTTGACTACACCGACTTGCGTATCGGAGGTCCGAGTGGCTGGATAAATTGGTGCGGATTTCCTATTGAAGGAACTCGAATTTCTGGCGATGCCCAGCAAGGCACTTACTCCGCAGAATGCGACATTCCGGAAACTGCTGTTAACACCACGTACACGGCGTTCATTATTGCATCGGATTACTTTGGAAATAGTTCATATGGAACCAGTGCAGATTTCACAGTGACTGGCGGAATTGCTGACGACGCTGAACCAACAGTGAATTCTGTCGAAGTATCCTCGAGTGCTTTGGTGCTTGGCGAGGAATTCACTGTCACATACCGGGCGACGGATGAATCTGGCGTCAAATTTATATATGGCTACTTCTATCACGATGGATCAGGAGTTGCCGGTGAACGTGGCAACTGGATAACTCCTGGTGCACTTAATGAACCAGTAAGTGGCGATGAAAAAGCTGGAGTTTGGCAGCAATCATTTACAGTAAACGATTTTGCACCAATTGGTACATACACACTTTATGTTGGTAGATCTGACATATATGGAAATAGAAATTTCACAGAGTCCGATATTCGCATAACGGTCTCGTCTCAATAAGCCATTCGTAAGTCACTTGGGAATTCACGAGTTGTGGGTTCAAGCGCGGCTAATCATGGTCAGGCGGAATCGAGATACTGCTCCAGCGCCTTGCGAATGACTGCGGAAGGAGTTTGTCCTTGACGCTTAGCTTCGCGCTCAAGAGCCAACGTTACTTCACTGGAATTAGTTGTGCACAGACGTTAGAAGTTAGCCGCTTGATGCCACCGTATCTACTTACGTGGGTCAACTAAACTTTTTATTCGCTCAGTCAGAGCATCGCCTTTATCGATTGCAACTTGACGCAAGTCCACTGCAAAGTTAGTAAGTCGTTCACGCAATTCTGTTTCACGTGGATCACTTGCAATAATGCGCGCAGCTAACAGTCCCGCATTACGCGCATTACCTATTCCGACTGTGGCAACAGGAACTCCTGCAGGCATTTGAACAATCGACAACAACGAATCAAGTCCTTCCAGATGCGTTAATGGCACTGGAACTCCAATAACAGGAAGTACCGTGAGCGATGCAACCATGCCGGGAAGATGCGCGGCACCACCTGCGCCAGCGATAATCACTCGCAGTCCGCGATCAGCAGCAGTCTTCGCATACTCGACCATGTCTTCGGGCATGCGGTGTGCTGACACAACTTGTGCTTGGTGACTCACGCCGAGTTCATCAAGCACCGTTGCAGATGCTTTCATCGTGTCCCAATCGGAGTCACTTCCCATGATGATTCCAACTATTGGTGAGTTACTCATCGATGACTCCTGTGAGGTAGTTAGCTGCATGCCATGCGCGTTCGCGTAAATCGCTCAAATTGTCACCAAGTAAATTTACGTGACCAATTTTGCGACCAGGTTTCACATCTTTGCCATACAAATGCACTTTGATTTGCGGATCGCGCGCCATGACGTGACGGAATGCTGAATGCAAATCGCCTAAGTCTCCGCCAAGCAGGTTCACCATAATCGTGACAGGAGCTTTTGGAGCAGGTGAACCAAGCGGGTAATCCGCAATCGCACGCAAGTGATTTTCAAACTGACTCGTCACTGCACCATCCATCGACCAGTGACCCGAGTTATGTGGTCGCATTGCAAGTTCGTTTACAACAATGCGGTCACCGGTATCAAACAACTCAACTGCCAACATGCCCGTGACATCAAGAAGTTGAGCAATCGACAATGCAATTTCTTGAGCTTGTGCCGCACGTACATCATCTAAATCTGGACAAGGCGAAATCACTTCGTGACAGATGCCGTGAGTTTGTGTTGATTGCACGACAGGATAGGCAACACATTGTCCGTGCGGACTACGTGCAACTTGCGCAGCAAGCTCGCGAATAAATGGCACACACTCTTCAGCCAGAATTTCAGTACCCGATTCCACAATGCGCTCCATGACTTCGAGTGCATGATCGCGATTATCAATCACCCACACACCTTTGCCGTCGTATCCGCCACGCGCTGTTTTCAGAACCAGTGGCCATCCGACTTTTTCGGCGAACGCATCAAGATCTTCTGGAGTATGTAGTTGTGCCCACTGCGGACACGGGACGCCGGCTTGTGTTAACACGTGACGCATTTTGAGTTTGTCTTGCGCGTACTGCAAAGCATGTGGGCCTGGGCGAACTGCGACTCCCATGGCTTGAAGTTCCGCGAGGTATTCGGTTGGCACATGCTCGTGATCAAAGGTGATGATGTCGCATTCAGCAGCAAACCGCTTCAATGCCTCAAGATCATCATGTGCGCCAATCACGGTGTCAGGAATAACTTGTGCCGCCGAGTCAGTTGGTGACTGTGCAAGAACGCGAAGGTGAAGTCCTAAGTTGACCGCAGCAGGCTGCATCATGCGGGCCAGTTGGCCACCGCCGATGACTCCAATTCGAGGTGCGCTCACTTGCTCAAGCCTAGTGGCATCTCGCGCAAGCCCTTTAGCCGCTGAATCCAGATTTAATTGCCCTAATTCAGGATTGTCACTTTAGATCGCTATTGAACAACGAAGCTCCATAGCGATTTGGTTGCCTTAGGTTTCTTGCCTTTCTTCGGCGCTGGTTCTTGAACAGTGAAAGTCACCTTGCAGGTTCCAGTCTTCAATGTCTTCAATTTGGAGTTTGAAATTGTGCATACTGCGCGAGTTGAACTTGCAACGCTAAGAGTGACAGTTGCCTTAGGTGAGATCAAGCTGATTCCTACTTGAGTCGCCAAGGTTTTGGCAACAAAATACTTCTTGATCCCAACTACGTCAGACACAAGCATTGGTCCGGAAACAAACCATGATCCTTGCCCGACCGGATTAACAGCAGCAACGCGCACTCGATAACTTGCTCCTGGAGTCAAGGTATTTAAGGTTGCCGCAGTACCTGTTACAGAAATCGGTGTCGCGGGTAGCCACGTAACCCCAGAGTCGGAAGAATATTGGATGTTGTACGAAGTCATAGGTTGTCCACCGTTGTCAGACGGCGCTAACCACGAGAGTGTCATAGATGTCCGAGAAGTCACAGTCGGAACGAGGGAAGTTAACGTACCGGGAACGGAAGAAGGAATTTGTGACACGGCACTAGACCAACTCGTACCCTGAGAATTGACTGCTCCAACTCTGAATTCATAATTTGCTCCACGAGTGAGTCCCGTAATAGTCACACCAGCGGTGGTTGACGTCCCATCCGAAAACTCCGTCCAGGAAAATGCTCCGCGAACACGATATTGGATTGCGTAATCAGTTATAGGTGATCCGCCGTTACTGAATGGATCAGACCACCAGAGCGATGCGCTCGTCGAGGTATACGACGAAACTGACAACCCAGAAACCGAATCCGACGACGACGCTAAGAGTGTGCCAGTGCTCGAAGAAGTCCAACTACTTCTTCCAACTGGGTTAAGTGCGGCGACACGGATTTTGTAACTCGATCCAGTGATCAATCCTGAAATGTTTGTTGAATTCCCAATTACTGACAACGGGGTTTCTGGCAGCCACGAGGATCCACCGTCCGACGAATACTGAACGTCATAAGACGAAATTGCTTGACCACCATCGTCACTAGGTGAATTCCAGCTCACCGACAAAGATGTTCGACTTAGAACGCTTGCACTTGGAGAAGATGCAGCATTGGGAACAGTTGACGGGATTTGGTTAACGAAGAGAGGTACATAGACTGGAAAAGAACTGTGAGCAGTCGAGTAGTTTCCAAGTTGACCCAAACGATTCGCGCCCCAACACTTTGTCGTGTGATCACTTAACGTCACACAGGTATGATCTTGTCCCGCCGAAAGTACGTTGGCATCTGAAATGCTTTGCGAAGTTACAGGGGTATTTCTACTTATGTATGTAGCGTCACCCAATTCGCCGTCTCGGTTATCGCCCCAACACTTCACGGTCGAGTTCAAAAGTAAAGCACACGCGTGATAACCGCCTACGGTCACATACTTGGCAGACGTAATTCCTTGCACCGACACAGGACTAGCACTGTCTAGGTTTGTACCATCTCCGAGCTGACCATTTTCGTTAAAGCCCCAGCACTTGACGGAATTGTCCAGCAATACTGCACACGTACTGGCGAAACCACTTGACACTGATACCGCGTTAGAAATACCCACCACCTTGACTGGTGATAATTGTCCGGACCCAGTTCCATCGCCTAGCTTGCCAAATCCGTTCCAGCCCCAACATCTCACTTCACCACTGGAGAGGACAGCACAGGTACTTCCCCAACCTGCCGAAACAGAAATAGCGCTAGATATTTCTGGAACCACTATAGGAATTAAGCTGTCAGTCGTCGTTCCATCGCCTAACTGTCCAAAATGATTACTACCCCAGCAGACCACCGTTTGGTTAAGTAACAATGCACATGAGTGTGTGTTGCCGGTAGAAATTGCAATAGCCGAATTTATGCCTGACACAGTCACTGGGATATTGCTTGAGTCGGTTGTACCGTCTCCTAACTCTCCGAATACGTTTTCTCCCCAGCACATAACTTTTTGGCTCGACAACAAAGCACACGACACCCCATAGTCCGAAGTCACCGACACTGCTGTCGAAATCCCAGATACAGGTACAGGAGCAAATGAATTGGTCTGTGTCCCATTGCCCAATTGGCCGAGATTGTTATTACCCCAACAGGAGATACTGCCATCAAATAAGACAGAGCATGAATGTTCATTTCCTGCAGCTGTGCTGATATTTTCAGAACCCCATCCGGTGCCCTGACTATTCACCGCGCTAACTCGAAACTCGTAGAGTGCGCCACGATCAAGTCCAGTAACCGTAGTGCTTGTGTTTGTCGAGACACCATCTGTGTACGTAGACCAAGATTCAGAACCAGACTTCCGATATTCAATTGCATAATCTGTTATGTCCGATCCACCATCTGACACAGGGCTCGACCAAGTGAGTGTGACGGAAGTAGAGTCAAATGAAGATACAACCAAGGTTTGTAGAGCAGATGGCGGTGTTGCAGCTTGAACAGCCTCATCAAAGAGTAATACGAACGTAAATACCATACAGAAAGCCATAATCGCTTGTCGATAACGTACGCGCATTTCCAACACCTTTAATTTGTGGGTTGTTGTTATTATGCTACGGAACTACGACGCCATACCCGCGCTCAAAGTTTTGCAGACCTTTACCTTTTGCTTTTCTTTAAAACCCTAGTCCTGATGGTTAGAGATTCAATAAGTTGTCATTTGCAAGCCCTTTAGCCGCTGAACGGCATTGCAGTCGTCACTGCCGCAACAAGCATGCCCAAAGCACTCGGCAGATTGATAACCATGTGTGTAGCAATGCTCGCCACTGTCGTTCCAGTACGTCTGCGAACTTCACCCAGAACGCAACCAATCAGAAACAGAATAAAGAAGCGTTGTGGCTCAAAATGAAACATTGCGAAGATAGCTGCAGTTACGACGACACAAGCAAATTGATTCATGCCTGATTTGGCAAGCGTTGTGAACAACAATCCACGAAATGCAATTTCCTCTGCGATGGGTGCACCGAAGACTGTGAGGAAGGCAAACGCAACAAGCACGAGACCGTGTTGACGACTACTGACTTCGCCCGCGGTCGAGGTAATCGGACCAGTGAAATGTTGCGTGATTGTTGCAGCAACGAATGCAGCACCAAGCCCTGCAACTCCAGCAACCACTCCAAAGCGTATGTGTGTCCGCTTAGCAACTAACCCCAAGTCGATTCGAGGTCCGTTTCCTTTGCGCGCAGTCACATAACGTGGCCAGCCGGCTAAGACCAACCATGGGGCACTCGCTGTGACAATCAAGCCCCACCCGTTCACGGGATCATGATGCGTGACCACGAATGCGACTGTGACCAACAGACTGACAACTCCAGAGCCAATCAGCGTTGCGACAACATCGCCCATTCCCCACGTGGGAAAGAAAACTGGTTCACCATGTGCAACAGCCCGCCGATAAGCCCAACTCGCACCAGTGAAGATGCGAGCAGGTTCGTCGACGGGCGGTTGCTCTGGAAAGATTTCAATACCTCTTAGTAACGGTAATGATCAGACTTGTAAGGACCTTCAGGCTTTACACCTAAGTAATCTGCTTGCGTCTTGCTCAACTCAGTGAGCTTCACACCAAGTGCAGCAAGGTGCAGACGAGCGACCTTTTCATCCAAGTACTTCGGAAGCACGTGAACACCGAGTTCGTATTCATCTTGCTTCGAGTACAACTCGATTTGAGCAAGTACCTGGTTTGTGAACGAGTTACTCATAACAAATGATGGGTGACCCGTTGCATTTCCGAGGTTTAGCAAACGACCTTCACTTAACACGATGATTGAGTGACCATCCGGGAACTGCCATTCGTCAACCTGTGGCTTGATGTTGTTACGCACAACACCAGGGAAGCCAGCAAGACCAACCATGTCGATTTCGTTATCGAAGTGACCAATGTTTCCGACAATCGCTTGGTGCTTCATGCGAGCCATGTCTTCAACAGAAATAACATCGCGGTTACCAGTTGCTGTGATGAAAATGTCAGCAGTCGACACAACATCATCAAGTGTCAAAACTTGGTAGCCATCCATTGCAGCTTGCAAGGCACAAATGGGATCGATTTCGGTGATGATGACGCGAGCACCTTGACCACGGAGTGAATCTGCAGAACCCTTACCGACATCGCCGTATCCAAAGACAACAGCAACCTTGCCGCCAATCAAAGTGTCGGTAGCGCGATTGATTCCATCAATAAGGCTATGACGAGTTCCGTACTTGTTATCGAACTTGCTCTTGGTCACCGAATCGTTGACGTTGATCGCAGGGAACTTCAACACACCATCGCGATGCATTTCGTACAAACGGTGAACACCTGTTGTGGTTTCTTCGGTGACGCCTTTAATCAGTGCGCTGATTTCAGTCCACCGTGTTGGATTTTCTTTCAAAGACTTTTGAAGCAAGGCGAGCACAACACCGAATTCTTCTGAGTCTGCGCCAGCAGGGTCTGGAACATATCCTGCAGCTTCATATTCAGCGCCCTTATGAACCAGCATGGTTGCGTCGCCGCCATCATCAAGAATCATGTTCGGTCCAACGTGACCTGGCCACATCAACGCTTGCTCGGTGCACCACCAGTACTCTTCGAGAGTTTCGCCCTTCCACGCATACACAGGAACACCGGATGGTGCATCGACTGTGCCATGTGGTCCAACAACGACTGCCGAAGCTGCATGATCTTGAGTTGAGAAAATGTTGCACGATACCCAACGCACATCTGCGCCAAGTGCAACCAATGTTTCAATCAAGACAGCGGTCTGGATTGTCATGTGAAGCGAACCCATGATGCGTGCGCCAGCGAGGGGCTTGCTTGTACCGAACTCTTCGCGCATAGCCATCAGGCCAGGCATTTCGTGTTCTGCTAATCGGATTTCTTTACGACCAAATTCTGCAAGCGAGAGGTCAGCGACTTTGTAGTCATTGGGGCCAAGCGTCATAACGTGATGCTCCTCGTGAGTGAGAGAGATGAATGAAAGCGCGCGATTCACGAGGCTTCGTTGTGTGCGACATCTATATTCTGCCACATTGTGGCGGCGTTGCTATGCGCGGGCTAACGCACGATTTGCGGCTCAAACTCCAACTCAATGCCAAAGGTGTCGGACACACCTGCTCGAATGACATCAGCCAGTTCGATGATGTCGGCTGCTGTTGCACCCCCACGGTTGGTGATAGCCAGCGTGTGCTTGTTGCTCAAAGTCGCACGATCGTTGACACCAAAACCTTTGGCAAAGCCTGAGTTTTCGATAAGCCATGCGGCACTGACTTTGAAACGACCATCGGGCTGTTCCCAAGCGGGTGCACCAACGGGAGCCGCATCAACGCGTGGGTTGAGGAAGCACGAGCCCGTGCTCCACGTGTCGTGATCTGCGGGATTGACCAACATGCCTTTACGTTGGCGCAGCGCCAACACGGCTTCGCGCACATCGGTCATCGCAACCCGAGCTCCGAGTTCTACTCCAAGCTCGCGAGCAAGTTCATCAAACTGAATTGGTGCAGACAAAGTTCCAAACTTCAGCTGGAATGTGACGCTCAAAATAACCCAACGGTCTGGATGCTCTTTGAAGACTGACGAGCGATATGAAAACTCACACGTTTCCGTAAACAGGGTGTCGACTTGTTGCGTCTGGCGATTCCACGCGCGCACTTGCGCGATTGTGTCGCTGACTTGTTGACCATAGGCGCCGACATTTTGAATCGGAGTTGCACCAACAGTTCCTGGGATTCCAGAAAGCGCTTCGATACCAGTCCATTCGTGCGCAACTGCATAAGCAACTAAGTCGTCCCACGAGTGACCCGCTTCAACTGTCACCCAAGCACCAGCGCATACCGACGGATCGTTTGTAAAACCAGACGATGCGATGTGAATAACGTCAAGGTCAATGTGATCGGCAACAATGATGTTGCTTCCACCTCCGAGAATCAACAGTGAACGATTCTCGTTATCTGCATTTGTGACAGCGTTGATGATGTCAGACTGCGAAGTGGCGCTAGTGAAACTGCGTGGTGAACCACCAACATGCAATGTTGTGAAGTCCGCAAGACTAGCCATGATGTAAAACTATCTATCCCAGTCGAACAAGTGCGCGAGCTTGACCTAAAACTGTCTGGTCGCCACAGATTGCGCTGATGTCGATACGCACGGTGCCGTCGTCATTAATAGCGCCGACTTTGCCACCGAACGTGACGGATACGCCATCAGCAGTATTCGGAACTACGACTGGTCGAGTCATGCGTGCTGAATAATCAACGACGCACGAGGGATCGCCAACCCAGTCAGTCACCACTTTGATAGCGCGGCCCATTGTGAGCATGCCGTGTGAAATGACGTCTGGAAGTCCGACTGATTTTGCGACTTCTTCAATACGGTGGATCGGGTTCATGTCACCTGAAGCATGGGCATACGCCTCAAGATCAGCGCGAGTAAAACTCATCGTGATAGGTGCTAATTCAAAACCAACTTCAATGTCCGACATCGAAACGTTGCTTGTCATGCGTCATCACCACGAAC
>CANFOW010000021.1 GCA_947448865.1 Actinomycetota bacterium
CGAATAATGGAAACAGTTTGTGCGAGCTGATCAGATGTGACGGTTGCATTTCCAGTCGTTGAAGGCGACAGGATGACTTGTGTTCCACCTTGTAGGTCAAGACCGAGTTTGGCAGCGTGCGACTTTCCGGGTTGATACGCCCAGACCATGAGTCCCACAATCAGTAGGGCTAGATACGTCATTGCACGCGCAGGTTGATAGTGCTTAGCCACAGATCATGCTTTCTCTCGACAACTTCCGATGTGAATCGGTAAATACCTCAATAGATTAGCCGATATGCAGGCACTCGCAGACCAGCGGTATGCCTATTCCAGTGGAAGTTGAATACCCTGAGAACCGCCGATAAAGCCTGCAGTGGGTGCAGTTCGACCAAGTGCGGTCCACGCTAGCGGGGTCGCTACCCGACCACGAGGTGTACGCGTCATGTAGCCCTCGCGCACCAGGTACGGCTCGCAGACTGTGTCAACGGTTTCGGGCTCCTCGGCAACTGTAAGAGCAAGCGTTGATAGACCAACTGGCCCTCCGTTGAATTTATCGATTAAAGCCGCCAAGACACTGCGATCCAAGCGATCAAGTCCGCGCTCATCAACTTCGTATAGCTCAAGTGCTGCTCGGACTCGGTTGACCGAAAGGTGTCCGTCATGATGCACCTGTGCGTAATCACGGGCACGTCTGAGAAGTCGGTTTGCGATTCGCGGTGTGCCTCGCGAACGGCTGGCAATTTCGTATGCACTGTCGCTCGGGCAATCAATCTCGAGCATGCGGGCAGACCGCGTGACAATGGCGACCAAATCTTCAACATCGTAATAATCGAGTTGAGCAGTAAAACCGAAACGATCACGTAGTGGAGCGGGCAACATACCGGCGCGAGTTGTGGCTCCCACGAGTGTGAATGGTGCGAGTTCAAGAGGAATTGACGTGGCGCCAGCGCCTTTTCCAATCATGATGTCGACTCGAAAGTCCTCCATCGCCAAATACAACATCTCTTCGGCAGTGCGTGAGACTCGATGAATTTCATCAATAAACAACACTTCGCCGGGAACCAAGCTCGACAAGATACTCGCAAGGTCGCCAGCATGTTGGATTGTTGGCCCGCTTGTGATGCGTAACGGTGCCGAAATTTCTGAGGCAATAATCATTGCCAGTGTTGTTTTTCCTAAGCCCGGAGGTCCGGCCAAGAGCACATGCTCAGGACTTGCTTGTCGTGCAATCGCTGCTCGCAGCACCAATGACAACTGGTCCTTGACTCGTTGTTGACCAACAAAATCATCAAGTGTGTGAGGACGTAGCGCTGCTTCAGCTGCCCTTTCAGCGTTCGTTATGTGTATGTCAGTAAGTCTGTCCTCACTCATGATTTACCCAAGAGCGCGAGTGCTCGCTTGAGTAACGTCTGAATGTCGTCAGTGCCTTGGTGATCTTGTGCCAATGTTGTCAGCGTTGCAGAGACATCGCGGCCGGAATACCCCAGACCAAGCAGTGCCTGCTCGACTTGGTTTTGCCAGCCAGTTAAACGCGCTGGGACAACAATTCCGACGCGATCTTTGAGTTCAAGAACGAGTCGCTGCGCACCCTTTGCACCAACGCCAGGAGTCATTTTCAATCGAGCAACATCCTCGTGTGCGATTGCTGAGCGAAGGTCATCGGGACTCATGGTTGCCAAAACTGTGAATGCAAGTTTCGGACCAAACCCATTGACACCTTGAATCAACTCAAAGAGTTCGCGACTTTCCGAGCTCTCAAATCCGAACAACGTAAGGGAATCTTCGCGCACGATCAATGACGTGGACAATGTCACAGTTTCTCCGATGCGTGCCGCAGCAACAACGTTCGGTGCACATATCACGAAAATTCCAAGGCCACCCATCCCCACAACAAGACCATCGATTCGGGTTTCGAGAACCGGTCCATACACGCTGGCAATCATGATCGGCCTGCTGGTGAAACTGGCTTAGCTTGCTGGGTAACGAAGTCGCTCACGCGCTGTTGACCAACACCACGAAGTGCGTGACACAAAGCAAGGGCTAACGCGTCAGCTGCATCAGCCGGTTTTGGGGCTTGCGATAGTGCAAGCAGTCTGGTGACCATGCTTGTGACTTGGAGCTTGTCTGCCCGTCCATAACCGGTCACAGCAGCCTTCACTTCGGTTGGTGTGTACATGTGGGTTGCGATGTTGCGACGAGTCGCATTCACAAGAGCTATCGCGCTAGCCTGCGCAGTTCCCATTGCGGTGCTCACATTGAGTTGGCTGAATACTCGTTCCACCGCTACGACGTCGGGAGAAAACTCATCCAAAATGGTGTTTAGTGCGTTCTCGAGATTAAGCAATCTTTGTGGGAGTTCGAGATCAGGATGCGTGCGGATGACCGCAACGTGCACAAAATGGTTTCTTCGCATGGAGTCCACATCAATGATGCCCACTCCGCACCGAGTCAGACCTGGATCAATTCCAAGAATGCGCATGCTGTCTCCTTACGAACATTTGTTCGAAAGCCTAGCCTATACCAGCACATAAGTGCGGGATTTAGCTGCTAATCAAGCAAAGCGAGGATGTCGTCGGAGACATCGAAATTGGCGTATACGTTTTGCACATCATCGCTATCTTCGAGCGCCTCAATGAGTTTGAACACGATTCGGGCGGTTTCGGCATCGACATCGACGGTCATGCTGGGCAAAAATGTGGCTTCTGCGGATTCATAGTCAATACCAGCGGCTTGAAGTGCGGTGCGCACGGCAACCACATCTGTTGCCTCACTGACCACTTCGAAACTGTCTCCCAGATCGTTAACTTCCTGAGCTCCCGCATCGAGTACTGCAGTCAGGATGTCGTCTTCGGACGTTGAATCACCAGAGACAATCACAACGCCTTTGCGATTAAACAGATACGAGACGGAGCCTGGGTCGGCCATGCTTCCACCATTGCGAGTCATAGCAACTCGAACTTCCGAAGCTGCCCGATTGCGATTATCACTCAAGCATTCAATGAGAAAAGCAACACCGTTAGGTCCGTAGCCTTCGTACATGATTGTTTGGTAATCAGCTCCACCGGCTTCGACTCCAGAACCACGTTTGAGTGCACGATCGATGTTGTCATTTGGTACCGAGTTCTTTTTTGCTTTTTGTACTGCGTCATACAACGTCGGGTTTGCTGATAGGTCTCCACCACCAACGCGGGCAGCTACTTCAATGTTCTTGATGAGTTTGGCGAACAGTTTTCCGCGCCGAGCATCAATAACAGCTTTTTTGTGTTTAGTTGTGGCCCATTTGGAATGCCCACTCATGCTGACCTCACCATGTCAATAAACAGTTGATGGATACGTAAATCCGTTGTGATTTCTGGATGGAATGACGTTGCCAAAAGATTACCTTGACGCACCGCAACGATGCGTTCGGTGTCGTCGTGAGTCACTGATGTCGGAATGGATGCCAGCACTTCCACATGATCCCCTATGGATTCAACAAGTGGAGCTCGGATGAAAACAGCATGGAAGTCCTCTTCACCAACTGCTGGAATAGGAAGATCAATTTCAAAACTATCGACTTGTCTGCCAAAAGCATTACGTCGGGCAACAATGTCTAACCCACCAATAGTTTGTTGATCACTGCGACCGTCTGCAATGCGATTTGCCAACATGATGAGACCAGCACATGACCCGTACATAGGTAGCCCGTTGCGTTGCAATGAACGAAGCGGATCGAAAAGGTTATTTTTTACAGCCAGAATGCTCATTGTGGTGGATTCACCACCTGGAATAACCAAGCCATCAATGGATTCAAGTTGGTCAGGACGCTTCACGGGCACGGCTGTAACGCCACATGCTTGTAAAGAAGTGATGTGTTCTCGCACATCACCTTGGATGGCAAGAACCCCAATCGTCGGGCTCTTGCTCATTACCAGCCGCGTTCTGCCAAGCGGTGTGGCACAGGGATGTCAGCAACGTTGATTCCCACCATGGCTTCGCCGAGCCCACGTGATGCATTGGCTACTGCGTCTGCATCTTCGTAGTGCATTGTTGCTTGCACAATTGCATTCGCACGCTTAGCCGGATCGCCTGACTTGAAAATGCCAGAGCCAACAAATACGCCATCGGCACCTAGCTGCATCATCATTGCTGCGTCGGCTGGAGTTGCAATGCCACCAGCTGTGAAAAGTACAACAGGTAACTTTCCGGTTGCAGCAATTTCAACAACTAAGTCGTAAGGTGCTTGGATTTCCTTGGCAGCAACATATAACTCGTCTTTACTCATCGAGGACAGTCTGCGGATTTCGGCAGAAATTGTGCGCATGTGAGTGACCGCATTCGAAACGTCACCTGTTCCTGCTTCACCCTTTGAGCGAATCATTGCCGCGCCTTCGTTAATGCGTCGCAATGCTTCACCGAGATTTGTTGCTCCACAAACGAAAGGAACAGTGAACTGCCACTTGTCGATGTGATGCGTGTAATCAGCAGGTGTGAGTACTTCAGATTCATCGATGTAATCGACACCGAGACTCTGGATGACTTGTGCTTCTACGAAGTGACCAATTCGAGCCTTAGCCATAACCGGAATCGAAACGGCTTCAATGATTCCTTGAATCATGTCAGGGTCGCTCATTCGCGATACGCCACCTTGAGCGCGAATGTCCGCAGGTACGCGCTCGAGCGCCATAACGGCTACCGCGCCAGCATCTTCGGCAATCTTGGCTTGTTCGACATTGACGACATCCATGATGACGCCGCCCTTGAGCATGTCGGCCATTCCGCGCTTGACGCGGTCGGTACCTGTTACTGGCTGGTTACTTGAATGAGATGACATGAGAATCCTTTGATGAGACCCGTAAAACTGTTCCCCACTCTACCGACATTTCGAACAATGGCTCTACGAGAGCGTGTCGGGCAATTCGTCCATGAAATCAAATGTCGTGGGCAGGGTCGCATGACCGGCCAGATGAAATAGTCGCACTAAGCGTTGATCTCGAATGTGTCGACAGGCTCGTACGGCGTCGGCGTGAAAGCGACGACTCAGTTGTACCCGCTTACTGGCAGCGACGAGTTCGTCCAAGAGGGTGGTCAACAATTCATCTTGGCGATATTCATTGACGTCATCTGCATCCTCAAAGGCATCAAAAATCGCCTGTGACAAGGCATTTTCCGCCTGCATGCGATCATCTAAGGCATTCACATCGCAGGCAAGCGCGTCATGTGCAGCTTGGGCAAGCAGCGAGCCACTTGCTAAGTCAAAACCGGGACAGGCACTCATTTGAGCGCACAAACCGGCTCGTCGTGCAAGGTGAGCATCAAGTGCTGAACTCGATGTTTCAATCCGATGATGCAGGCGATCAAGACGGCCAGCCTGATGTGACAAAAACCACGCCAAATAAACGACAGTGCCGATCGCAAACCAATCCACAGTACTCATGACTCATACCTCGGGGCCGTAACTCTCATCCGTCCAAGTCGGCCGAGCATCTGTCCGGCAAAGTCTGGCTCGACTATGACGCCTGGCAGGTGAACAGATTCGTAGACGGCAACAATGCTTCGCGCAACAGTTGCCCAGTCAAACTCGTGAGCACGCAATCGACCTTGTTCACGAAGTCTGTGCAGTTCATCTGGATTGTCTAATAACTCATTAATCACTCGCGCCAGTGATTCTGAATCTTCATTGATAAACGTTGCACCCGCTCGACCAAAATCAAGAACGCGTTGGAACGCAGTGAGGTTACTGGCTACAACTGGAGTACCTGAGGCCATTGCTTCGAGCAACACGATGCCAAATGATTCGCCGCCAGTGTTAGGTGCAACGTAAATAGCGCCACTAGCCAGCACATCTGGCTTCACTTCAGAATCAATAAGTCCAAGAAACGTAATGGCAGCTGCGTCCTCCACATTGAGTGAATCCAGAAGTGATGACGCATCGCCAGGACCGGCTACAAGCAGGCGCGCGTGAGGATGCTGTTGGCGAATTTTGGGCCAGGCGTCGATGAGAACTCCAAGTCCCTTTCTTGGTTCATCAACCCGACCGAGAAAAACTAACGATGCTCCATCACCTGACCAACCCTCCAACGGTTGAGCATTTTTGAACGCAGATGTATCGACACCATTAGGAATGATGATGGCATCACCGCCGACATGTTCCACGAGTGTTGTACGTGCAGCTTCACTTACGGCGATGCGAGCAGTGATCTTTTCCATGGCGGTGAGCGCTAACTTCGACAACGTCAAAAGCATGCGAGAGCGATCCATACTCGAATGCCAGGTGGCAACAATCGGACCTTTAGCTGCCCAGCAGGCAAGGACAGACAAACTTGGAGCAAGTGGTTCGTGGACATGTAGAACATCGAATTGGCCTTCTTCAATCCAGCGCGAAACTTTACGAGCTGTGATTGGTCCAAAGCTGAGTCGAGCAACCGATCCGTTGTATCGAACTGCCCGAGGTTTTCCAGTCGACACAACAAAGTCTGGCAGCCCCTCGTCTAACTCGGCGGGAGCAAGCACGCTGACCGAATGCCCCATACGGATGAGGGCATGTGCGAGATCATGTACATGCGCACTTACCCCGCCGGGAATGTCCCAGGCGTAGGGACAAACAATTCCAATCTTCATGCCGATAAACCTGTGCTTCGCATCTAATCTGCTGCAATGAGGTCAGGCCACACTGGCTGGAGTTGATACCAGCTAGTCGGGTGTGCACGAAGATGATCTTCGAATCGCTCAACCACAATGCTGGTCACTTCTTGAGCTTTGCGTAATCTGTCACGACCCTGAACCGGAGACCTATCAAATTCCACTTCGGAATCAAAAGTAATCATTAAAGTGTCACCGTCGTACCATGGCGCACAAGTGAAAAGTGGACGTCCAGTATCAATAGCAAGCACGGCGGCACCGATAGGTAACGATGCGCGATGCCCAAAGAATTGATTTCCCATTCCATTTTTTGCAACATCGCGGTCACCTAGCAATGCAACCAAATGACCTTGATTTACGTGATCGCGCAAAAACTCGTAGATTCCACCTTGACCCGTAAGAGGCATCAAACTCATGCCACGGCCAGTGCGCATGTCAAGAAACTTTTGAAAAACACCTTCGGGTCGTAGCCGTTCGGCAACAGTTGCCAGTGAGCCGAAATGCTTTGCTGCCCATGCACCTGCGTGATCCCAATTCCCCGTATGAGGAAGTGTCAGCACAACTCCACCAGTTCGCATTGCTTCGTCGATGGGCTCCACGTTGATTGCGTTTACCCGACTGTTCAACTCTTCGTCGGACCAACGAGGAAGGAGGAAAGTTTCGCAGTAGTAACGCATGTATGCGCGCATAGTTTCCAGACTCAACTCACGAATTCGAGGATCGCCTGGATCTAAATTGTGCACACGACTCAAATTAAGTTCGAGTTGCCGAACTCCTCGAGTGTTCAGACGCCACGCTCTACGTGCCATGGAATCAAACAGGCGATAAGAAATTGGTGCTGGTAAGGTCCATAAGACATTCCAGCCGAGCCAGTAGCCGGCATCTATAAGCGGTGCTGGAGTTTTCATGTTGCGAGCTGATTTCGCACGTGCACAAGTCGTTGCACGACAGTGATTGTTGACATCAGCGCAAGAAGTGCCACAGCTGTTGGAAGAACAAGTAAACCAAAACCTTGCACCATCAGTGCAACCCACAAAATGAGTGAGCGTTCAAAGCGTTCGCCAATCCCCACCTTGCAGGTCGTTCCCAAAGACTCTGCACGAGCACGAATGTACGACGTGAGCTGTGCAGAAACTAGAGCAAGGAGCCCGACAGGCACGATCCACGACTGGGCTGGATGATTGATGTAATACACAATGACTGACCCAAGAACCGCCGCATCAACAACTCGATCAAGAGTTGAATCGAGAAAAGCGCCCCACGGTCCGCTCGTGCCAGAGATCCGCGCCATCGTTCCATCAAGAAGGTCACTCAAAGCCAGGACACCGAAAAATATTCCGCCTATTAGGAAATGACCCGGAATGATGAAGGCAAGTGAACTCACGATAACTGCAGTTGCACCAAGCCATGTCACGGTATCTGGACTGAGACCAACTTTGAGTAACCCTCTAGCAACCGGTTCAACGACGCCTGCTACTCGGGCTCGCATTACTGCATTGTCCAGCATGGTCGGTTCCTATCCAGAAGGCTTATAACATTCAAGAGTTATGACGATGTTACCGATAAGACCTGAACAGACACGCGCACTGGCTGTTCTCGTGGCATTGCCCTCTGCTGCACATGACCTTTCGGTCCTGGAGAATCTGGCTGCAGTACCAGTCGATTCAGATCGTGGCTTATTCAATATTTCAGGTACAGGTGTCTTGGCGTTATCGCATGAAGCGATTTCTAATGAAGTTATCGACATGGCAGATGGTTTCATTGCGGTGCTCGACGGTGACCTAGGACTTGCTCCTCACGTCATTGATTTATGGCGACATGCCAGCGACATGAGCATTCCCCGCCTCGTGGCTGTTATTGGCTCACTGGTGGCAAGAGCAGACTTCGATGAAATGGTGGCAATCGTTCGTCGGGTCTTGGAGCCGGACGTGCTGGTGAGATATCTACCGATCGAGAGCGATGAAGATGAAAGTGTTGTTGGTCTGTACGACATACTGACGGCCGAGATTCGCGACATGACTTCTGGGATTGTTGACGTGCGTCCGGCGGATCCCGAGCACATTGCGATTACAAGTGAACGCCGAGATGAATTGTTTACGGAACTCGCCTACTTTGCTTTTGATGACTATGTCTTTGAGCAGCATGAGCAAGGGCTTCCGATTTCAGTCACATCACTCGAACGAGCCTGGCAGTCGCCAGACGTAATCACCATGTTGCCGATTGATAACGCAGTCTCGTCTGACTTGATTCACGAATGGTGCTCAGGTCTCGATGAGCGATGGACTCCATCTGTGTCTAATGACGATGAACGAGATGTCACAGCGGACGCAGGATTTGGCGTGGGAATGTCAGATGACATTGCTCGTGTGTGGAATTGCACAACTGAGACTCCACTTATGTCGTCTCGAGGAACGCTTATGACAGTTGCACATACTTGCGGTGGTCTAGCCACGGTGCTCGGAGTAAGGACCAACGACACTCTCACTCAGAGCGGACGTTTTTTAGTTGTGCGTATTCCACGCTTCTGAAATTAATTCCCGCGTTTGTTCAATAGTCGAAGACATCACTCGAGTGCCAGAAACGATAGGCATGAAGTTAATGTCGTTGGCCCATCGTGGAACAACGTGTTGATGCAGGTGTCCTGCAATGCCAGCTCCAGCTACAGTTCCTTGATTAATGCCAATGTTGAAACCTTGACATCCAGATACTGATCGAATCACACGCATGGCTGTAGCTGTGAGATCAGATATCTCATGACGCTCGGTTGTTTCTAAATCGTCATACATAGATACGTGCCGATGTGTGCACACCATGATGTGTCCGTTTGAGTAAGGAAACTTGTTCATCACAACAAAGGCAGAATCACCTCGGTGCACAATGAGACCGTCAGCATCCAGCGAAGTCGGAGCAATACAAAACGGACAATTCTGTTCGTCGAACTTGCCTGCTTGATCCGCTAAGTACTCGCGCCGATGCGGAGCCCAAATCCGATCCCACGAATCAGCAGCAGGCACGATTTAAACCTGAACTCGTTGTTGAACTGCAGATGCGATTTTCTCAATCGCTTGCGCTATCGGTACACCGTTTTCTTGTGACCCGTCACGGAATCTAAACGACACCGCGCCAGAGGCCATGTCCTCATCACCAGCAATCAGCATGTAAGGAACTTTTTGAGTTTGCGCATTACGAATCTTCTTTTGCATCCGCTCATCGCTGGCATCAACTTCCACCCGAATACCGCGGGATCGGAGTTGTTGCGCAACATCAAACAAATAATCGTTATGCGCAGATGAAATCGGGATACCCACAACTTGCACTGGCGCCAACCACACAGGGAATGCGCCGGCGTAATGCTCGAGTAGAACACCAAAGAAGCGTTCAATCGAACCAAACAACGCGCGGTGAATCATGATTGGCCGTTGACGTGAACCATCCGAGGCTTGGTATTCCAATTCAAATCGTTGCGGCAGTTGGAAGTCCACCTGAATAGTGGACATCTGCCAGGTACGACCGATGGCATCCCGAGCTTGAACCGAAATCTTTGGACCATAAAACGCGGCGCCACCAGGGTCAGGTACCAACTCCAGACCCGACACAGCAGCAGCTTGCTCAAGAGCTTGCGTAGCACTGAGCCATTCTTCATCGGTACCAATTGACTTGTCTGGATTACGGGTCGACAACTCGAGATAAAAATCATCTAGACCGTAGTCGCGAAGCAAGTCAAGAACGAAGCTCAACAAATTCCCAAGCTCGCCCGCCATTTGATCGCGGGTGCAATAAATGTGGGCATCGTCTTGCGTCATTCCACGCACGCGAGTCAGTCCATGAATGACACCTGAACGTTCGTAGCGATACACAGAACCAAACTCAAATAACCGCAATGGCAATTCTCGGTAGGACCGTCCACGGGATTTGAAAATCAAATTATGAAACGGACAATTCATTGGCTTGAGATAGTAATCCTGGCCTTGACGTTTTACCGTTCCATCTGGATGAAGTTCTTCATCAAGATGCATCGCAGGGAACATGCCCTCTTTGTACCAATCGAGATGACCAGATTGCTCAAACAAAGCACCCTTTGTTATGTGCGGGGTATAAACAAACTCGTATCCTGCGTCCTCGTGTCGGATACGCGAGTAATCCTCCATCTGACGTCGAATGATTCCTCCCTTTGGATGGAACACCGCCAGACCGGATCCGATTTCATCTGGGAATGAAAATAAATCTAGATCAACTCCAAGCCGGCGATGATCGCGTTTCTCGGCTTCTGCCAGCATGTTGAGGTAATGCTTGAGGTCGTCCTTTGTTGCCCAGGCAGTTCCATACACACGCTGCATAGATTCATTCTTTTGGTCACCTAACCAGTACGCAGCAGACGAACGCATTAGTTTGATAGCACGCGCGTCTATGTAGCGAGTATCAGGAACATGTGGACCTCGACATAGGTCACACCACTTGAGATCGCCACTGCGAAGGTCGATGTTGTCGTAAATAGTGAGCTCACCGCCACCTACTTCCATAACTTCTTCGCTTAACACATGTGCTTCGTCGTCGGCGCCGAGTAAACGAATTTTGAATGGTTCGTGAGCTAGTTCAATGCGGGCAGTTTCGCGGTTTGTTATGCGGCGAGAAAAACGCTGACCAGAGTTAACAATCTCGACGGTGCGTTTCTCAATTGCTTCGAGGTCTTCGGGTGTGAATGTACGAGTCGTTCCGAAATCATAAAAGAAGCCATCTTTGATCGGTGGACCTACACCGAGGTTGACGTCTGAAAACAGAGATTGCGTTGCTTGCGCAACTATGTGTGCCACGCTATGGCGAAGTACTGAAAGACCTTCGGGTTCAGTGATTAGAACTGGTTCAACAACATCACCTTCAGCAAGAACATGGGACAAATCAACGAGAACTCCGTTGACCCGTGCAACCACAACTTGGCGTGACTTATCTCCCACAACGTCATAGGCGGTAGCACCGCTTTCTATCGCGGTACTCACTTTGTCGAAACCGACACTTACTGTTGGCACGTTTACTCATTTCTTAAAGTTCCAGCGAGCGTGGGCGATACTGGGTTCGAACCAGTGGCCTCTTCGGTGTGAACGAAGCGCTCTACCACTGAGCTAATCGCCCATGTTTCAAACTTTATCGCACACCAACACATGCCGATATTGCCCATGCTTGTGGAATTACCACGGAGTTTTGGAACGAACCCATGAACGTAGAACAAAAATGCCGTGGGTCGTGAATCCCCATTGACGCAGATACAACCAGGCCGTTACTCCTACGACCACAACGATGGTCACAAACGACGCGATACGAACGCGTGGAGACAGTCTGCGCGCGATTGAGCGAGTGACCCGGGTCTGCATCTCGGTCAAAGGTGTGAGTAATCGCTTGGCCCAGGCAAACTCGGTCGCGAGAAGCACTAAACCGAACCAAAGAATTGGCCAACCCGGACCCGGGAACACAAAAAAGAAAAGTCCGAGTGCAACGACAGTCGCACCGACAACAAGAACTACTAGTCGCCATGCGGCGTCCAACGACTTAGACTCTCGCACCTGTGCGCGTCGTTTCTGATAGAACGAATAGGCGCGGTCACGCATGAGTGTTCGTGATTCTCATGTGTAGGAATACGAACAAGAGATCAGGCACGAGCTTTAACCTCGATGGCTTTGCGCGATAGACAACAGGCGTTGTGCTTTGAGTTCAGTCTCCTGCCACTCTCCCAGTGGGTCACTTCCCCACGTAATTCCAGCACCAGTGCCAAAATGCAACGAGTAACCATCTGAACTCTTTGTCTGCCAAAAGGTCCTGATGGCCACTGCCAAACTTGCTGTGTCATTGTTTGCATTAACCCATCCAAAGGCTCCGCAGTAAATATCGCGCGGCGTTGGTTCGAGTCTGGCGATAACTTCCAGCGCACTACTTTTCGGAGCGCCACTTACTGAACCAGGTGGCGTTAAGGCCTCAAGGATTTCTTTCCACGTTGTGTTGTGGGAAACGCTGCCCACGACATCGGACACTAGATGAACAAGACCTGGATGATGTTCAAGTCGAAGTAGATCCTGGACGTTAACAGAACCTGGCGTGCACACACGAGACAGATCATTGCGCACGAGATCAACAATCATGATGTTTTCTGCATTGTCCTTTTCTAAAAGATCAGATTCCTGTCGTGCTGTGCCTTTTATTGGACTTGACACTAATTCGTTTGCATTGCGCGACAAAAATAATTCAGGTGAAGCACTGACAACCATGACGTCGAGCTCTGGCACGTGTAGCAGTCCTCCATGAGGTGCGGGATTGGCTGATTGCAATTCAAGCCACAGGCTGAGCGGATTGATACTGGTTGCACTTTGTGCTGTGAGCACTCGACATAAGTTTGTTTGATATACCCAACCACGTTCAATGTCGCTTCGAATCGTCTCCACTGCACGTGTGTATTCGAATTGCGACATGGATGAGACCCACTGTGAGCGCGGAATATTCTGTGCTGTTGTAGGTGGAGTGATGTCGGCAATGTGTTCTCGTCCGACGCGAACGTCTCCAAAACGATACGCCGTAAACCGACCTTCAAAAGTTTGAGTGACTACCCACCAACCAGATGAATCAAGGCAGGCGGGATCGGTACTGACCTCTTGCACATCACGAGCAACCGTATTGCCAAAAATCGCAATTGCCTCAGTCATGTCACCACCTTATGGAACCTTGCCCAGATATGCGTTGCTCCAACCCTGACTCGCGCACTAGTCGACGTTCGCAACCTTGCAGCCGCGAATTTTGGCTACGGTCTACGGTGACGTGGAAGGCGCCGCGAACCTTTGATTCCTGACTTTGAAGGATGAGCGTGTTTCAGATAGTGTTACGCAGGTCAGGTATTCTCCTGTTCATGCGGACGTGGCTCAGTGGTAGAGCATCACCTTGCCAAGGTGAGGGTCGCGGGTTCGAATCCCGTCGTCCGCTCGGAAGGTCCTTCTTGGGCTACCACGGTGGAATGGCCGAGAGGCGAGGCAACGGCCTGCAAAGCCGTGTACACGGGTTCAAATCCCGTTTCCACCTCAAGACGACGGTCGATTGGCGCAGTTGGTTAGCGCGCTTCCTTGACATGGAAGAGGTCACAGGTTCGAGTCCTGTATCGACCACCAGCCCGGCAAACCTGCCCATAAGCACAGGGACCTACTGTGACCGTTGATTTCAGCACTGCATCGGTCGAAGAGCTTGCAGATTTTTATCGCGTCGACAATTCCACCTGGGTGCGCTCAAACATGGTTGTGTCACTCGATGGCAATTACGTTGATGCCGATGGAACCTCAGAAGGTTTAAGCAGCAGTACGGACCTGCGGATTCTGTTGCTGTTGCGCGCATTGAGCGATGTGGTGCTCGTAGGAGGTAGCACGATTCGGCGTGAAGGTTATGAACCCAAACCGGTGCGAGCCGAATTGCAGGCAATCAAACCGAGTCGCACACCGCTGGCTATTGTCACTAACACCCTGGAGTTTGATTTCAACTCAGCGTTGTTTCAGAGCTCATCTGACAACCATGTGATTCTCACAACCAAGCAAGCCGCCGAAAATTTTCCTGATCGCTTGAGCGAAGCAAAGAAAGTTTCTGAGGTGTGTGTGAGCGAAGAAATTACTGGCGCTTGGTTGATTGCACAGCTTCACACATTGGGTTACGGGCATATCTTGTCTGAAGGTGGTCCACAAATTCAACAGTTACTTCTTCGCGATAAGAGCCTTGACGAACTCGACGTTACGGTTGCGCCCGTGATTCGAGGACAACTATCGGACAATCCAGCTTTTGGACACAACAATGTGTCACTGACATTGCTAGCGCTTGCTCGAGGCGACAATCATTCTTTCGCACGATATCTCGTAACCAAGTAAAATCGAAACATGGTGAACAAAGTTGAAAAGTCGGACGAAGAATGGCAGTCGCTACTAACTCCTGAAGAATTTAGGGTGCTACGCAAAGCGGGCACAGAGGCGCCGTTTTTAGGCGAATACACCGACACCGAAACTGAAGGCGTTTATCGCTGTAGGGCATGTAGTGCTGAGTTGTTCCGATCGAGTGAGAAGTTTCATTCTGGTTGTGGTTGGCCATCGTTCTTCTCTCCTCTTGCCCAAGAACGGGTTACTGAAGTTGTTGACTACTCCCTTGGAATGAAGCGAACAGAAGTGCGATGCGCAACATGTGATTCGCACCTGGGACACGTTTTCGAAGGTGAAGGTTACGACACACCGACAGACCTTCGTTATTGCATCAATTCCATCTCAATGACACTTGAAGAAATTTAACCAACCGTTATTGCAATGACGCCACACAACGTGGCACCTATTCCTAGGTACTGAATCAGTACCAATCTCTCTTTAAGTACCCACCAAGCAAGCAGCACTGTCACGACTGGGAAAAGTGAACCCAGGACTGACACCAGCGACAGCAATCCCAATGAGGCCGCTGTTGTGTACAGCACGTTTGCCGACGCATCGGTCACACCAATTGCTGCAAGCATGGGTACATCGCGAACAGTCAGCTGGCCAAGCGAACGAGTGACCAATGCGACGGTCCAGAGCAAACTGACTTGGGTCACACGCATCATCACGACCGTGACACCGGGATTTATTTGACCGCCGATGGCCATGAAATACACACCGAAACCAAAGCAAACCGCAGAAATGCTCGCAAGAGCTACCGGTAGCGGCGATGCCCCACCACTCAGTTCTGGACCACTGGCTAAAACAACGCCGATTATTGCAACAACAATTCCCATGTATTGAATTGGCGTTGGTTGATCACCGCGAGCAAGTCCAATCGCTAGCGGGATGAGCACACCCATTGAGGAGATTGGTGACACGATTCCCATGCGTCCAATCGATAAAGCCCAGTAGAAAGCGATTAGCCCTAAGAGACCAAGTAGTCCAGCGATGCTTCCATTGCGCACAACAACAGGCAGAAATTCCCATTTACCAAAAAGCAGCACAGCAATCAGAGCCGCAACCAGACCGAATGGTTGCGATCCGCCTAAGACTGCGACGGGATTCCTTCTCCGCGACATTTTTCCGCCGAGAAAGTCAGAACTTCCCCAAACGATGCTGGAAACAATTGCTAAAAGAGCAGCCATGACAACACCTTAGTGTCCATAGCTCGGCGAGCCAGAGCCAACAAGAGAGCGCAGCAACCTAGTGTTGATGTGTGACAGACTCTCAGGACCAGGTCAACGATCGCTGGCAGGATGCTGTCAAGAGCGTTCGCTTGAATCATGTGCGTCCCGAATTAGTCATTGAAGAAGTCCCTGCCCCCAATAGACTCGCTCCTTTTGCACTGGCGCTCGCAGTTGATGCAGTAAGTGCGGACGATGAGGATCTTGCTAGTGGACGTTTTGTCGTATTGCACGACCCTGAGGGTCAGCCGACGTGGGATGGTGATTTCCGCATTGTCACGTTTGTGAAAGCGGGACTCGAATCTGATGTATTGACCGGCGACATGTTTGATGAAGTTGCCTGGACCTGGCTAGTCGAGTCACTCTCGGATCACGACGCCGTGATGCACAATTTGTCGGGAACAGTTACACGAACAGTGTCCAGATCCTTTGCTGATTTACGCGATCGTGAAATTCAAACTGATTTAGAAATCCGTGCGTCATGGACTCCTGAAACAAATGATTTAAGTCATCACATTCAGGCTTGGCTTGGTCTGATTGAAATTTGCGCAGACTTACAACCTCTGCCCGCAGGAGTGACTGCAATTGCAAAATCCCGATAGTGAATCGACTGACGAAGTCGTCGAGGCTGTCGTTTATCCCCTGGTAACCGAACCAGCGGATGGCCTTCCAGAAGTTGTAGTAACCGATGCAGCGCTGCGTAACACAATTGATGCGCTTCAATCTGGCACTGGTCCAATTGCGTTGGATGCAGAACGAGCCAGCGGTTTCAAATATCGACAGCGTGCGTATCTGATACAGCTTCGCAGAAATGGTTCCGGCACACATTTAATAGATCCGACTGCATTTGATGATTTGCGCGAACTGAACGACGCACTCATCGGAGTTGATTGGGTGCTACATGCGGCCTCACAAGATTTAGTGTGTTTAGCCGAAGTCGGTCTCAAGCCATCAGCTCAATTGTTTGATACTGAACTCGCGGGTCGTTTACTTGGCTTGCCCAGAGTTGGACTTGGTCCACTCGTCGAGGCACAAATTGGTGTCAGTCTTGCAAAAGAGCACAGCGCAGCAGACTGGTCTACTCGCCCACTTCCGGAATCTTGGCTTATCTACGCAGCACTCGACGTCGAGTACTTGCTTGAGTTGTGGGACTTGATATCGGAAAATTTGCGAGCCGCCGACAAGTATGAATTGGCGCTACAGGAATTTGAACATGTACGTGTGAACACAGTTGCTGTTGAGCGAGTCGATCCTTGGCGTCGCACCTCAGGCATGCACAAGCTCCACACGGGTCGGCAATTAGCTGTCGTTCGCGAGGTGTGGGTTAAGCGCGATGCAATGGCACGCGAACTTGATATTGCGCCTGGCAGATTGTTGCCTGATTCAAGCATTGTTGCGATGGCAGCGTGTAATTCCGCTGATCACAGTGTTCTTGAAGCACTTCCAGAGATGAAGCACCGATACGCTCGAAGAAACCGTGAGACTTGGCTTGAGCGAGTGACACACGCTCACAGTTTGCCTGATGAAGATCTGCCACCAGTACGAGTGAAAGGTTCGGGTCCGCCGCCACCCAAGAATTGGGTTACCCGGAATCCGCAAGCATTCGCGGCACTAGAACAGATACGTGCTGCCCTTTCTGATGTTGCGGAACGCTTGTCGATACCCGCAGAAAATGTAATGACACCTGATTTCATTCGCAGAGTTGTCTGGGATGGTGCAGCGAGTCAAGAAAACGTTGAAGAACAATTACGCGATTTACGCGCCCGAGAATGGCAAATCTCTATTGTTGCTCCACTTGTGTGGAAAGGCTTAGCGGACAATCCTCGCTAAAGAATGCCTGTGTGAAGTCGGCGATTGATGCTGGCGACAACACCTGCTGAATCTAGACCCAATTCCTTCAAAATACTTTTGCGTGACGCGTGCTCCAAGAATCTTTTCGGTACTCCAAGGTTAAGAACTTCTGCACGGCTTTCAATGTGCTTCAGCCCTGCAGTTATTCCTTCGCCGATGCCGCCTGCCCGCAGACCATCTTCAATCGTGACAACAAGTGGCACATCACGAAGAAATGCAAGCAAGTGATCAGACACTGGAAGTGCCCACAATGGGTCGATCACTTGCACAGACACTCCATCGCTCGCGAGTTCATGCGCAGCGTCAAGTGCTGTGTGAGACATTGCTCCGATTGCCACAATAACTACATCGGGATTCTCGCTATCGCGCAGAATATCCCCAGCATCAAGATGTCGCACCGCAGGAATGGTGTCAGGTAATGCGCCTTTCGGAAATCGCACAACTGTTGGTCGATCAGAAATATCAACACAGCGATCTAATGCACGCACGAGTTGTTCGGCATCACGTGGCGCAGCAAGTTCTAGACCCGGAACAACACGCAACAGAGACATGTCCCACATGCCATTGTGACTGGCACCATCGTCCCCAGTAATTCCAGAACGATCAAGCACAAATGTCACACCGGCTTTGTGCAGCGCGCAGTCCATAATGACTTGATCAATTGCGCGATTAAGAAATGTTGCGTACACCGCGAATACGGGATGCAACCCGGCATGCGCCATGCCAACCGCACTGGTGACGGCATGTTGCTCTGCAATTCCCACATCGAATGTGCGTTGCGGATAAGCCTTTGCGAATGGAGCAAGGCCAGTAGGTCCAAGCATCGCAGCCGTAATCGCAACTACGTCTGCGCGACGATCTCCAATTGACACCATCGCATCACTGAAAACTGAAGTCCATGTTGGTCCTGCGGACTTTAATGGAATACCGGTTTCCGGATCGACAACACCAACCGCGTGAAAACGTTCTGCATCATCATTTAATGCAGGTTCGTAGCCACGGCCTTTTTGGGTAATAACGTGGACAATGACGGGGCCGCCAAAATCGCGTGCGCGCTGTAACGCAAATTCCAAATCCGGAATGTTGTGACCATCGACTGGGCCGATGTATTTGAGTCCTAAATCTTCAAAAAGTCCCTGTGGTGCAACAAAGTCCTTAAGACCCTTTTTCATTCCGTGCAAAGCCTCATACATAGGGCCACCTACAACAGGTGTTTTACCTAAGACTTGCTTTCCCCAAGTAAGAAACTTTTCGTAACCACGTGTGGTTCGAAGAGTTGCCAGGTGATGAGCCATTCCGCCAATAGTTGGTGAATAAGAACGCTCATTGTCATTCACGATGATGACAACCGACCGGTTTGAACCGTCGGCAATATTGTTCATCGCTTCCCAAGTCATGCCGCCAGTCAGTGCGCCATCTCCAACGATTGCTACAACATGGCGATCTGTCTCACCGTGGATTTCAAATGCTTTCGCTATACCGTCGGCATACGACAAGGCGGTTGACGCGTGACTGTTCTCAATGACGTCGTGGATGCTTTCCGATTGGCTTGGGTAGCCAGATAGACCGCCTTCTTGGCGCAGAGTGTCAAAGCTCGAACTTCTGCCGGTAACAATTTTGTGCACATACGTTTGATGACCGGTATCCCACAAAATCGGATCGTGTGGAGAGTCGAATACTCGATGGACCGCAAGAGTTAATTCGACAACGCCAAGATTTGGTCCGAGATGGCCACCTGTTTTACTCACTCGATCAACAAGAAAGTCTCTAATTTCGGCACTCAAAGACTCAAGTTCGGCGTAACTCAATGAACGCAGATCAGAAGGCTGCGCTAATTTCTCAATGAATGTCATTGCCTATCCTTTCCTGCGTAAGACATGAGTCTAGAACAGCATTTCCACAGGCGCTTTGCTCGCGCAAAACCGCATTCGTGGAAACTATTGGCTGGCTAGCAATGAACGAAGCACGTACTGCAAAATTCCACCGTGGCGGTAGTAGTCCGCTTCACCCGGAGTATCAATACGCAATATGGCATCAAACGCAACCACTCCGGATTCGCCAATCGCAACAACATGAACTGTTGCAGGTGATGGTCCGGAATTAAGCGCTGTGATACCGCTAATGGTGAAGGTTTCACGTCCTGTTAGCCCGAGTGACTCAGCAGTAGTACCCGCGGGATACTGCAACGGAAGCACGCCCATGCCAATCAAGTTTGATCGATGAATCCGTTCGTAGGATTCGGCAATAACAGCCTTCACTCCAAGCAGTGCAGTACCTTTGGCAGCCCAGTCGCGAGAAGATCCTGAACCATATTCTTTTCCAGCAAGAATGACCAGTGGTACACCAGCAGCTTGCGCGGCAACGGATGCGTCATAAATTGTTGCCTTGGGTGTTTCCGGATGTGTGAAGTCGAGAGTGAATCCACCTTCGACATTGTCAAGGAGCTGATTGCGCAAACGAATGTTTGCAAACGTTCCACGAATCATGACCTCATGGTTGCCGCGTCGTGAACCGTAGGAATTGAAATCGTGTCTCGAAATTCCATGTGATGCCAAGTAATGACCTGCTGGACTATCGGCGCGGATGGAACCAGCTGGTGAGATGTGATCTGTTGTCACACTGTCGCCAAGTTTTGCCAGGACTCGCGCGCCTTCGATGTCGGTGACCGGCGTTGGTTGCGCAGGCATGTTGTCGAAGTATGGCGGTTTGCGAACGTACGTGCTGTTTTCATCCCATGCGAAAGTTGCACCGGTTGGAGTGTGTAAAGACTTCCAACGTTCGTCTCCAGCAAATACGTCTTCGTATCGAGATGTGAACATGTCAGCATCGATACTTGCCGCCATTGTTGCGTTAACCTCAGCCTCAGTTGGCCAAATGTCAGCAAGGTAGACCGGGTTTCCGCTCGAGTCGTTTCCGAGGGAATCGCGTGTGATGTCAATATCCATATTGCCTGCAATCGCATAAGCAACAACAAGCGGAGGTGATGCAAGGTAATTCATTTTCACATCAGGGTTAATGCGACCCTCAAAATTGCGATTGCCCGACAACACTGCAGCAACGGCCAGATCATTTTCTTGGATTGCAGCGCTCAACGACGTATCAATTGGTCCTGAGTTTCCAATGCAGGTGGTGCATCCATATCCGACGAGATTGAATCCTAATGCGTCGAGGTACTGCGTTAGTCCGGCCTTGTTGTAGTAGTCGGTAACAACTTTTGATCCTGGTGCAAGTGTGGTTTTAACCCACGGTTTGCGAGTGAGTCCTTTTTCAACGGCCTTCTTAGCTAACAAACCTGCGGCAAGCATGACCGAAGGGTTAGATGTATTTGTACAGGATGTAATTGCCGCTATGACAACGTCTCCGTGTCGCAGATCAATTGTGTGATCGTCAACAGTGACGTGGCCGATTGCTTGTGGCTCATTCGTATACGTGGGCAAGGCACTCACAAATGCGGTATGTGCATCGGACAGTGCGATCCGATCTTGTGGACGCTTTGGTCCAGCGATTGACGGCGTCACAGTCGACAAATCAAGTTCAAGATATTCGGAGTACACAGGTTCAACAGATGGGTCATGCCACAAACCTTGCACCTGCGCATATTGCTTAACTAATTCAATGTGAGCTTCACTGCGACCTGTTAGGCGCAGGTAGTCCAATGTTTCGTTATCGATTGGGAAAACTGCAGCAGTTGATCCGTACTCGGGACTCATGTTGCCAATAGTTGCGCGGTTAGCTAGTGACACAGCACCAACTCCGTCGCCGAAGAACTCCACGAATTTCCCGACAACACCATGCTTGCGAAGAATTTCTGTAATGGTCAGAACAAGATCGGTAGCAGTCGTTCCAGGAGTCATGCTTCCATGCAACTTGAATCCCACAACGCGAGGAATGAGCATGGAAACGGGTTGCCCAAGCATGGCAGCTTCGGCTTCAATGCCACCTACTCCCCAACCGAGAACCCCAAGTCCGTTCACCATCGTGGTGTGTGAGTCTGTTCCAACACATGTGTCTGGATATGCCTGGCCATGGCGGACCATAACAACACGCGCAAGCGCTTCAATGTTTACTTGGTGTACAATTCCAGTGCCAGGTGGAACAACTTTAAAGTCATCAAAAACGCCTTGACCCCAACGCAAAAACTGGTAGCGCTCACCATTGCGCTCGTACTCCAGGTCAACATTCTTTTCAGCTGCAAGATTTGACCCAAAGAAATCGGCGATAACTGAATGGTCAATCACGAGTTCGGCTGGAGCTAGTGGATTAATGCGTGATGCAATTCCGCCGAGCTCGGTAAACGCTTCACGCATCGTAGCGAGATCAACTATGCAAGGAACGCCGGTGAAATCTTGCATGATCACACGTGCGGGGGTGAACTGAATTTCGTCTGTTGGCTCTGCAGTTGCATCCCAATGTGCCAAATACTCAATCTGTTGCGCAGTGACGTTTGCGCCATCTTCGGTGCGTAATAAATTCTCAAGCAAAACTTTGTGTGTGTACGGGAGTCGTGCACTGCTGGGTAGTGCGGCGAGGCTAAAAATCTGAAATTCTTCCTCGCCCACAGTCAATGTTGTTTGTGCGTTGAACGAATTCAGACTCATGTGTACTCCCGATATTTACTTAGATAACCGTAGTTTAGCAGTGTGAAATGCGCACGAATCGGCGGTCTTACCGCTCAAAAAGAGCGATTGTTTCCATGTGCGAGGTCATAGGAAATGCGTCGTAGGCAACAAGTTTTTCCAGACGCCAACCTTCTGAAATGAGTACTGCAGTGTCCCGAGCCAGCGCACTCGGTTCGCATGCAACATAGACGATGGCGCGGTTGGCCATGCCGGAGATTGTTGTGATTGTGTCGATACCGGCTCCTGCTCGCGGAGGGTCAAGAACAATCACGTCAAACTTTTCTTGCGCATTAGTCGCTACCCACTTGGAAACATCTGCTGTGACCAGTTGCAATGTAGCAATGTCGCTGCACGATCTCCGCGCATCGCGAACTGCGTCGACCGAACTTTCTACCGCAATAACCTCACCTGTTGTGCCGACGTCTTTAGCCAAACTGGCTGCAAATAGTCCGGCACCCGAATACAGGTCTAGTAAGGATTCGCCCTGGCCGAGATAGGCCATCGCGCGGACTGTGCTCACAAAAACTTCTGGGGCACTCTCGTGTACTTGCCAAAATGAACCCGCATGAATGTGCCAGGTACGTTCACCGACTCTTTCATCAATCATCGGGCCATTGCGTGGATCTACAACAATCTGCTTACCAAAAGATGTTTTCACAGTTGCAATCTCGCGAGTAGAAAGCGCGAGTGCACCTAAAGCAATTTCAACCGAACCATCCACTGCGATAAGACAATCGTCAATTTCCACCACGGAATGCGACCGAGACATGTTGAGTCCTACTGCGTCTGGACCGCTGCGACCATAGCGATTGCGAGTGCGCCATCGCAAACCAGTCTCACTGGCTTTGAGCGGTTGCACGGCAAACTCGTCAAGTGGTCGACCATTGACATGTGTCAACTTTGCTAAGTGCCCCATTTGCTCGCGGATAACTCGACTCTTGAGTTCGCGTTGAAATTCCAGGCTGACATGTTGCCAATCGCAACCACCACACACACCGGCATATGGGCAAGGAGCTGAAACCCGATGTTCACTAGCCTCAATGACAGTGACTACATCTGCCCGCAGAAATTTTTTTGTGATGTCAGTTATTTCAACCAGCACACGTTCGCCTGGTATCGCATGACGAACAAAAATAACGCGTCCTTCATGCCGCGCAATACAAAAACCGCCATTCGCGACGTTTTCAATTGTGACTTCGATTGTGTCGCCCATGTGGACTTCTTGACTAGTCATCGTCAGCTATCTGACTTTGTCGAAATCTTAGAAACCATTCGAAACGACATGTACAACGCAAACGCGTACAGCGGCCAGCCAAGTGCCAACTTCGCGGTTCCCAACAAAGCAACAGAATGCGCAAGGTACAACGGAACAGTGATTGCTACACGTATGCCAAAAACAAGAACCCATAACCATGTGATTGCCGAGTAGGTACGCACAAGTTCAGGAGACTTTTTCCACGATGAATCTTGAGATCGAAGTGCGGACACGATGTATCCCAAGAGCGGCTTTCTCAAAAACACACTGACAAGACAAGCGAGGAGGTACACAATGTTTTGAATGATTCCGATTGCGAAAAAGTTTTCGGAATGACCCGTTCGGCGGGCTAGATATGCAGACAACGCGATACCAATAAAACCCGAAGTTACTTGTTGCAGGGATTTGCCTTGCTTCAATCGAACCAGAGCCAGTAGAACTCCACTTGCTACTGCACCAATCAGGCTTGCTTTGAGATTGTTATGTGACACAACAAATACCACAAGAAAAATTGCCGTGGGTAAGCCAGAATCGATAACACCTGACCAGCCGCCGATTGCGTTTGCAAGTATTGCGTTGTCAGTTCGAATTTCTTGTGCGACGTCTTCTATCTCAAGACCATGATGATGGACATCCTCAGAACGAGAATTTTCCTCTGAATTGTTGCTGTCCGTCACGACGAGAATCCTCACTAGTTGATGGCACGATATCAATAACTACTCGGGCAAGGTTATAGGCAGTGGCTCACCAGGTCCCATTGCTGTGTCACCGCGTCGCACAACCAACTGCGAAATGAAGTCATCAACGTCCTTGATTCTCTTGCGATCCACGGCACCTGCCCCAGTCACAACGCACCGCAAGAACCAGCGAGGCCCATCGCAGCCTAAGAATCGGACACTTTGCACCACATTTGTGCCATCGAAATCTATTGTCGGCATCACTGCGCGAATCTCGGTACCTAAACGCCCCATAACGATTGCCGCAGACACATCCTGTTTGGCAAGTTCGCTTTGAATGTCGTCACGAATTTGCGCCCATAAATCTTCGCGAGTAGGTGCGGCAAAAGCCTGCACTGTCACGATTGAATCCTTGAGCTCAATCGACACCTTGGTCGGTATGTGAGTCGCAGGATCCATGTCGACTCGCACGTCAGCATGTCGCAAGTTCGGAATCAGAATCGAACCCAAATCAAGTCGAGTGTGATCGAATTCAACTTGGGAAATGTCCCATGGTCCGCTAGCCACTTGTTAGTCCTGATGAACCGAATCCAGATTCGCCGCGCACAGTGTTATCCAATGACTCAACGCGCTCAAAACTTGCTGTCTCACACGATTGGAGGAGCAATTGTGCAATCCGAGTACCAGCAGGCAATGCCACCGTGTTCGTTGTGTCTAGATTGACTAGACCAACTTGGATTTCGCCTCGGTAACCAGCATCAATTGTTCCCGGCGCATTCACTACGGTTACGCCTAGTTTCATGGCTAGGCCAGAGCGAGGATGAACTAGACCTACAAATCCTTGTGGGATTGCAATCGCAAGGCCAGTTCTGGCCACGACGCGTTCTCCAGGCGCAATCGTAAGATCCTCAATGCACACCAAATCCGCACCCGCGTCGCCTGGATGCGCATACTTTGGGACGACAGCACGATCGTCGAGCATGACGAATGGCACATTAATCATGGTGCGTAATCCAAATTCGCAACGTGATGTAACACATGCTCGTCTTGCGCTGCTGCTGCAATCTCTTGTGGCCTACCGTGCTTAGTGAAATGTTCTAGCGGAACCTGGATAAAGAGCGAACCTGCTTGGACTGCGATGGGTCCATCGATGCTGTTCAGTCGCCCTATTGCACTCGCCCACACCTTACGACCACGGACCGCAAGAATTTGCGCAGTAACAAAAACTTTTGATCCCACAGGGATGGGCAACTTGTAAGACACTTCTAAATGCGCAGTAACACCCGACACGCGAATTAGCCAGTTTGTGGCTCCGAGCGCTTCATCGAGAGCAAGACCCAAAAGTCCACCATGAGCAATACCAGGGGCACCTTGATGATGTTCAGTTACTTCGAACACAGACACAACAGAAAGTCCATCACTTGCGGTGGTCACAAGATGCAAACCTGTGGGATGGTCCACGCCACAACCGAAGCAATGTCGATAGTGGCTAGCGATGGATTCACCTGGTTGTGGTGCATCCGGGTGACGTTGCGGTAGGTTCGCATCGCTAGGGATATCTAGTGGGTGCTTAGTGCGCTCCATGTTGACAGATTAGCGAGTAATGACGATGGCCACTGCGACGGTAGCTCGGTATCGAGAACGATTGTGGCCAAGTGCCTTCATCTGGGGGCTCATGGTGCTCATGACATTCTCGTTAGGTGTAGCTGTGGCTCACATGTATGGCCCCACTCTTGGGACTTGGCTGTTCGTCGGACTTACAGTTGTCGCGACATTAGCGATGCTCATCTTTACGCCACTCATTGAAGTCTCGGATGCGGGTTTCCGAGCAGGAGTTGCTCTCCTTCCCCTCGAATTCGTGGGCGTAGTTCGCGTTCTTGACGCACAAGAAACCCGACGAGCACGTTCCGCTAACGCCCATCCTGCGGCGTACTTCATGCTTCGAGCATGGATTAAAGATTCAGTCATAGTGCAAGTCAGCGACTTAGACGATCCACATCCCTATTGGCACGTATCATCTCGCAATCCACAACAACTCGAGACCGCCTTAAAATCATTTCAAGGAGACCAATCACATGGCAACGCAACAAA
>CANFOW010000022.1 GCA_947448865.1 Actinomycetota bacterium
GAAATCACACCATCAGCAACAATCTCTTCGGCCTGAGCTGCAGTCGTGATCAAGCCAACTGCTGACACAACTGCGCCTGTTTCCTGTGCGATTGTTCGAGCTGCGGGAACTTGGTAACCAGGTGCCAGCGGAATTTCTTGTTTAATCGAGAGCCCACCCGAAGACACATCCACAAGTTCAACTCCGCGTGCTTTAAGTTCGCGCACGAGTTCAACACTTTGGTCAACGTCCCAACCACCATCAATCCAGTCTGTTGCTGACAGGCGTACCCACAGCGACTTACTGGCAGGAACTACGAGTCGAACTTCGCTGACAATTTCGAGCAGCAAACGAGTGCGATTTTCAAATGAACCGCCGTAATTATCGGTGCGCTGATTTGAAATCGGTGACAGGAATTCATGCAACAAATATCCGTGAGCAGAATGGATTTCAATCACATCAAAATCTGCAGCCACTGCACGCTCGGCACCAGCAACAAACTTTTGGCGAAGTAACTGAATCTGTTCAACAGTTAGCGCATTAGTTTCGTTGTAGCCTTCGAACGCAATTGCCGACGGTGCCACCGTTTCCCAACGACCTTCATCGTCAGTTAGCGGTGACCCACCACGCCACGGAGCATGCACCGACGCTTTACGACCTGCATGCGCAAGTTGAATACCGCTGCGCACATCAAACTTCTTGGCAAAGCGTGGAATTTCCGAGAGCACTTGAGCTTGCTGATCAGTCCAGATTCCCATGTCTCCCGGGCTAATGCGCCCTTCGGGGCTGACTGCAGTTGCTTCGACCATGACCATTCCGGCGCCACCGGTGATAAAGCCGCCGTAGTGAACGGCGTGCCAATCTTGCATGAGACCTTCGACCGCAGAGTATTGGCACATCGGTGGAACCCACACTCGGTTTTTAAATGTCAGCGATCCAACTTGCAGCGGCGTAAACAAAACAGACATTAGTCTCCAATCGTGGCGACCATAATCGCCTTAATCGTATGCAAGCGGTTTTCTGCTTGATCAAAAACAACGCTGGCTGGTGATTCAAAAACATCGTGTGAGACTTCAAGACCTTCGTGCATTCCAGTCTTGTGTGCGATTGCGCGACCGACAGTGGTTTGTTCGTTATGGAAACCTGGAAGGCAATGCATGAACTTTGCATCAGCATTGCCGGTTTTTGCAAGAGCGACTTCGTTCACTTGGTAACTTCCGAGAAGTTCAACGCGTTCTTTCCAAATTTCTTCGGACTCTCCCATCGAAACCCATACGTCTGTGTGCACAAAGTCAGAGCCTGGCAACGCTTCATCCATGTCTTCGGTGAGCAGGATGTGTGCACCGCTTTTTTCTGCGAGTGCGGTTGCTATGTCTTGTACCTCTTGCCCCGGCCATAGTTGTTTTGGTGATGCAATGCGGATGCTTGATCCCAGCAGCGCGGAGGTCACGAGAAGCGAGTTGCCCATGTTAGAACGTGCATCACCAACGTAGGTGAACGCAATGTCACGTGGACGCTTGCCCGAATGCTCCATCATTGTCATGAAGTCAGCAAGCATTTGGGTTGGATGCCATTCGTCGGTCAGTCCGTTATAAACCGGAACACCAGAAAACTCTGCGAGTTCCTCAACCATTGCCTGATGCTTGCCGCGGTATTCAATCGCGTCGTAATACCGGCTTAATACCCGCGCAGTGTCTGCAACAGATTCTTTATGTCCCACTTGGGACGAGGCTCCATCTAGGTAAGTCGTATGAGCGCCTTGATCAAAGGCAGCAACTTCAAACGCGCAACGAGTACGGGTGGAAGTTTTCTCAAAAATCAACGCAATGCTTCGACCAACCATGCGTTGTTCTTCACGGCGCTCGCGTTTGGCTGCCTTGAGTTCAATTGACAAGTCGATTAAGTATTCGAACTCGTCTGCGGAAAAGTCGATTTCTTTGAGGAAATCGCGATTCTTCAGATCCATGGCTGGCCTTTCGTGTTGCCGAAAGACCAGCCTACCGAATCTGGAGTATGCCCCTTAAATCCTTAACGGGCGGTGTAGCTCATAACGTGCTTCATGCGGGTGTAGCCCTCGAGTGCTTCGGCGCTGAGGTCGTTTCCGTGACCTGAATGCTTGAAGCCACCGTTTGGCATGTCACCGGCTTGAACCAAGTGGCAGTTCACCCAGACCTGACCGAAATCAAGGTCTTGTGAGACCCGGATTACGCGAGCATGGTTTTCAGACCAGATGCTTGCAGCCAAGCCGAATGCAACATCGTTAGCCATGCGTAGGCCTTCTGCTTCGTCTTTGAACGTTTGCACGGTCTGGACTGATGCGAATACTTCGGTCTGGATCATTTCGTCGTCCTGCTTCAAACCAGCAATCAATGTTGGTTCGAAGTAGTAACCACCGTTCAGGCGTGATGCCTTACCACCGGTAAGAACTTCGGCGTTGCTTGGAAGACGATCGATGAATCCTTGAACGCGAGCAAGTTGTGCCGCGCTGTTGATAGAGCCGTAGTAGTTGTTGTCATCATCTGGCGCACCGAACTTGAATTGCGCAACGCGCTTTGCAAGGGCTGCGATGAATTCTTTTGCAATGCTTTCTTGCACAAGTACGCGACAACCTGCGGCACAGTCTTGTCCAGCATTCATGACACCAGCTGTGGCCACTTCTTCGACAGTGCGATCAAAGTCGCAATCTTCGAATACCAGTACTGGAGCCTTGCCACCGAGTTCAAGGTGAACGCGCTTCAAGTCTGGAGCTGCATTTGCCGCGATTTCCATACCTGCACGCACGGAACCAGTAATGGACACCATGTCTGGACGTTTGTGAGCAACCATCGCACGTCCCGTATCGCGGTCGCCGTAGATGACGTTAACGACACCAGCAGGCAAATGCTCGGCAAAAATTTCCGACATGATGCTTGCCGTGTGAGGTGTTGTGTCCGATGGCTTAAGAACAACTGTGTTACCCATTGCGATAGCTGGCGCGAACTTCCACACAGCCATCAGCAACGGATAGTTCCACGGAGCAACCTGCGCACACACACCTACAGGTTCGCGACGCACGGATGAGTCGTAACCTGCGAGGTATTCACCGGTTGAGTAACCAGGCAGATTACGTGCAAGTGTTGCGTGGTAGCGCGTGTGATCAATGCACTGTGGCATTTCGCCATCACGCATCCACCAGACTGGCTTGCCCGTGTTCTGTACTTCTGCAGCGGTCAGTTCATCTGCCCGCGCTTCCATTGCATCTGCGATGCGGAAGAGTGCCAGGCTGCGATCGGCTGGAGCAAGGCGCTTCCAACCATCAAATGCATCGCTAGCAGCTTTGAATGCCTTGTCGACATCGCTTGCGCCTGACAATGGAGCTTGTCCATAAACCTGGCCGATGGCTGGATTTTCGATTGGCATCGTGTTGCCTTCGGCAGCATCGACGAACTTGCCATTGATGAAATTCTTTAGAGTCGTCATTGTCTCTTCCCTAGTGTGTGCGGCTGGTAACGCCGGAAAGTGCTTCCAAGATACACAGTGCCCCGAGGCGAATTGTGCGTTGATCGTCTGTGTCTATCGTGGCGTCAATCTCAGTAATGTCCATGCTAGTGACTCGAGGGTCCGTTGTGGCCAAATATGTGAGTTCACGAATTTCGTCAGCGCTTAGCCCTCCGGGTGTTGCGGCTGGACACGCAGGAGCAACAGTGCGGTCACATACGTCAACATCCAGGTCGTAATGGATCTGCCCACCAGCACTACCTGCGATTGAGAGAGCTTGGTCCATGATGCTGTCTAACGTGCGGGTTCGCACTTGCGCTCGGGTGATGACAGTTACTCCGTAATCCTTAACGCGTTGTGCATAGATTGGCGAGTTCGCAAAGTCGCTAATGGCAATTTGAACGATGCGGTTTCCATCGAGTCCACCTTCTTCGACTAACCGGCGCACTGGTGACCCGTTGCTGATTCCGTTGCGCACATCGTGATGCGCATCAACTGTGATAAGTCCGGCGGTCGCTATGTCGTCCCCCCATAGCCCGCGCGCCACGCTGTACGTCACAGCGTTATCGCCACCTAGTGCGATGAGTAAATCTTGAGTTCCGCGAAGTTGCGCCATCTTGGCGAATACCCTCTGATCGCCTTCTTCAAAGTCCGGGTCGGGAATGTCGCCTTCGTCGCGAATCGTAATTTTCGAAATGTCGTGATCATGCGCCCACGACCAGGTTCCGTACCAATACATAGCCTCGCGCAAAGCCGCAGGCGTCATGTCTGCCCGCGTCGGTGACAGCGAAGTTTTATGCGCTGGCACGCCGATAATGGTCGCGTTAGTCGGGGCTTTGTCTGTGCTCTCGGCAAACCACGTGCCGGCACGTAACCAACTGTCGTCGTTAAATCTGGCCATCTCAGGCTCCTAGTCTCTGTTATAGCCGAACTTACCTTGCGCGCATTTGCGCTGCTGAGAAAAGAGTGTGTATTTGGCAACTTCCCGAATCGAGATACCCATCAATATTCATGAGGTTTGAGCGTGGAAGCATGGTTGGCTAGGTATCGTCATATCTAGCCTGATAGCCGAGAGAAGGAACCGCATGAGTGCCTTGAAGAATCGATCAATCGCCGAGTTTGCCGGTACCGGAATGTTGGTCCTGGTATCAGCTGGTTCTGGGATTATGGGGACTGCATTGTCAGCAGATGTCGGCATTGCGTTATTCATTGACATGATCGCAACTGTCTTTGCACTGGGACTCTTAATTCTTTTACTCGGACCAATAAGTGGTGCGCATCTGAATCCAATCGTGACAGCCGTATTCGCTTGGAGAAAAACGATTTCTCTTCGAGAAGCGGTTACTTATGGCATTTTTCAAATATTAGGCGCGATAACAGGAGCGATTCTGGCAAATGTGATGTTCGACCAAAACGCCTTCCAAACCTCAACTCATACCCGATCGTCGGTCGGACTGTGGATTGGAGAAATTATTGCGTCGGCAGGCCTTGTCATTGTGATTTTTACTCTCATTGATCGCAAGAGTGCGCACCTGATTTCGATTGCTGCGCCCGTGTGGATTGGTAGCGCATACTTCTTTACTTCTTCAACCTCATTCGCAAATCCTGCGGTAACTATCGGCCGAGTGTTTACAAATACCTTCACAGGA
Source organism: Actinomycetota bacterium (assembly GCA_947448865.1). Lineage (GTDB taxonomy): Bacteria > Actinomycetota > Actinomycetes > S36-B12 > UBA5976 > UBA5976. The sequence continues at coordinate 5,106 of CANFOW010000022.1, forward strand.
ATTGCACCGAGCAGCGTTGCAGGATACGTCATTGCACAATTCATCGGAGCAGCTATTGGCGCCTTACTCGTGCGCGCTCTGCGAATGCCGGATACAACAAAATAACGACACAGATAGAACACAGATACAACACAGATAAAACACAGATAAAACACAGATAGAACACAGAACAACAAAAAGGCAGGTCACCATGGTTTCTGGTCCACGTCCAGTGAAGGCACCAACGGGCACAACGCTGACGGCTCGCGGCTGGCAACAAGAAGCCGCGCTTCGCATGCTGCAAAACAATTTAGATCCCAATGTTGCCGAGCACCCTGACGAGCTTGTTGTGTACGGAGGCACCGGTAAGGCTGCTCGCAACTGGGAATCGTATGACGCGATTATTCGCACGCTGACGAACTTGCGTGATGACGAAACCATGTTGGTGCAATCCGGAAAGCCAGTCGGCGTATTCCAAACTCACGAATGGGCTCCCCGCGTGTTGCTAGCAAACTCCAACCTGGTTGGTGACTGGGCAACGTGGCCAGAGTTTCGTCGCCTAGAACACATGGGTCTGACGATGTACGGACAGATGACTGCAGGTTCATGGATTTACATCGGAACCCAAGGAATTTTGCAAGGCACGTATGAAACTTTCGCGGCCGTTGCTGCAAAAAGTTTTGGCGGAACTCTTGCTGGCACATTGACTATCACAGGCGGCTGCGGCGGAATGGGTGGCGCACAACCACTAGCTGTCACTATGAATGACGGCGTCTGCCTCATGATTGACATTGACCCAACACGTCTGCAGCGTCGTGTTGAAACACGTTACCTCGACGAAATTGCAACTGACCTTGATGACGCAGTGCGACGTTGCCTAGAAGCGAAAGCCGCACGTCGACCACTCTCGGTTGGTTTAGTAGGTAACGCTGCCGAAGTATTGCCGATGCTGCTCGAGATGGATGTACCGGCAGACATCGTCACCGATCAAACAAGTGCTCACGATCCGCTGTACTACATTCCGCGCGGCGTGAAGTTTGAAGACGCTCGCGAATACGCAGACAAAAAACCTGATGAGTTCACGGAACGCGCCCAAGAATCCATGGCACGCCATGTTGAAGCCATGGTCGGATTCATGGATAAAGGCGCAGAAGTTTTTGATTACGGAAACTCCATTCGCGATGAAGCGCGCAAAGGTGGTTACTCACGCGCCTTCGAATTCCCTGGCTTCATTCCGGCCTATATTCGTCCACTGTTTTGTGAAGGCAAAGGACCATTTCGTTGGGTTGCACTCTCGGGAGACCCAAAAGACATTTATCGCACTGATAAAGCAGTACTCGACCTGTTCCCCGACAATGAGCATCTGCATCGCTGGATTACCATGGCTCAGGAACGCGTTGCATTCCAAGGACTTCCCGCACGCATTTGCTGGCTCGGTTACGGCGAGCGCGATAAAGCCGGACTGGCATTCAATGACCTCGTTGCAAGCGGTGAAGTGAAAGCACCAATCGTCATCGGTCGCGACCATTTAGATTGTGGTTCCGTTGCTTCTCCGTACCGCGAATCCGAAGCAATGCTCGATGGTTCCGATGCAATTGCGGACTGGCCGTTACTCAACGCGATGGTCAACATTTCATCAGGTGCGTCATGGGTATCCATTCATCACGGTGGTGGCGTCGGTATTGGTCGTTCTATTCACGCCGGTCAAGTCTCGGTTGCTGACGGAACTCCGCTGGCTGCACAAAAACTTGCACGTGTGTTGACCAATGATCCAGGCATGGGTGTTATTCGCCATGTTGACGCAGGCTACGACCTCGCCGTTGATGTGGCGCGTGACAAGCATGTACATGTGCCAATGCTCGATAACGGAGACATGCTCTAAGCCATGACACACACTGTCGCATTCACAAACATCGGTCAGCTCGTTACTAACAACGAGCAACTTGGCGAAGGCATGCTCGGCGTTATCGAAAACGCGGGACTTGTTGCAGTTGATGGTGCGGTGACGTGGGTTGGTGACTCGAAGGACGTTGCTTCACACAGTGATGTTGCTGCGGTCGACATGCATGGTCGCGTGGTGATTCCTGGGTTTGTCGATAGTCACTCGCACATCATGTTTGCTGGCGATCGTTCACAGGAATTTGCCGCGCGTATGGCTGGCATTCCCTACAGCGCTGGCGGAATCAAAACTACGGTGAATGCAACACGTGCTGCGTCGGATGACGAGCTGCGCCAAAACGCTGCGCGATTAATTGCCGAGATGCGTGAGTCAGGAACTACAACGGTTGAAATTAAGTCAGGCTACGGGCTTGATGTTGCGAATGAGACTCGCAGCCTGCGAATTGCGCGCGAGTTCACACAGGACACCACCTTTCTCGGTGCCCACGTCGTTCCTGCGGAATTTAGCAATGCGCCTGATGACTACGTCGACCTCGTGTGCGAAGCGATGCTGGATGAATGTGTGCCTTACTCGACTTGGATTGACGTGTTTTGTGACACGGGTGCATTTACCACCGAGCACACTCGCCGAATCTTGACGGCAGGTATGGCTCGTGGTTTGAAGCCTCGCATTCACCTGAATCAACTTACTCAAGGTGATGGAATCGCGATGGCCGTCGAACTTGATTGCGCATCCGCAGATCACTTAACGTACTTATCGGATGATGACATCGCGACTTTGGCATCGAGCAATACCGTCGCGGGTTTAGTTCCTGGCGCTGAGTTCAGCACTCGCGCACCGCACTATCCGCGAGCCCGCGATCTGATTGATGCCGGTGTCAGCGTTGCACTGTCTCCAGATTGCAATCCTGGTTCGAGCTACACAACCAACATGCCATTTTGCATTGCACTGGCAGTACGTGAAATGCACATGACTGTTGATGAAGCAGTCTTCGCAGCAACACACGGAGGCGCACAAGCATTACGACGCACTGATGTTGGTCACTTAAGAATTGGCGCCCAAGCCGACTTTGTGGTCCTTGATGCGCCGCACTACATCCACCTCGCCTATCGACCCGGCGTTCCCCTCGTACACTCAACATGGCAACACGCACGCATGACATTCACAAAAGGAGATCGCGCATGAGCAGGTCAGAAGTCGTCATTCACACCTCGGGGATGACCGCACAGGATGTTATTGACATTGCGCGCCACGATGCGAAGGTCGTGATTGCGCCTGCAACGTTGAGTGCTGTTGCCACTACTCGGGCACACATTGACGCACTCGCCGCTTCGCACGATCCGGTATACGGAGTATCGACAGGCTTTGGTGCACTGGCTAATCGTCATGTGTCAGCGGAATTGCGCACTCAACTACAGAAGTCACTTATTCGCTCGCATGCTGCTGGCATGGGTGAGCCGGTCGAACGAGAAGTAGTTCGCGCGCTCATGACTTTGCGCTTGAAGACTTTATGTTCCGCGCGTACTGGTGTGCGCCCCGTTGTTGTCGAGACTATGGCGGCTTTGCTCAACGCAGGAATTACGCCGATTGTTCACGAGTACGGATCACTTGGTTGCTCGGGCGATCTTGCACCACTTGCCCACTGCGCATTGGTTTTGATGGGCGAGGGCCAAGCATGCGGTCCCGACGGTATCGAAGCACCAGTTGCTGACTTACTTGCTCGCGCCGGAATTGAGCCTGTTGAACTGCGTGAAAAAGAAGGGCTCGCACTGATTAACGGAACTGATGGCATGCTCGGGATGCTCATCATGGCCATTGATGACTTAACTATGTTGTGTGACAGCGTGGATGTTGCAGCCGCTATGAGCGTTGAAGCGCTACTCGGAACTGATCAAGTGTTTCTTCCTGAACTGCACTTGCCACTGCGACCACATCCTGGCCAGGCACAAAGCGCTGCCAACATGCTTCGCGTACTCACCGATAGCGGAATTGTGGCATCACATAAAGTCAACGATGATCGCGTGCAAGATGCCTACTCATTACGTTGTGCACCACAAGTCACTGGCGCGGTTCGCGACACGATTGCACATGCTCGACTTGTTGCCGATCGTGAGCTCGCGGCCTCAATTGATAATCCCGTAGTACTCGAAGATGGTCGAGTCGCTTCGAACGGAAACTTCCATGGCGCACCCGTTGCTTATGTTTTAGATTTCCTCGCCATCGCAGTTGCTGACTTGGGAAGTATCAGCGAACGTCGCACGGACCGCATGCTGGACAAGAATCGCTCCCATGGGCTTCCGCCATTTTTGGCACATGACCCTGGAGTTGATTCCGGTTTGATGATTGCGCAATACACCCAGGCTGCAATGGTGTCTGAGAATAAGCGACTAGCAGTTCCTGCGAGCGCGGATTCGATTCCGAGCTCGGGAATGCAAGAAGATCACGTTTCGATGGGCTGGAATGCGGCCCGCAAACTTCGAACAGCAGTGAGTAACTTATGCATGATTATCAGCATCGAGTACCTGACTGCTGCTCGCGCTATCGACTTGCGCTCACCACTAGTTCCATCGCCGTTGAGCGCTCAAGCCGTTTCGCTGCTACGCAAAAGCGTTGAAGGCCCAGGTCCCGACCGTTATCTTGCACCTGACATGCAAGCAGCCTGCACAATCGTCGGATCCGGTGCGCTAGCTCAGTTGCTTTAGGAATAGAAATACGAGCTCTCGTTGCCACCATGTCGATGATCGGCATTTGATTAATTAAGCATTAAAGGCTTCCGAGGAAGTATTGAATGTAACTGAGCACAAGGAATCCAGCTAGTAAGTTCAATGGCAGGAACAGAATTCTCGATACGGTCCAACGCTTACATAGTTGCGCGATAACTCCAAGAACCAACGAGATAACAAGATCAACAACCATGATTCGGTTAGCTGATTCGCAGGTCGTCCATATTCCTAGCGGATCACCCGCACTATAAATCGCAGTAGGGCAATGAATAGCAGAAAATGTCCACTGAGCAATAATTCCTACCGCACGAAATTCCCACCACACGAGAAGCCCGAGTACATGGACTGCAACTGTCGCAAAGCGAAATCGACCAAATTGCGCAACGTGAGCCCAGAAAGAATCAATCGAGCGATACATCGAAACTATGAGGAGCCTCGTGCCTCTTTTCGTATACAAGCCCGCTAAAGAAATTTGAACTACAGCGACGACAAGTAGAATACGGGCTCCTGGATAGAAGGGCTCAGTGCTGTCACCCCACATCATCCACAGGTAAAGCACTATGAGCAAATTGAAAGTCAAATAGCATCCATATGCGATTAGTACTTTTGATACGAGAGACAAGCCCATAAATTTCTGCCACAGAGTTTTCTTGGGTTTCGACATGACTTGAGTATTTCCCACAAGTGACGCGTCGGTTTCAAGTAATTCTTTTACATAGTCCTCTGGCGCACCGAGGACATCAACAAGAGCTCGATCTTCACCATCATTGAAGAGGGCCGATATATGGACTCGCAATTCATTGAGAACATCTTCACGCTCTGTCACACCACTCTGCTGGAGACCTCTATCCACCGACAACACAAAAGCACGAGCACTGTCTTCCCAGTTTTCTGCCAATGACATGTATATTCCTTTCGCGATTCCTAAATGTACCGATTCCGGGATTTAGGGCAACGGTTTATTCGAAGTGAATTCAAGCACTACACATTGACTCACACTGTTGATGATCATTCCGGCAGGTGGAGATTGAGTAGATATCATCTCGTCTCCACTCACGATGTAGTCTTCACATGTCTTGAGACCTTGTGTAGTCAACGAAGTCTTTGCTACGTAATACGGCATTCCGCTTAAATCTGGAACTGAAACAAATTTGTCCATGCCAGTGGCATGCGATACATCTATCTGGCCATCCAAAATCCGGTTAATCAATTGGTGACTTTCCCACGTCGCGGTGGCGCGAGCGGAAATAATTCCCGTAGCCGCAATTACTGCAGCACACACTGCAATGAATTTCTTCATCGACATGTCAGCGTGTTTACGCAGCGGACGCTTATTGAAAAACGAAATGTGTTGCGGATAGTCGTGTCCAACAGAGATCATGAGTTCACGCGCGTACTTTGCAGGATCGCCTAAGGTACGAGTGATTGAAATTGAATCATCGTCTTCAATGAGTCCATAAATATGAGCATTCAACTCATCAATCAGTTCATTGCGATCTGATTCCGATAGTGGATCAAGTGCGCGACGCACGTCTTCCACATAGCGTTCTGCCTCTGCGGTGGTTTTGTTGACGTTGATCATTTCTATGCTCCTTTTGGACGTGCGACTGCTACTACTTTGTCCATTGCGGACACAAAACTGGCCCAGTCAGCGAGTCCAGCTTTGAGACTCTTGAAACCTTGTGGCGTCAGACTGTAATACTTTCGATGCGGTCCGCCATCAGATGCGACTAAATAGGATGACATCTCCCCAGCGTTGTAAAGCCTGCGTAAAGTGCCGTAAACAGATGCTTCTGCAATGTCCGCTAGTCCAAGCTCGCGCAGGCGCTTGACCATCTCGTACCCGTATACATCTTGTTCACTGACGACACTGAGAACTGCAACATCAAGTACACCCTTGAGAACTTGAGAGTTATCCATTCCGAGCCCTTCCGCACTATCGCTAACCGTAGTACTATGTATAGCACAATACCACCGCGTGAGCGAGTGTCAAGGAATCCCGCACATTATTTGCCAATAAAAAAACGAATCGAGCCGTCACAAAGAGATGCGCGAGGGCTCGATCAGCCAAAAAACCTTTGAGCGCTTAGTCAATCGCAGCGTCAGCGAATTCCTGCATGCTGCCAAACTCCCAATCCGGAGTGACATTCGCAGGCGGTGGCGGAGTTGCTCCCCAACCATCCTGGTTCTTACGACGATTAATCCACACAGTCGGCAAACCCATTTGCTTAGCAGGCACATGGTCGTGGAACAGACTCTGCGCCACATGCAAATGACGTGCTGGATCAATACCGAGCTCCCCACTCTTTGCCATCAACGCGTGGAAGTTATTGAGGCTCGGCTTGTATGAACCGATGTCTTGGGCAGTCAGGATGGCATCAAAGGTCACGCCAAGTTTTTTGTTACTCGCAGCAAATGAATTGCGATCAATGTTGGACAAAATGATGAGCTTGAATCGAGTTGCTAATTTTGCAAGCGCGTCAGCTGAATCAGGAAACGCTGGCCATCGAGGAACTGACTGCCCAAATTCATGTGCCTGTTCGTCACTGACTGCAATATCGAATTGCGCGCCAACTCGTACCAAACTTTCGGCGAGAACATCTGGGTACAGCATCGTTGGGGTTTCTTCTTCAATAGCTGCTTGATGAAGCGAATACGCTGCCAACAATTCTTGCTCAGGAATACCTGAACCTGATGCCCAAGGAACTAGTTCAGCCAAGATTCCGGCTTCCCAGTTAATGAGAGTTCCGTAGCAATCGAAACTTAATGCATCAAAATCTTTCAGGTTCATACGATGTCCTTTGTTGGTCGACTAACAATGATTAAGCCTATGAGAACGAGTACCAGTCCAGCCATACCAATGTGAGAAATAGTTTCACCGAGTAAGAGCACACCCATCGTTGTCGCAGTAAGCGGTTCCATCAACCCGACAGTAACTGAAGTTGCCGTTCCGATTCGGGAAATGCCATAGGTAAAGAACGCGTAGGCAATCGCCACAGTTGCAATGCCACCGTATAAAGATCCTGCAAGCAATACGGGATCGCGCAAGAAACTAAAATCTCGACCGATGTTAATAGGCGCTTGCAAAATTGTGCCCACGGTAAAAATCGGAGCGACACTTTGAAACGGCGTGTGACGTTGGGCAATCATTCCCATGCCGGTTGCTTGCCACGAATACGCGAATGCGGCCATCAGCGAAAATGAAACCCCAAGCACGTTGACAACAGCATCACCGCTTGGCCAATTCAAAGCCACGACACCAGACACAGCAACAGCCGTTCCGATGAGCCAGTTTTTTCCGGGCTTATGTTTAAACGCAATGCGCGCGATGATGCCCGCAAAAATTGGCGCAACACCAATCGCTAGCACCGCAGCTACAGCCACACCTGTGCGTTGAAAACCTAATGTGAAAAGCGGGAAGAAGAATGCCACACCGACACCACCGATCAGGATGGGAACGATGTCTTGTTTTGTGTAGCGACGCTTGTCCCGAGAAACGAGAACCAGAATCCAGAGTGCCAATGTGCCCGTAACATTGCGCACCATCGCGTACTGGAACGCTGTGCCGTCAGGAAACAGTTCTACGACAGGCCCGACAGTGCCCCACAGCGTTGTGCCGAGGGCAACTGCCAGAATGCCCGAAACTCTTCCAGTGGAAGGTTTGCGGTGCTTAGCCGTTCGTCGGGAAGCCAAGGTTGATTCCGCCGTGACTTGGATCGAGCCAACGGCTAGTGACAACCTTGCCACGCGTGAAGAAGTGCACGCCTTCAGTTCCATGTGCGTGAGTGTCACCGAAGAGTGAGTTCTTCCAACCACCAAATGAGAAGTACGCCATTGGCACTGGGATTGGCACATTCACGCCAACCATGCCAACTTCAACTTCATTCTGGAAGCGACGTGCTGCGCCACCATCGTTGGTGAAGATTGCAGTTCCGTTGCCGTACATGTGATCGTTGATGAGCTTCAAGCCTTCGTCATAAGTCTTGACGCGAACAACTGAAAGAACTGGTCCGAAGATTTCTTCTTTGTAGATTGACATCTCGGAAGTGACGTTGTCGAAAAGTGTTGGACCAACGAAGAATCCGTTTCCGTCAGCATCTGGTGTGATGTTGCGACCGTCAACAACAATCTTTGCGCCTTCAGCAACACCAGCGTCGATGTAGCCCTTGACCTTGTCGCGATGTACTGCGCTCACAAGTGGACCCATGTCGGTGTTGCGGGTTCCATCGCCTGTGTTGAGCTTGCCAATACGGTCAACAATCTTTGCAATAGTTGCATCAGCAACTGGCTCAACGGCAACTAGAACCGAGATGGCCATACAACGTTCACCAGCGGAACCGAAGCCAGCGTTCACTGCAGCATCTGCAACGAGGTCAAGATCAGCGTCTGGAAGAACGAGCATGTGGTTCTTTGCGCCACCGAGTGCTTGCACGCGCTTTCCGTGTGCAGTTCCGGTTTCGTAGATGTACTTCGCGATTGGTGTTGAGCCAACGAAAGAAACAGCCTTGATGTCTGGGTGGGTCAGGATGCGATCTACTGCTTCCTTATCACCATGCACAACGTTGAAGACACCGTCAGGAAGACCTGCGTCCTTCCACAACTGTGCGATGAAGTTCTGGGCACTTGGATCTTTTTCCGATGGCTTGATGATGACTGCGTTACCTGCAGCGATGGCGATTGGGAAGAACCACATTGGCACCATGGCTGGGAAGTTAAACGGCGAGATGATGCCGACGACTCCGAGTGGCTGGCGGATGCTGTACACATCAACACCAGTGGACACGCTTTCGGAATATCCACCCTTGAGCAAATGTGGGATGCCACAAGCAAATTCCACGACTTCTTGACCACGCGATACTTCGCCAAGTGCATCCGAGAGCACCTTGCCGTGTTCGGCGGTAATGATCGCAGCGAGTTCTTCCTTACGAGCGTTGAGCAACTCGCGGAATGCGAACACAATTGAGGTGCGCTTGGTGAGCGAGGTTGCTGCCCATTCTTGACCGGCGCGCTTAGCTACTGCAACTGCTTGGTCCATGACAGCGGTCGATGCGAAATCAACTGCGCCCGAGATCTCTCCCGTAGCTGGGTTGTACACGTCGCCTGTGCGGTCAGCGGTACCTTCCCACAATTTTCCGTCAATCCAGTGGGTAATGCGCTTGGCCATGAAAGGTCTCCTCGTCGAGTTCTCTTAGGAGAAATCTATCGGTCAGACGCACTCTCACCCAATCGACCCTGGACCAGAAAGGTGACATACCCGACTTACCAAAAGGCCAACGGATTAGGCGGAATCCATGCCTACGGCAACCTCAAGATAGTAAGTTCGGCTCTATGCCTGAAATCCGTTCAATTACTGTCACAACCCAAGAAGTTCATCGCGAAAGCGGTGTTGCCGTTACCCCACCGACTGTCAAAGTCATTGCGACTGCTGTCGTCACCAATCCTCTAGCCGGCAAAGGTCTCGTCAAAGACCTGACCGAACTCGAGCTGATGAGTGCTGAAGTTACGACACTGTTGTCCGCTCGCGCGGTTGCAGCCCTCGAAGCGCTGGGCTTGAGTGCCTCAGATGTTCGCGGCTATGGCAAGGGTGCCATTGTTGGCACTGACGGAGAACTTGAACACACAGCCGCAGTTTTGCATCCACGATTCGGAGCACCAGTGCGGGCAGCTATCGGCGGCGGCGCAGACATCATTCCTGGAACTAAAAAGTATGGCGTCCCAGGAAGTTCCATCACTATGCCAATCGGTAACAAAGATGACCGTTGGGAATTTGATGACATGGACTCCGCAGAAGTATCCATCGGCGATGCCCCACGTGCAAACGAAATGGTCATCAGCATTGTGCTATCCGTCGGCGGTCGTCCGCACGCTCGAGTAACAAAGGTTAAGTAATGTTCAAAGCAATTATTTTGTTAAAGCGTCGCGAAGACATGACCCATGCAGAATTTGAAAACTGGTGGCTCACAGAGCACGCACCAAAAGCTGCCGAACTTCCAAACGTGCGCAAGATTGTGTTCAACCTTGCTGCAGACGGAGGCGCATACGACGGCGTGTCGGAACTCTGGTTTGACTCCCAAGAAGATTTCGATGCTGCTTATGCAACCGAGATTGGTAAGGGTGTAGCGGCTGACTCCATGGCACACCTTGCAGATCGTCAACGACTCTTTGTCACCGAAAATTCAATCGTTAACGGCTAGGCTTTTTCACAACTAAAGGGGCTACTTATGAGCAACGCATTTTGGCATGGATTCGCAGACATGCATGCAATTTCAACCCAGGGACCGCTTGTTATTTCCAAGGGCGAAGGCTCATGGGTATGGGATGCCAATGGCAAGAAATACTTTGATGCCGCAGGTGCGTTGTGGTACATGAACGTAGGTCATGGTCGTCATCAGATCGCAGACGCGATGGCTGACCAAGCTCGACGCATCGCCTCGTACTCATCGTTCGGTGAAGCTGTCACGGACACCACAATTGAACTTGCGAATACTGTTGCATCGCTTGCACCAAACCCAGATTCAAAAGTGTTCTTCACGCTCGGTGGTAGCGATGCCATTGATACTGCAATCAAAATTTCCCGACGTTACTGGGCCATGCGTAACCAGCCCAAGAAGCAAGCAATTATTTTCCGCAACAACGGCTACCACGGCATGAATGTCGGTGGAACATCCATTGCAGGCATTGGTCCGAATAACGAAAACTACGGCGACTTCATCACAAATGTTGCTCAAGTGTCATGGGACGACGCAGATGATGTCATCGCCACAATGGATCGCATTGGCGAAGACAACATTGCCGCCATGTTCTGCGAGCCAGTCATGGGTGCCGGCGGCGTACGCATTGCTCCAGATACTTACCTTCACGCAGTTCGCAAGGCGTGTAGTGAGCGCAACATTTTGTTCGTTGCCGACGAAGTCATCACAGGCTTTGGACGATGTGGCGACTGGTTTGCATCAAACCGATTTGGACTTGAACCAGACATGATGACCGTTGCTAAGGGGCTGACTTCCGGGTACTCCCCTATGGGTGCTGTTATTGCGGCACCAAGTGTGTGGAACGAGTTTTACCGTGAAGGTGCTGGAGTTTTCCGTCATGGGTTTACCTACGGCGGTCACGCAGTGTCTGCTGCAGCTGGCCTAGCAAACATCAAGATCATGGCTGACGAGAAACTGCCACAACATGTTGCCGAACTTGAAGGCAAGTTTGCATCCGCACTTCGCACACTCGAAGACTTACCAAACGTTGCTGAAGTACGCACCGGCGTTGGATTCCTCGGTGGCATTCAGATGACAGATCCAGCAAGCGCACCGGCAATGTATGCCCGATGCCGCGATGCGGGAGTTATCTCGCGTGCGATTTGGGGCGGAGCACTTCAAGTTGCTCCAGCGCTATCAACAACATCTGATGAAATTGATCAGATGGTTGCACTGTTCCGCGCCGGCTTGAGCTAACGCGTAATTTTGTCGGCGTTGAATGCGCCGGGCACTTCGTCGCCGTCAAAAAACGCAACAACAGATTCAGCAACGGCAACGCCCGCTTTTTCTTGAGCTTCGTCGGTTGACGCACCAAGGTGCGGCGTGGCAGTAACTTGATCAAGTGCAAATAACGGTGAATCCGTGCATGGTTCAGTTGCGTACACATCGAGACCCGCTCCAGCAACACGACCTTCGATGATTGCGTTGTACAACGCCTCTTCATCAAGTACGCCGCCACGAGCCGCATTGATGATGCGCACAGTTGGCTTTACTTTGCGTAGCGCTTCTTCACCGATGAGGCCGGCTGTTTCTGCGGTCTTGGGAATGTGAATTGTAATGAAGTCTGATACTTCAAGTAGCTGATCCAGTGTTACAAGTTCAACATCAAAAAATCCGTCAGGTTGAACAGTGACATACGGATCGTATGCAACGAAGTGCACATCAAAGCCACGAAGACGCTTAGCAACAAGCTGGCCGATTTTTCCGAAACCAATAATGCCGACTGTTTTGTGCTGAACTTCGGCACCACCAAATTTTGAGCGAGCCCACTTCCCGTCTTTCAGCGCCATGTTTGCCGGTACGACATTGCGCGCACTGGCAAGCAAAAGCGACACCGCAAGTTCAGCTGCCGACACAATGTTGCTTGTCGGCGCATTCACCACAAGAACGTTTGCTGCACTCGCAGCCGGAATGTCAACGTTGTCTAACCCAACACCAGCACGAGCAACGATCTTGAGATTTGGCGCGGCTGCTATTGCTTCTGCATCTATCTTTGTTGCCGAGCGAATCAAAATCGCATCGGCGTGCGCGATTGCAGGTAGTAGTTCTGCACGATTGGCGCCATCAACATGGCGTACCTCAAAACCAGTTCCCAGCACGTCTAATGTGGCGGAGGACAATTCTTCAGCAATAAGTACAACAGGCTTAGTCACACTTTCATCGTAGAACTCTGGCTCGGTCCGTGCAGTTCGGTTCACATGATGGACGAGCAATGCCTAGTAGTTTGCAGTTACCAAAATTTAGAATCTTCGCGGGTAGCAACCCAGCAATACCAAGCCGCAACGCTGCGATACGGACGAAGATGATCTGCCACTGTCTCCATGTCAGCCGGAGACGGAATGTAGTCGAGACCTTGAATAATCGACCAACCTCGGCGCACTCCAAGGTCTCCCGTGGGCCACATGTCGAGTCTGCCCATTCGGAAAATCATGAGCATCTCGCTGGTCCAACGCCCAATTCCCCAATACTGGGACAGGTAAGCAACAGCGTCTGGGTCGCTGAGTGTGCGCATGTGGTCGAAGTCGAGTTGTCCTGAGATCACTGCCTGTGCAACCTCACTCATAGTGCGCGATTTCGCCCGAGTGAAGCCAAATTCTCTTAGTCCATCAAAACCCATGGCGAGAATGTGCTGCGGTGTCAGCGGTCGGCTGATGCCTTCCAACAAACGCAATGTCATTGAGTCAGCAGCTTTGGCTGACACTTGTTGACCGATGATTGCGAAAACTAAGGTTTCAAAATCAGACTCATGTAACGGTTCGGCGAGTACACAGTCGGGTGCATCAACGAGGAAAGTACGAAACTTCAGATCGTGCGTCCGTAAATGTTCTAACGCTTGGTCAATCGGCTTGGCGGGACTCATTACCCACGAACGCGGTGTTGCGAAGTCTGTCCAGTCTTGCGATCAATTGCAAGCAACATTCCGTTAGGAAGATCGTTTCCATCGGTCACACTTGGTCGCACATACGTTGACCAGGCAGACGTAACACCGTCACGAGTAGCCCACGTGAGGTCGTAATAGTCAGCGTTAACGTGCGACATGAGATTTTCTGGCTTGTGACAGCACGTGATGTACAAGTAGTCATCAGTCAGGATCAAGGTGTTCAGCGATGTGTAACGTAGTTCTTCAAGTTCGCTAAGCAAGGCACGATAACCTGCGACGAAATCGCCATCGTGCTGGCGGATGCTTGTGATCAGTGCAGCGAAATATTGTTCGCTATCCGTAGTACCTTCGAGAGAATCCTTTAAGTCAGGTGCCATCAACGAGTCAAGTTTTTCACCACGTGGCAATCCACCGTTATGACAAAACGCAATTCCTTCTTTGATGAACGGGTGCGTGTTGGGAAGACAAACTTCAAGTTCTTCAGTTGCCCAACGTAAGTGAACGATGGCATCCGTTGTTGCCATTGAGCTAGTAGCTTCGTGATACACATCTGAGGCATGCGCTGCTGAAACATCGCGAATGAGTTCAAATCCTTCATCACCTGCGACAAAGGCCATGCCCCAACCGTCTTTATGGGTCTGGCTTAAGGTGCGAAGTTCACCCGCATCCACACCAAGTGCGTCATTGACTGTGACGGGATGATCTGAATGCCATGCGAAGAGTCTGCACATTGTGTTATCGCCTATCTCGTAGATGTAGTGATGCTTAGTTGCCGTGATGCGTAGTTGTCTTGATTCGTAATTGCCGTGATTCGAAGGTGTCTTGATGCGTAATTGCCGTGATGCGTAGTTGCCTTACTTAGTAAACCGTAAACGTGGCTGCTCGTGCCCACTCCAGGCCATTTTGTTCGGCTTTAGCATTTTCTGCCCGACGAGTCGCCAACACGCAACGACCCATCAAATCGCCGAGCGCATCCATCAATACAGTGTCTCGCTCAAGATTTTCCAGAGCCTCCAATTGTGAACTAGGAAGTGGACGCACATTCGAGGCAATTTTTTCTTCATCGCTGAGTAACACAGGGTCATGCTTTGCCGGCGCAGGCGGTGTTAGCTTGCGCGCAATTCCGTCAAGCCCTGCAGCGATAACACCTGCTAGCGCCAAATGTGGATTCGCGGATGAGTCACTGGCTTTGAGTTCAATGTTGATTGATTGCTCTTCTCGCCCGCGGAAGGAACTAGCCACTCGCACAGTGCATTCGCGATTGTCATAGCCCCACGCAATCGTCGACCCTGCCCAGGCATGCGGTGCTAGTCGTTCATACGACACATACGAAGGACATGTCAGTGCAACTAATCCCGGGAGGTGCTCAAGAAGTCCCGCGATGAAGTGTCCACCTAGTTCGCTGATTTCGCGTGGATTGTCTTTGTTGAAAAGCAAGTTATTTTTGCCAGACCACAAACTGAAATGCAAATGTGTTCCAGAACCAACACCATCGGCATACGGCTTTGGTGAGAATGAAGCCATAAGTCCATGTTGAACTTCAGCCGTGCCACGAATTGTGTCGCGGAACTTTAATTGGTTATCTGCGGCCTTTAGTGCTTCGTCATACTTAATAACAATTTCAAGTTGGCCAGGACCATACTCGTTAATCGCTTGTTCCACGATGTAGCCCTGAGCTTCGAGGTTGTCAATCATGTCGTTCATCATCGCGCTGTTGCGATCAAGGCCTGCGGTTGAGTAACACGAAGCATCACCAAATGGAACGGGATTCTCACGAGTACCTTCAGCGACATAAAACTCATTTTCAAAGGCTGCGAACACTTCGATGCCAGCTTGTGCAGCGCTCGCGATGGCGCGCTTCAGTACTGTGCGAGTGCACCCACCCCACTCGGAACCATCAATCTGACGTAAATCGCAAATGACGCTTGCAGTGCGGTCAAGCCAAGGAAGTTCCGTATAGGTCGAGACGTCAGGAACAATGCGCACTTCTCCGACTGGTTCCATGCCATCCACATGAACCAGGTCTTCAAAAAGATTGACTGCATTTTGTGCCTGAGTCAGGCCAATACCTTCATGAATTTTTCCGGCAAATTGGGAACCAGTTGTTCCCTTCGCGCGAATTACCCCGCTGGGATCGCCGTATACGAAGCGGACCGAACGAATGTCAGTTGTGTCTGGAAGAGCGTCTTTGGCCATTCCCCGATAATACGGCCTCAGGCCGAGGCGTGAAATGAAAACGCCTGAGCCATTGCATCATCAATTGCTTCGAGAGCAAGTGCCACGCGAGACTCCACTGTGCCATCAAGCGATACCCAGGCGCGACTCGTTGCAATCAGTTCGTCCTCGAATTCGCGAGTCATTGAATAGCGCAATTCTTCACTGTCGCGAATCTTGTCTTGGACAAAAGGCACTCCGTCAGGTTGCGTCACGAAATAGATGCGATTCTGGTCATGATGCGGCATTGGCAAACTTGCCTTAACGCCAAGGTAGCGGCGTTCCCATATAAGTGTGGCGAACACATCCGTGTCGCAGCACACAACTGGCCCACCGGTGCGGGCAGCAACATCTTCGAGTTGCTGTTGCACGACAGCGATTTCCACGAAGTCTGTGACAGTCCACGGCACTGCGTATTCGCTTAGTCCCATGGCTTCGGCTTGCTCTTTCTTACGCATTGTCAGATCGCGACCATATTCGCGAATCCAATTGGTGTTGACGAAATCACCGCCGCGAGCAATGAGTGCTTGTTGCACAGCAAGAGTCGTTGTTGTCGTTCCGGTGGATTCAGCGCCGATAAACACTGCGCGAATGGCTAAGAGTTCACGAGAGCCAGGACCCAGTAAATGCCAGTTACCGATCAGGTCTTCACGAATCTGGGTTGACGACACTGGAACAATAGCTCGCTCGGGGTCGTAACTGAAATGATGCAAACCAAGCATTTCAGCAAACTGTGCGCCATTTGTTTCCGAGGTGACCAACATGTCAACCGTCGGTGTTTGGCGAAGATGCGCTTCGATGACACGGGCATTGGATTTGAGTACAGCCGGATCCGAAGGATCGTATGGCGTTGATTCGTAGCCGTGCACAATTGTCATCGCACTTTCAGCGACACCTTCGGCAATGCAATCTTGCTCAAGTGCTTTAGCGCGAAGTTCGGCACTAAATCGATCATGAGGCTGTGCAAGAACGACAACAACTACATGGTCGCGCTTTTGAATCGCGGCCTTAATGAGTTTGACGTGACCCATGTGTGGTGGGTTAAACGTTCCTGTGACCAACGCGGCTGGCATAAATCAACCCTATCGCGCAAATGTGAAACGAATTTCGCGCGCTAAACGAGAAAATCCAGGCCACGCACTTCGAGCAAATAACTTTGCTGTGAGTGCGGACCTGGATTCTCCAGAACGACTTAGCGGCCTGCGTGGCCTTCTTGGTAATCGCTGTCGCCAGCCTTTACCCATGACATCATCTTGCGCAGGTCGTGACCGACAGCTTCGATTGGATGAGTCTCGCCCTTTGTGCGTAGCGCCTTGAATTCCGGAGCGCCGGCATCTTGATCAGCAATGAAACGGCTTGCGAATGCACCTGAACGAATGTCGTTGAGGACATCCTTCATAGCCTGCTTGACGCGATCATCAATGATGCGTGGACCTGAAACATAGTCACCGTATTCAGCGGTGTCAGAAACTGACCAACGCTGCTTGGCAATGCCACCTTCGTACATCAAGTCAACAATGAGCTTAAGTTCGTGCAAGCATTCAAAGTAAGCAACTTCTGGTTGGTAACCGGCTTCGATCAGAGTTTCGAATCCAGCCTGAACCAATGCTGAGGTTCCACCGCAAAGAACTGCTTGTTCGCCGAACAAGTCGGTTTCAGTTTCTTCGGTGAATGTGGTCTTGATGCCACCAGCGCGAAGTGCGCCAATGCCTTCTGCGTATGACAACGCAAGTGCCCAAGCATTGCCAGAAGCGTCCTGTTCAACAGCAACAATCGCAGGAACGCCGCGACCAGCGACATACTCACGACGAACTAAGTGACCTGGACCCTTTGGAGCAACCATGCACACATCAACGTGTGCTGGCGGCTTGATGTAACCAAAACGAATGTTGAAACCGTGAGCGAAGAACAGTGCATCACCAGGGTTCAAGTTAGGTTCGATTGCTTCGGCGTACACCTTGCGCTGGATGTGGTCTGGAACCAGAACCATGATGAGGTCTGCTTCTTGCGCTGCGGTGAATGGATCAACAACGCGAAGACCTTCGGCTTCTGCCTTGACGCGGCTGTGTGAACCTTCGGCCAAACCGACGCGCACATCAACACCACTATCGCGAAGGCTCAACGCGTGGGCGTGACCTTGGCTTCCGTAACCAATAACGGCTACTTTGCGACCCTGAATAATCGACAGGTCAGCATCTTCTTCATAAAACAACTCGGCCACGATATCTCCTTATTTCCTTGGGATTAAGACTAGTGTCTGGCGGCTATGCGTTTTTCGCACGGTCGCCAATTGAACGTCCGCCACGCGAGAGCGCAACAACGCCAGATTGCACGATTTCCTTGATTCCGTAAGGCGCAAGCACCTCGACGAATGCTTGCAGTTTGTCCCGTGAGCCCGTTGCTTCCACGGTGACAGCATCGCTGCCGACGTCAACAACTTTGGCACGGAATAACTCGACTAGTTGAAGCACGGCGGCACGTTGAGCGTCGTCGCCCTTGAGTTTGATGAGCAACAATTCACGAGCAATCGCACTGCTGTCATCGAGCTCAACAATCTTTAAAACGTTAATCAGTTTGTTGAGTTGCTTAGTGATTTGCTCAAGTGAATGAGCATCCACGTCTACGACAATTGTCATGCGTGAAATCTCTGGAGTTTCAGTTGGTCCTACTGCGAGTGACTCAATGTTGTAACCACGACGTGAAAACAATGCCGAGATACGAGCGAGTACACCAGGTTGGTCTTGCACCAAAACGGATAATGTGTGACGAGCCATGACTATGCCTCCTCGCGTTCCCACGTTGGCGCAAGATCACGCGCAAATTGGATTTCGTCATTGCCCATTCCTGCTGCGACCATTGGCCACACCATGGCATCGCGATGTACGCGGAAGTCGATAACAACCGGTACATCATTGGTGCTCATTGCTTTTTCGATGACCTTGTCGACATCATCAGCACTTTCGCAACGAAGCCCGAGGCAACCGTAGGCATCAGCGAGCTTGACGAAGTCTGGGAATGAATGTGAATGCAAATCTGTGTTGCTGTACCGCTCGCTGTAGAACAAGGTTTGCCATTGGCGCACCATTCCCAGTGACGAGTTGTTGATGAGAGCAACCTTGATTGGAATGTTGTTAATCGTGCAGGTTGCGAGTTCTTGGTTAGTCATCTGGAAGCAACCATCACCATCGACTGCCCATACCGTCTTGTCAGGGCAACCAACTTTGGCACCCATAGCGGCAGGAATGGAATAGCCCATGGTTCCTAAGCCGCCACTGTTGAGCCACGTGTTTGGATTTTCATAGCCAATGAACTGTGCAGCCCACATCTGGTGCTGGCCAACTCCAGCTGCATAAATGGCTTCGGGACCAGCGATTTTGCCGAGGCGTTCAATAACTAATTGCGGAGACAGCGTGCCATCAGTGGGAAGGTCGTAACCCAATGGATATGTTTCGCGAAGATTGTTAAGCGTCTTCCACCATGCACTCAGATCCGCACGATTACCTGCGTCAAACTCAGCAGTAATCGCAGGAACGAGTTGGATCAGCGCTTCACGCACATCGGCCACGATTGGGATATCGGCGAATCGATTCTTACCGATTTCCGCAGGATCAACGTCGATGTGAATGACTTTGGATTTTGGTGCGAACGACGACAACTTGCCCGTTACGCGATCATCAAATCGCGCACCTAATGTGATGAGCAGATCGGACTGTTGCAATGCGCCCACAGCGCCAACGCTTCCGTGCATGCCAGGCATACCCATGTGTTGGATGTGACTGTCTGGGAATGCACCACGAGCCATCAATGTGGTTACAACTGGAATGCCTGTGAGTTCAGCTAGTGCACGCAACTCTTTGCTTGCACCTGCGCGAATCACTCCACCGCCAACATAGAACACCGGACGGCGCGCTTCGACAATCATGCGCGCTGCTTCTTTAATTTGGCGTGCGTGTGGTTTTGTTGTCGGCTTGTAGCCAGGCAAATCTATTGAGGTTGGCCATTCGAAAGTAGTTTTTCCTTGCATTGCATCTTTTGTGATGTCAACGAGTACAGGTCCAGGACGACCAGTGCTTGCAAGGTGAAACGCCTCGGCGATGGCACGCGGAATGTCATCGGCTTTCGTAATTAAGTAGTTGTGCTTAGTAATCGGCATTGTGATGCCACGGATGTCTGCTTCTTGGAAAGCATCGCTACCGATAAATGCAGACGACACCTGACCGGTGATTGCAACCATCGGAACAGAATCCATGTGGGCATCGGCGATTGGAGTTACAAGATTTGTTGCACCAGGTCCGCTGGTTGCCATGCAGACACCTACGCGACCGGTTGCTGCAGCATAACCTTCAGCTGCGTGACCGCCGCCTTGTTCATGGCGAACCAAGATGTGGCGGACTTTTTTAGAATCCATCAGTGGGTCATAAGCGGGAAGAATCGC
>CANFOW010000023.1 GCA_947448865.1 Actinomycetota bacterium
AGGCTTCTTGCGAAGCCACTTACCTGTGGTTCCCCCACTCTCACCCAAGGGTTTGCTGCTCTGGTAAGAGGTGAGATTTGGCGCCTCACCAGAGTCGATTCCGGTTGGAATCTGCTTACTTGACGGTAACCCAAGCCACAGACATCAGCCGCCTTGCCGATCCTGCGTGTCGGCCAACAGGTGGACAAACCCCCATGAATACAGGGGTTTTGGCTGATAAAAAATCAGTGTGATATATGCCAAATAACCTGATAAATGGCATATTCGTGCCACATTATGAGACGGCAGGGATTTTTGGCGTGTCGGCATCACCGAATGATTCGCCCAGTCACTCGAGCAATCACGCAGCTACTGGCTATCGAACCCACGCACCAGCGATCATCGTGGCATGCACAAGCGCACGGTCATCGAGCACCACCAAGTCTGCGCGAGCACCTGACTCAATCGCTCCTCGATTGTTTAGTCCAAGGAAGCTTGCCGGATTTCGAGTGGCTGCGAGTAAGGCTGTCGTGACTTCCACGCCAACAGAAAGACACTGGCGAATACACAAATCCAAAGTGGCTGTTGACCCCGCCAATACTCCATCTTGATTTCGAGCCAGGCCGTCCACGACAGCAATGTCCACATGCTCACCGAGCCTGTGTTGGCCATCTGGCATGCCCGCGGCACTAATCGCATCTGTCACTAGGCAGACTCGGTTGCCCGCTATCGCGAAAGTATGTGCGATGAGCTCTTCACTCACATGCACTCCGTCTGCAATCAAGCCGAGCAGCAATTCAGAATCTCCGAGTGCCCAGCCCGATATTGAATCCGAGGTGTGATGCGGTTTTGGTTGTGCGTTGTACAGATGCGTTACACCCGTCGCACCCGCAGAAACAGCCGCTTGGGTCTGTTGTTGTGTTGCGCCACTGTGACCGATGCAGACTCGCTTGCCTGCTCGGACCAAGATCTCAATGGCCTCACAAGCGTGATCGAGCTCTGGAGCTAAGGTCACATAAGTCAGGGACTCACAGGTTGCCCACTGGTGAATAACCTCGAGGTCAATCTCGGTCACCAAATTCTCTGGATGTGTTCCCCGAAACGTGCGGGAAAGGAATGGTCCTTCCCAATGCAGGCCAAGGGGAATAGCTCCACTCCACGACTGCGTAAGCAAAGCGTTCCAATTGCGACAATAAGCGGAGTAAGTCTCGATCGGGGATGTTGTCATTGTGGGTACGAAGGATGTAACTCCCGTGCGAGCAAGTGCTACCGACATACTGTCGAGTTCACTCGCGGTGCCGAGGGCTACATCAACACCTTTGAATCCATTCACTTGGATATCTATGAAGCCCGGGCTCACAATCTGATCGGGATACTCAAAATCGGCAGACTGTCCGTGCCATGGTTCACGTGAAACAATCATGCCGTCACGAATGTCAATCACAGTGGGCTGAAGTGAATCTCCAACCAGCATGCGATTCGATGCAATGGTCGTCACCCTTTAACCGACCCCTGTGTTAAGCCACTGACGATTTGTCGGTTGAACGCCACATAAATTGCGATCATTGGCACAGTGACCATGGTTAACGCTGCAAAAAGCATTCGATAATCCGTTACATACTTCGAGGAAAAGGCAAGTAAGCCAGTGGGTATGGTTTTAAGTGAATCATCCTGGACATAAAGTAATGCGAGCAAAAACTCGTTCCATGCTCCCAGTGCGGTAAAGATTCCAACTGTGACAAGTGCAGGTCGAATAATCGGGACCATCAGATAACGATAAATCTCCAGATCAGTTGTCCCGTCAACCCGAGCTGCTTCAAATAGCTCGCGTGGCATTGAATCTATGTAGGACTTGAAAAGCCAGACCGCCAGCGGGATCCCCATCGCGGTGTAGGGAACAATCAAAGCCATTCGGGTGTCTTTGAGATTAAACACTTCAAAGATTTGATTTTGAGCAATGAAGTAAGACTGGATAGGAAGTAACAAACCCAGTGTAAAAATACCCATAACTAATCCAGAGCCGCGAAACTCCAACTTGCTTAATGCAAAGCCAGCCATAGACGCCACAACAAGTACAAGTGACGTTGATGCTGCAGTCACAATCGCGCTGTTTATTGCGTAGCGACCTAAACCACCGGCTTCCCAAGCATCTGAAAAAACGGAAAAGTCGAACTGAGTCGGCAGCCCAAGTGGATGCGCTGCAATTTCGCCGTTTGATTTAAATGCGCTCATGAACATCCAAAGCAATGGCAACATACTGAAAAGCGAATAAATCCACACAATCGCAGTCCACACAGAAATTTTGCGCATCTAATACTCAACTTCTGTTTGTCGCGACTTTTGAACAGTCCGGAAAACAATCGCGACAACGAGGCCAACCACAGTGAGCAAAACCGACAACGCGGATCCATAGCCGATTTCCATGTCACGGAAAACTGACTTGACCATGTAGGTAGTTGGAACTTCAGTCGTGTTGTACGGACCGCCGTTAGTCATAACATAAAACAAATCAAAGCCCTGAATGCCACCAGTGATACACAACAAAATTGCAACTGATGTGACCTGACGAATCATTGGTACTTTAATGCGCCAAAAGACTCGAAACTCGCCGGCTCCATCAAGTCGGGCAGATTCGATGACATCGGTTGGTAGCCGAGCAAATGCGGCGTTAAAGATCGCCATGTAAAAGCCAGAGAAAATCCAACCTGATACTAAACAAATAGCAGGCAGTGCCAACTTTGGATCACCAAGCCACACTTTTTGCATTCCTTCAAAACCCAGTGATCCCATCGCTGCATTGAGTACACCGTAATCGGGATTAAACACAGCTCCCCATAGAACAGCTATAACAACCATAGGGAGCATGACTGGAATGAAAAGCGCAACACGAGGAAATCCCATGAAGCGATGTGACGACAAAAATCCAGACAGGATAAGTCCAAACAACACTTCAACAAACAACGTTGCAACTATGTAAAACGTGACGTGACCAAATGACGAGATAAAAATTTTGTCGTGAAAGGCGCGAGAGAAATTTGCAGCGCCAGCAAACTCTGGAAGATTAAATCCATTCCATCGAGTCAGACTCAGTCCCAGTGTTCCAACAAAGGGAGCCACTACTGCAAATCCGTAGATAAGAACTGCAGGTGCCACAAGGACCAGAACACCAAACTTCGACGTTGGTTTCATTCTGATGTCCTGATCCTTGTGGCGTGATTGTGCACGTTACGAAGCGCTGATCTTTGCTTGCGCTTCGTCCAAAGCTTCCTGCGGCGTCTTCACACCATCAAGAACCTGTGAGATTGCCGTATTGAGAGCATCGGCCATTTTCAGGTCGTAGCCTGTGTCTGGTGGCGCGACGATTGGCGCTCCGGATCCAAGCAAATCAATCATGGATTGAGTGAGTGCATCACGTGTTGTCGATGCCGAACCCTTGGCAACTGGAGTAAATCCAGCGTCATTCCACGACTGAACCATTTCGGCAGTGAAAGCATCCTTGAGGAATTCCAGAGCCTTGTCCTGCTTTGTGCTCTTGCCATTCACAATGTAGCCAGTGGTCACACCCATGATGCTGGTTTGATCTCCTGCGCCGCCATCAATAGCGGGCAAGTTGAACCATCCCATGTTCATTGTTGGCGCGTCCGAGAGCGCGATTCCCACGATCCAGGAACCGATAGGTAGCATTGCGGCTCCGCCTTGGAAGTACAAGTTGTAACCCTCGTTATCTGGAATTGTGTTTGCGCTCTTGTTCACGTAACCATTCTTTTGTAGGTCAACAAGGTAAGACAGACCCTTAACAAACTCTGGTGAGTTCATTGGCATCTTCTTACTCAACACCTGGTCGTACACGCTTTCCCCGGATGAACGAGAAATTAAGTGACCAATCCAGTTACCGGCAACCCAGAGGTCTTTATTGCCGACTGCTAATGGTGTTGTTCCCGCTGCTTTCAGTTTGGCGCAAACATCAAGAAACTCTGCCCACGTGGTAGGTGGGGTTAAGCCCAACTTAGTAAACGTGTCTTTGTTGTACCAGATGACGTTTGTGACATCTGAAGTAAACGGCACCATGTATACCTTGCCATCGACAGATGTTGTTCCAAATGCCCCGGCATCGAATTCATCGGCGACACCAGAAGTCTTAATCGCATCCGTGATGTCAGCTGCGTAGCCATCCTTCACTTTGTTTGCCAGACGTGCACCCGCCCACTCGAAGTAGACATCTGGTGCTTTTCCGCTTGTCAGCAGATTCTGCAGACCCACGGTTTCGTAGAGATCATCGTTTTGAACTTGGAACTCAACATTCCAGCCAGGGTTATCAGTCTTGAACTTGGCTGCTGCCATGTCCCATACTTTTTGCCCATCTGATCCGTTGCTTCCAAAGGCAACCCGAAGAGTGTTGTCAGTTGGTGCGCTTGACTTGCTACACGCGCCAGTAATCGCTGCAGACAGCACAATGGCTGCCATAAGAAGCGACCGACGTTGCTTTGTTCGATCTTTTCCCATTATTCCTTCTTCCGTTACTTACTGTGCGCGTGATCGAATGACCACGTGAATTCCGCGATGAGTTCTGTGAGGAGCATCTCCAGACCATCGCCGAAAACTCGGTATCTGTTGTTATGTAATTCGTTATATGAATCCCGCAAGACTGAGACGATTTGTCCCAGTAACTGTGAGTCACTACTTGAATAGTGTGTGAGTGATTGCGCCATCGTGTTAATTACGTTTCCACCGAGTTGGTACTTAGTAACCCATGGCGAGATTTCGCTTTGTAATTGTCTTAACTCAAATGATTCACTCAGCAATAGTTCACTGTTCATCTTTATAGACTGCGCCAATTCAGATAAATCGTTAATCGCTTTGGACACATCTCCGCTTCGCCACGCGAATGCCGCGGAGTTGAGAGTTCGTTGAACGTCTGGTGCAGCATCACCTGTTAAACAGGAATCTAAAACTGTTCTGCCAAATTCCGAAAAGGCCCGACGCGATTCAAGGTCAGAAAAAGATTCTGTGACTGCTTGCGCCCACGCAGTATCGGGATCGTAAGTGCCTGGGTCATTGAGATACAACGCAATGGTGCGCAGTGGTATGAGCGATGACTCAAAGGCGGACATCGGGTTTGACAGCAACCCTTCTGCAAAGTCACCTAAATCAGCATCGCGACCTTGTATTGGACCAATGTGAAGTTCGTAGGTCATCGCGACGTCGTTTACAGGATAGTTATCCCAGAACAGTGGTCTGTGGTTTGAAATCTTTTTCAAGACTTTGGCATCTGAAGAATGCAGGTAACGAGAACATATTTGACGGCCAGTCCACATGAAGTTTATGTCTGGAGAAATTCCCTGACCAAGATCGTGAACATATTGCTCGGTTCCAAGTCCGTGATAGACAAGTGGACACACGGTGACTTCGACTTTTCCTAAGAGCGACTTCGCGAACTCGTTCACCAAATGCACGTGAGCTTGAGCAATTGATTCAAATTGGGATTGATCCTGTGGATGCTGAAGCGTGTCTGGGATGTCATCAACTAAAAGTGCGATGTGACTCACGCCGTGAGCCATTAAGTCGTGGGCTTTAGCGACAAGTGCTTGGATGTCTTCGGGATTTGAATAACGAATTGTCAGACCTGGCGACATAGCCACAGCGATAGCAACATTGTTACGGCGACCATGTTCTACAAGGTCATCAACGTGTGCCATCAGATCTGCGCCAAAAGGAGCCTTCCAGTTCATCCGATGCCACGGGTCATCTTTTGGCCCGACCATAAAAGTGTTGAGTCCCCATTTACCTAGTAACTCAATGAGGCGCAGGCGTTGCTCGGGATTCCATGGTGTTCCATAAAATCCTTCGATGACTCCGCTGATACGAAATGGCGTCATAGGGCATCAACTCGATGACTAAATTTCGCAATCAGTGACGCGTTTGCAGCGTCTCCGCCAGCTAGATTCGCGCTCGTGAAAACCTGTGGTGCATGACCTGTTGCTACCAAGATTTCAGCAACTCTGATTGCCAAGGCATTCACGATGGCCGCGCCGATGACGGTAGATGTTGGTCCCATGGCTACCGTCGCGCCCTCGATGTGAGTGACGGCATCTCCGACTTCACCATGGTTATCAAGTACGACATCGGCGACTGAATGGAGTTTGTCGGAGTCAGATCTAGCCAGTGGTGATGTCGCATGGTTGATACTCGTCAGCGCAATGACGCGGACTCCTACTTCCTTAGATGCTCGTGCTAGATCCAAAGTGACTTGATTGCCACCTGAGTTCGAGATGACCAGAAGGGCATCTTGTGAACTGATGGCATGGCTCGCAATTATGTGTTGTGCATCCAACGTTTCGCGTTCGGCCGTGCTACTTGCTGATGCAGATACGTGGAGCATTAAGTCGGGGATAAGTATTGGATTAACGTTTGCAAAACCGCCTGCACGATAGAAAAGTTCGAGCGCTAACACATGCGAATGACCAGTTCCGAAAATGTGAAGCAGGCCATCGTTGGCAAAAACATCAGCAACAATCTGTGCAGCAGTTTCCAATGACTCGGAAAGATCGGCTTCGACTTGAACCAACAAATTAGTCAGTTGCGCAAGATAATCATGTGCTGCTGAGTGAGTCATGATGCCACCCGATTTTGCATTCGGGCAGTCGACATGCGCACGTGGTATCGATCGGCTCGATACCAACACGTCGCAGCCATAATTCGTCGTCCGCTTTGGTCAACATCCACCATGTCAATTCGCATACAAGAATCTTCCGAAGAAATCTCAAGCAATTCACAAATTCGTGTCGATGGTTTCGCTACCGATATTTCCACTCGCGCTGATTGAACATAGACACCATATTTTTGAGCAAGTAATTCGTACAACGAGCCCTTAAGTTCCTCGTCTGAAGGACTGAAATTGCACCACTGCGGAATGAACACCGTCTCGACGCCAATAGGTTCGTCATCACCTCGTCGGACCCGCGTGATGCGTGTTGCAAATGTGTCAATTGGTACGACGAGCGTTGTGGCCAGATCGCTACGAACTGAAACAGTTTCATTGACGATGACTGTGCTCGACGGTTTCATTCCACGAGAACGCATTTCTTCGGAAAATGAAGCCAGCTGCATTTGGCTTGCGATAAGAGGTTTTGCAATAAAGGTCCCCGAGCCAACTTTGCGTTCCACCCGTCCGTCTTGAATAAATGTGTCCAGCAGTCTTCGTAGGGTCATACGGGCAACGCCCAGGTCCGAGGCGAGCTCACGTTCACTGGGCAAACGTTGCCCAGCCAGACCGGAACTGATCAGTTCATCAAGTTGCAGCCGGATTCGAGACTCCATCGTCTGATCCACTAATTCCCTTTCGCTTCCGCCCAAAGTACCCACATTGGGCGCCCAATTCACGGGCTTTGCCTGATTGTTTTAGACCAATTTCGGTAATTCAGGAATCATTTCGTAATATTCTCCTAAATCAATGGTTTGTTCTCACAAATTGACATGAGAGGGTCTAGACCAATTCGACATCTTGATCGGCTGACTGTGTTGCTCACACGCCAAACTGGAATTATGCAGGCGTTTCGAGTCATTCAATGTAAGGATTTGGCATGAAGCTTCGACCTGCATCTGCTGACGACTTCTCGGCCGCTTACCGAGTTGGTTTGTTGACGGGCAATTCTGGTCAGGATGCCTCAGACCTCTTCACGCTGCCCGATCTCATAGGTGACATTTACGTTGGTCCTTATCTGGAATTCTGTCTTGATACGTGTTGGGTTCTCGTTGATGATTCATCCCAGGTTGTTGGATACGTCTTGGGCTGTCCAGATACCACGGACTTTGAGGCTCGATGTCGAGACGAATGGTGGCCACGGGTACAAAGTAAGTATTCGCAGTCGCAGGCAATCACCTCGTTGGACTACGAATTATTAGAAGCCATTCGAAATCCCAGTAATGCGTCACAATCTCTGGTTGCTCAATTTCCTGCTCATGGACACATAGACCTCATTGAGAGTGCTCAAGGGCAAGGTTGGGGCAAAGTCATGATGAAAACGATGATGAATGCGTTGAGAGAAATGGGCGCACCTGGAATGTTTCTCGACGTGAGTGTTCACAATCACCGAGCCCTTGGCTTCTATGCATCAATTGGCTTTACTGAGTTTTCCCGCAACGAAGATGCATGTTGTCTCACTCTGACGTTCTAACAAAACTTGGTAGCTTTATTTAGCAGACCTTGCCATTCCATCGATCGCCAACAAGGCAGCTCCCAAAACTCCGGCGTGCGCTCCACATTGAGCAGGAACGAACTCAGGCACTCCCACATAGTCAGCACCGAGTAAGTGGCTCGAACAGGCAACTGCAAGACGTTCGACAAAGAGATCTGAATACTCACTAATCGCTCCGCCAATGATGACTCGCTGCGGATCAAGCAATCCCAATAGCGGAGTAAGTCCAAGAGCTAGCCACTCAACCCACTCGTCAAGAATCACAAGTGCATCCGCGTCAGCTTGTTGACATGCCGCATAAAAATCCAATGGCGATTTTTCCGACATGTCGATAAGTGCTTTTGCGCTCGCCACTGTTTCCCAACAACCCGATTTTCCACAAGCGCATGTTTTCAAATTTCGAGCTACGGGTGAGTGGCCAGCATTGCCTGCCATGCCATGCGCTCCTGCAAGAACCTTTCCACCAACAATCACTGAGCAACCAATTCCAGTACCCAAACTCAAATACAAGGCTGACTTAGCCTGACGCGCTGCACCGAGCCGCAATTCAGCCAGCGCAGCTACTTGAGCATCACCATCAAGGAATGCCGGAACTCCAACGATTTGGGAAACAAAATCAACTATCGGGAAATTGCTCCAACCCAGATTCGCGGCGAACAGAACATGTTTTCGATCAACGGATAAATACCCTGGCGACCCAATTCCGACTGCGCTAGGTGTGCCTTCCGTTAAGGCTCTATGCAGTCCCACTTCAAGCGCGCCACGGGAATCATGTCCACTGTGCGCAATCGAGAATGGCTGCCCTGTTGGCTGACCGCTGTCGTCCATGAGTGAAAACTTGATTGACGAACCGCCAACATCAATACCCAGATACTCACTCACTACTCAAGCGTATTGGGGACTAACTCAATCCACGGCAAACACTAAGAAGCCCGCCTCAGGTAATCCTGTGGCGGGCTTCTTTAAGGTGTTCTCTTTCGAGACTCTTGAGGTTAGTTCACCTGGATGTAGCGGCGCAGGATAACTGAACCATTTCCAACTGGCGTGCTCGTTGTCACGAGGTAAGTGCCCTTCTTGAGGCCCTTAGGCATCTTGAACGAGAACTTGCCGGACTTCGCGTTAGCCATGGCTACCGATCCAGTTCCAACCAACTTGCCAGCTGGGCTGTAGATTTCAACATCCACGTTGCCGGTCAGTTTCACACCTGTTCCCACGTTCAGAGCAAGTGTTGTACCAGCCTTAACAGCACGAGGTGCCGAAAGGATAGCTGCTGGACCAACAGGTGCTGTTGCAGTAACTGTCACTGGGATTGCGACACGAGCCGAAGCCGCACCAGTCACCCAAGTTCCGTTACCACCAACAGTTGTTGGTGCACCAGTGGTGTTCTGCGCCGTTACGACTGCATACACATTCACTGCTACTCCCACAGCTGGCATTGTGATGCCAGATACTGGGATTCCTGTGAGCGACAGTGGCAACTTCGTGGTCGTGGCATCAACTGGAGTTGATGTCCATGATCCGACTGCGGTACCACCAGCTGCTGCGGCGTAGAAGTCAACCTTGTAGCGAGTTGAGTACTGACCCTTAACGTCTGCGCCACCAAGTGTTCCCGGTGGGTTGGCGTTGAGGTTAACCGTTACATTCTGGGTAGCTGTGACACCAGTTCCACCAGCCTGCGTAACCTGGCGAGGCACTGTTGGCAAGTTTGTAGCCGCGGCAGCAATGCGCTGACGTGTTGGCGACAAGCTTGTCTGAGTTGCATCGTTGGTAGCAGTGACGCTTGCGAAGTACGCAGTGCCGTTGGTGAGACCCGTCAAGAGCACCGAGTTAACCGCAGCGTTTGTAGCCGTGATGTCATAGGTGTTCTTTGTCAGTGTTGCAGTCAACGTTGGTTGAACAGCACCAGCAACGGTTGTGTACAGCTTCACTTGGTAGCTGAACAACGACGTATCCGTCGCTGTTGTACCCGCGAATGTTGGGCGATTCCAGAACAGAATCACCTTTCCACTGCCCAGGTTCACGGAAGACAGCGGAGCTGCAGCCGTACCTGACCACTGCGGCCACACTGGCGCATTAGGTGTTGGACCCGACGAGTACGTTGCAGGCGCAGTTGAAAGCGCTGATGCAGTACTTGTTCCACGAGCGTTAACAGCCGACACGGTTGCCTTGTATGCGTGGTTCAAAACCAGCGCTGGCATCGCTGCCACGCCGCCTGCTGCTGCGACTGCAGTATCAGGACGTGAACACGTTGTAGCTGGAGCCACCACGGTGCAAGTACCGGCAGCGGTGTTCGGGTTAGCTGTCACATCCGTGAATGCAACCGTGTAACTCGTAACAACCGATCCACCTGTTTCAACTGCGGTCAAGGACTGAGTCCATGAAGCGTTGAGACGCTGTGCACCTGTGACACCAGTGACCGACACCGTTGGAGCAGCCATTGTTGCTGGCGCCCCAATTGGTGTTGCCGACAAACGGGTTGGTTCAGCACTCGAACCAGCGATGTTCTGGGCAACCACTGTTACGTAGTAAGTGCGTCCGAATGTCAAGCCACTCATGAGCTGGCTAGATACATTCGAGGCAGCCGAGTAGGTAGCCACAGTGGACACGCTGTCTACTGCGTCGTACACACGAACTTGGAATCCAGTCAATCCACCACCCGAGCCGGTGTAAACCGGTGCGAGCCACGAGAGCGTAGCGTTACCCGCACCCGTTGGCGTGATGGTTACAGCGAGCATCGTTGGCGAACTTGGAACAACTGTCACCGCTTGTGTGGTGAATGTTGTAGTACCTGCATCACCGGTTGCGTACGCGTTGGTCGCTGTCACGCTCACGGTGTAATCCGTTAGCTGAGTCAGTCCAGTCAGATTCGCCGTTGTAGTAGTACCACTAGTTACTTGAACGACGACGTCACTGAGCCCGCTTCCGGATGTTGGATGCGCTGTAACGGTGTAACCCGTGATTGGCGAACCACCATTGACCGGAATTGTCCAGGTAATCGTTGCCGTTTCTGGACCCGATACGTTGCCACTTACTACTGGCGCAGCCGGAGCTGTGATTGCAGTTGCTGTGGTCTGTGGCAAAGCCTTTGGACCTTCAGCACCCTTATCATTCACACCAGCAACTGTTGCAAAGTACGTTGCAGTGTTCGAAAGACCGCTGAGTACCGTTGAGCAAACGCCAGCGTTGCAGGCTGTCGAAGCTGACACAAGGCCACCATCAACTACGACTGTTCCACCAATTGCTTGGCTCATCAGGTACACGTGGTACGACGTAACACTGGATGCCCCAGCATTACCAAAGTAACCGGTAGTGAACTCGTTCCACGTTACGCGGACCTGACCACTCTGGTTAGCAACTGGCGCAGCAATCAGACCTGTTGGAGCATCTGGACCGGCCTGTGTAACAGGAGTGAAGATCTGGTAATCAGACTGAGTTGCACCGTTTGCACCATTCACAGTGACCTGTGACAGGTACTGCACAGAACCGTCAGTGACGAGACCGTTAGCAGCACTTGGCGAACTTGTTCCACCATTATGTGCAGCGTTCACGCCAGTTGCGGCGTCGAGTACATCAACGTCGTAACCTGCAATGCTTCCCCCACCCGTGATAACTGGGTCTGACCACAGGACGTGGACGTCACCATTGCTATCAACATCGTTGGTTACACCGACTGCTGCTGACGGTACACTCACGCCAGTTAGCGCGTTTGCAGTTCGTAGGCGATCTTGCGATGCAACGCGTGCTGAGGCAGTTCCACCAGCAGGTGTTCCAGCATTCATTGCATAGACAGTGAACCAGTACTGAGTTCCGTCAGTCAGGCCAGTGACCTGGTAAGACGTTGCATTTGAACCAGTTGCGATGTCCGCGAGCAAGTTACCAGCTGCAGCAGCGTCATAGACACGTACTCCATAACCAGAAATTGCTGTTGCACCGTTGACTGCTGGAGCATTCCACGCAACATCGACTGTTCCCGAACCGTTAGGTGTCGCGGTAACAGAGGTTGGAGCAGCTGGAGCTGCAGTAGCACTAGCGGTTCCGCGTACGCGACCCGAAGCTGCTGACGTTGCAGTGCCATTGACAGCCTGGACCGAAATCCAGTTCTGAGTAGCACCGCCACCGGCAGGCAGCGTCAAGATACAGGTTGTATCTGTTGGGCTCGCAAATGCACACGTTGTAGCACGTGTCACTGAACCAGTAGCTGTGGTGTTTGTGGTCACAACATAACTTGTGATTGCACTTGCACCAGCGTTAGTTGGGGCATCCCACGCAACTTGTAGTCGAGTAGTTGCACCGTTTGTGAAGACACGTACGTTTCGTGGAGCTGATGGAGCACCCGCTAGATCAACAGGTGTCGCTACTGCACGAGCTGAAGGCGCACTGTCACCTACGAGAGATGAAGCCACGACATCAACGAACAATGCTTGACCGGCTGGTAGTCCTGTGATTGCACAGGATGTAGCTGGAGCGGTGACTGTACATGGAGTACCAACAACGTTGTTACCAGTTGCACTGTTGTACGCACGAGCTGTGTAACGACGAACTGCACTGCTTGAATCGGTCGCGGGAGCGTTCCATGAAGCAAGTACCGACGTTGCACTGTCAGCTGATGCTGTGGCGTTTTGAGGTGCTGAAGGTACGAGACCTACAGCAGCAGCAATGCCACTGAGAGCAATCGGAGCAGCAGCAGCGAACGATACAGACTGAACGTTGTAAACCGTGTTGGTTCCTGTGACATCTGTAATCGTGTAACCACTTGCTACACCGGCTGGCAATGGGTAGACGCGAGCAATCGTGTAGGTGTTTTGAGCACCAGCCAGCGTGAGTACATCAGCGAGTTGAGCCTGAGCAGACACTGCACGCACCGTTGCTGGAGCTGTGCTGGCCACTGTAAACGTAGTTGCAGTAACCCCTGTAACTGTCGCGTTAGCAACATCGTAAACAGGGATAGCTGAACCGAATGCAGTGCGAGAAACGCTTACCTTTTGACCAACAGCGTAAGGATTGCTTGCTGTGGTGTAGGTAATCGCCGTTCCGGATGCTTCGACCTTGGTCACAACTACTGTGCTGTCTACAAGTTCGCGGACAATTCGCATGTCGCCAGCGTTTACTGTTCCAGCGTCAACCGCGTCAGCGATCTTCGACATGGTCGAGTAGCCCTGGCCATCCGCACACGCAGTATCAGAGTTGGTCGTGTAACCGTCCACCAAGATACATGTGCGAATGTGCTTTGAACCGTCAACAACGTTTGATCCACCTAGAAGCTGGATGTTGTCGCTTCCATCGCCACCGAGGATGATCGAACCGTTGGCATTAGCCACGCTTCCACCCCATGAGTTTGTTGCGGCATTCCAACCAATGGTCTTTTGAAGCAGTGGCTTCAGACCAATGATGTAGTCAGCGTTTGTAATGGTCGGCAATGTGAACGTCAATGGACCGGTAACAGTTGCAGTGTTTTCAACTGTCAGTGTGACCTGAGTTGTTGTTACTGCACCTACGGCATTTTGCACCGCACCGAATACGAACGCGTTTGCACCTATTCCAGCGCCAGTCACCTTCATGCCAGCAACGATTTCTGGTTGCGGTGCATTGATGATGATTGTCTGGCTTCCCTGAACACCGGTGATACCGGTCGCAGTAGGAATCGTGATGTTCTGACCCTGGCCGGAAATGATGATGTCATCTCCAACTGAACCTGAAACACCTTCGAGGTTTGCGTAAGCATCAGCTGGCATAGTCAATGGGTTTGGCGCAAGACCACCAAGATCGACATAAGCAGCAGGTGGCAAAGTTGCACCATTATCGTGACGGACCATGTTTTCGTATGACACGAAGTCATAACCAAATCCACCATCAATAATGTCGGTACCGTTACCAGCCTTCATGATGTCGTTACCGGCGTCACCTGCTGTGAGGTCGTTACCAGCTTGGCCGTCAACAATGTCATCGCTACCGCTAAGAAGAGATGCAACTGCAACGAGACCGCCGTCACCAAACATGGTGTCAATGTCGGCCTTGCCTTCCATCCAGTCAGCACCTTCGCCACCGAACAATGCGATGTCAGCTGCCTTAGCACCCTGAATGTAGTCGTTACCGTTTTCACCAATCAATGACGCGGTTGCGCCAGTTGCATTACCAGTGTGAATGAAGTCTGAGCCTGATCCGCCGTCAGCGATGTCACCAATTTGGCTTTCACCAACGTTGATGTTGTCGTTGCCTGGTCCACCCTTGATGAGGTCTTCACCTGGTCCACCAATGATGAGATCGTTTCCAGCAGCGCCGTCAATCAAGTCACCACCGGAGATACCACCTGACAAGAAGTCAGCTGCATCACCACCGAAGATGCCATCGTCACCAGCACCACCAGCAAGAGCAATGGCGTCGTGCGAGCCTGGATCTCCGAAGCCTGTGACGTTGTCTAGACCGGTGTGGGTGTAGACGTTATTGATCGTCGACATTGTTCCGCTACCACAGGATGCTTCATCCGTGAAGTTAGCTGATGGAACGTTGCTCGCAACGAAGGCACAGTCGGAGATCGCGAAGCCTGGGCTGTTCATACCCAAGATTCCGGTCGATTCCGCTGCAGGTTCGCCGGACTTAGCACTTGGAGTGTTACGACGCACAATGTCTGTGAACTTCTGGGCAGGAATTTCCTGACCGACGTTCATACCTGCGGTACGTGCCAAGTAGTAGAAACGGTCACCGTTTTGCATCTTGAGCATTTGATCTTCGAATACGTGTTGGAAAGTAACACCCAACATTGGAGGTGTAATTGGTTGCTTGCCTGGGTTTTCAGCCAGACCACCAATCCACATGTCGATGTTGTCAATGCCGGTCTCGGTGGAAGCCCAGCCTGCAGTTGACGTCAAGAAAGCTCGTGAGTCTGCTGGAGGTTCTGGGAATACTGAAGAACCGTTGTTGACGTAATCAGCGCTACCACCATTACGGAACGAGTAACCAGCACAGTTACGACCGGATGCATCCGTTGTAAACGAAGCACCATCGGCTGCAATAACCTCTTCGGTCTGTCCAACTGGAGTATTCCAGCATGCACGTGAAGTGCCAGTAACACCACTGATACGGATGTGCTGACCAACCTGGAAGTAGTTCATTGATGTGAAGGTGTGGCTTGTGTCATCCGCCACTGCGTCTGTGATGCTTGTTGTCACACCACCATTAACAATTGCGGTTGCATATGCACGCTTTTCCTCAGTTGTCGTTGGGTACAGCGTCAGAGTTCCGCTACCTGAGATTGAGTCGTTTGAAGAACCAGGAATTACTGATCCCGAAACGAGTGAATCGCGGTAGGTACGTGCAGCTGACTTTGTGCTGAATGACTTCACGTCAAGTGGGTTATTCGCACGAGTTGCCTTAACAACGAAGTGAGTTCCGTCCACTACCGAGTCCACAATCGCGTACGGGTAGTTGTAGGCACTTAGACCACTGATCGCTACCGTGTCACCGGCAACAATGCTGTCAGTTGAACTTGCCGTGTACGTGATGGTCAAGTGACCACCGCTTGCCACTGCAGATGCGCCCGTGATTGTTCCGACTGCATCAGAAATCAAACTTGGGTGCGTGCCGTAGGCGGCAACGAAGTTCACGCCTGATTCTGGGTAACGCATCTTGGCGAAGTAATCCGTCCATGATGTGTATGCAGGAAGCGACGCGTTGTTTTGAGCACGGTACTGGTTCAGCGTTGGAAGCTGAGTATCGCGACCACGCGTCAAGTTCAGTGACGCAAGGTCAAGTGGCAAACCAAGCAGGTTGTTACGCACTGCATCAGTAACGAATTCATCGATTTCGTTACCGCGCTGGCTTGACATACCCTGCGCAATGATTGCTGCAGACGTCATTGGTGAGTAGTCGTAGTTTCCGACTGAACCTGGATCATCAATTGCAACCTTCGCTACAGAAGTTGAATCAACTTCACTTACGGTGTTGACATCGCTTATTCCATCCACGTTATACGCCGACGAACCAGCGCTCAGGCTCAATGCCGAACCGTTACCACCCGGTGGGTAGTAAGAGCTGATTGTGAACGAGTCAGATGTATGCGAGGCAATCACACCACTCAGGATGTTGAAGTTGGTGTTTGCCATACCGGCAACAGAAACTACTTCGCCATTCTTCGGAGCTACTTCGCCGGCAACCAATGTGTATGTCGCTGACGAACCATTACCCGACGCGCTGGCAATTGCGGCTGGACGAGCCAGACGAGCCTGTGATGGGTTGATAAAGCCAGTAATCAGCGAAACATCCTGGTTGTTCGTTGGATCGTAGAACGAACCTGGGTTTGAACGAGCAATTGTTTCGTTGAGCATTGAGTGACCAAGGCGGTAAACGGCGCTTGCAAATTCTGCCGAAATACCTGCGTTAATGGTCGGATCGTAACCGATGAAGATTGGCAAGCTAGGTGAAATACGGCGAACGAATTCGTCGTAGACCATGTGCTGGTATTCCATTTCGGTAATCCACTTAGCTGCCGAGAATACGCGGTCACCATTCCAGGTGCCGTCAGCGTTCTGCCATTCGGAACGGAAGTCACTTGAAACAAGTGGATCTCCGCCGTCAGCTTCAAGCAAATCCGTGATGTCCGCAGCAACTGTGTTGTGCTCGCTGTGGAACACAGAGTGAATCGACGAAAGACCAATGTTTTCGTTTACACGACCATCACCAGCGATGTAGTGAACATCGAGTGATTCGTCGTCGTAGGTGAAATTGACCATGTCAACTGCCAACGGTGAGTTCATCACGGTGTCAGCGTCTGGGGTCAAAGGTGTTGGTCCCGCGAATGGAACAGCAATACCCATGGTGTCGTTGATGAATGGGTGTCCGGACGATACGGCATGGAATGTTCCCAAGCCAAGACCTAGATCATCGCCACCAACCTTGATTGGGTTGTTTGCATTACCTGAAGCCCATACGAACTTCGAGCCGTTGGTCATCAAAACCATCGGGAATCCGGTTGCTGGATCTGCAACGAACTTACCGAAGGCATCAGTTGCAACAACTGGGATGTCATTGACATCAAAGTCAGTGATCTTGATACCAAGAAGGCGAGCTTGTGCCTTGATGTCCTTCCACTGTGCAAGACCCTTGTTTGCGGTATCGCTGTTCTTTCCACCGGTTGGATTTGTCAAAGTAGATCCAGCCACAGCATTCGTACGAATAACGCTTCCTGCTGAGTGGTCGCTTGAGTCAACAAGCCACGCACTTGGAATCTTGCTGTTGTCATCAAGAGTTGTGTACGGCATGTCGGTGCCATCAACAAGGCGGCCGGTTGCAATTGGTGCACCATTGGTACCATCAAAACGGTACTCGCGCAGGAAGAAGTCCGCTGACGCGTGTGAACCGTAGGTTTGGCTCTGGTCGATGTACGGAGTTGTGATGTTAAGGCTGTCGCCACTGTTGTTGTTTGGATCAGCAGCACGGGTCAACACCATGTAGTTCGCATTGGAACTTGGTACATAAACCGGGTCAGTCTGGTCTAGCGGAATGTAGACGCTTGAGCCACCTTTGGGTACCAAGTCAAGGCCGTGATCAAAGAACTGGCCAAACAAAGTGAACCAGGAGTTGTAACCTGCGGACACGTTGTAGTCGGCAGTGACGTTCGGGATTGACTGAACCTGTGAGACCGCACCTGATGTTGCGTTGACAGCAACTTCTGTTGCAGGGTCTGCCTGACCATAAAGAATTCCAGCAGCCTGAGTTGCAGCAGCTACTGCAGCTGGGTTGCGATCAGTCTGGTCAGAAATCAAGTTTGAAATCAGACGAGGTGTCGGATCTACAACGAAGTTACCTGCATTCTGGTAGGCATCTTGGGTGCTCGTCATTGTGTCGTTCAGTGGACGAGTTGTAGTTCCAGCAGCGCCATAGTTTCCAGCAACTACTTGCTTACCCAAACGAATGAAGTTCTGGTCGCCAGCACCCCAACCTGAAGTATCAGATGTTGAAACTGTTTGGTTGTAGGTAAGGCCACCGTTTGTTGCGGTACGAGCCTTGACATCTGTGATGTTGTTACAAGCACCATCGATGTTGCGCATTCCGTAAGACTCAAGGTTGGAGTATGGGTAGTTACCCGAAAGTCCGGTTTTGCCGTAAGGCAGAGCGGATGTTACTTGAACTGAACCCTTGACTGTTGCAGTTGCTGCAGGGTTTGCACCTGTTGAAGTAAGTGTGAAGCTCTTGCTGCTCAAAACGCTGGCTACTACCAAGTTTGTCTTGTTGAACGAAGCAGGTGTTGCACCAAGAATGCTTACGGTGTCGCCAGCCTTGACGCCTAGTGCGCCAACGGTGGTGACAGTGATAACTCCGCCAGCGAAGGTCAAACTCGAGTTATTTGACGCGCCTTGAGGAGCGAGCAAATCAGCATCAGTCAGACAGCGAGTAGAGCTGGTGACATCGAATGGATAGACGATTGTGCTAGAAGGCGTGGTCTGTGTTGCTTTCAGGTCGGAAGCCGCGGTGGCGGTGCGGTTCGCTGTTGCCTCACTGAACTTGATCTGGTCAAGAATGTAGGTGAGGTCCTGAAGTGACACGTTGAGGTGCCCGTTTGGCATGACATATGACTCGTCATGGTTTGGCCAAATGAAGAATGGAACTGTGGCTGTGATACCTGCCCCCGCGGTATCGCCACTGGTGACCGTGACATTACCTGTCTCGGCACCTTCTGGGATTGTGAAGGTTGCGGTACGCGTGGCAGCGTCGTACGACGACGAGTTAACAGGCGCTGCGCCTGCAAAATCAATCGCTACGGTGCCACCGGCAACAGCATGTCCTGCAACAGGCGTGATGACCACAGTTGCGGTGTCCCCCACTACGCCTGAATTCAGTGCTGGTGCGCTGGTCTTGGGATCTACAACAAGTACATCGCTAAATGCAACTGTTGCAGTATCGCCAACGGCTGCGTTCGCAGAAGAGAACGCAAGACCTCCAGCAGTACCTAGGGATGAGAGAGCCAGAGTTGCCGAAACAACCTTTACTACCCATCGACGAACTAGTGAGCTTTCCATGGTCCGACCCCCCATTGAGTCATGACGAAGCTTGTTCATTTTTCTACCTTTTCTAGTGCCACTCTTGTACAGAAATCCCAGTGGTTTAGCCGTATTCGAGTGTTTATTCAACACAGCAAACACGCACAATACGCCTAGGGCTCCTGATACTAACTGCATAATACTAACCCGAGTTTTGACGCTTCTTAGCCAATTCTTGGAAATTGACGAAACTTCCGAATGAATTTTTTTGGACAAATGTTCAATAACCGCAAGCCATTCGCAATTAGGGGCTAGCAGTGGGGTTTTCCCTATCTGCTGACGTGATTCTCGTTGTTTTGACACATCAGACCACGCTAATCTGCTACGTAATGGTGTTGGAGAGACCAAGTCGAGCGACTCTGTAGCCCGAATTCAGCGCACCCGTGCATAAAAAGGAGTCGATTCTGTGACAGATAACACAGCTTCGCGGTCGGAAATGGGTTTTTTGGAGCGCCGCCGAATCGAAGCGAACATCATCGCACCGATTTTTGAGGTTATGAAACGTGAATTGGGGCTAGATCGGGCTTCTGAGATCATCCGCGAAGCCATATCAATAGATGCGCGTAAATCAGGTGCGCAATTTGCCCAGCGTGAACCCCAAGGCCCCAGTTTGCAGGCTTTTATTGGAATCCAGGAACTCTGGAAGCGCGGCGATGCACTGATTACCCAGACAATTGAAGAATCTGAGACCGTTTTTGCTTTTGACGTCACCTCGTGTGCCTATTCCCGGATGTACCGCGAAATGGGCCTCTCCGAGATCGGTGGACTGTTGTCCTGCGTGCGAGACGCAGAATTTATCGCCGGATATGACCCCACCATCACAATGACTCGTACTCAGACGTTGATGAACGGTGCAACGCACTGCGACTTTCGATATACCGTGAAGTCAGGAACCACACCTGAGGATAAGTAATCAGAGCCAGACACGAGAAAAGGGCCAAACCGCTACGGATTTGACCCTATTTCTGTGGCAGATAGTGGGTTCGAACCACTGTAGCTTTCGCGACGGATTTACAGTCCGCTCCCATTGGCCGCTCGGGCAATCTGCCATGTCGCCCTAGGGCAACCTGACGAGAATACCTAATTGGGTACCAATAGCGCTAATCGTGAAAAGCAAGGTCTCCAATAACAGGCAATGTCATATGTAGAGTCTTACTGACAGATTTGTTCCCAGTGAGTGAGGTTTTCATGGCTGATTCCAGTTTCGACATCGTGAGCAAGGTAGATCGCCAAGAAGCAGACAATGCGTTACAGCAAACTGCCAAAGAACTTGTCACCAGGTTTGATTTCAAAGGCACCGACACGACCGTCGAGTGGAAAGGTGAATTAAACATTGAAATCACCTCGTCTACCGAAGATCGCGTAAAAGCTGCGCTCGAAGTTTTGAAAGAAAAACTTATTAAGCGTGGTGTGAGTCTGAAGGCCCTCAAAGCAGGAGACCCGCGCGTATCCGGCAAGGAATATAAAATCAACTGCGAATTCAAAGCCGGCATTGCGCAAGACCAAGCAAAGAAAATTAACAAATTAATTAAGGACGAAGGTCCAAAGAATGTGAAGACCCAAATCATGGGTGAGGAACTTCGAGTGACGAGTAAGAGTCGCGATGACTTACAAGACGTTCAACAGTTACTCAACAATGCTGATTTAGATTTCGCATTGCAATACGTGAATTACCGATAACAGATTTTTTTCGAAATAGCGTTTGACTTAAGAGTTCACATCAATAGGGCAACGTGTTGCGAACTATTTTTTGCGACGACCGCTAGGCGGCTCATGAATAAGTGGTGCTGCCGTTCCATCGGCTCGACGTGCACTCGGAAGTGATGCTGCAAGTTCATCAATGCCGTAAATCATTTGTTGTCTATTCGTACCAGCAACAATGTCATCCGATGACCAATACAACGCATCGAATGGACACACTTCGATGCAAATTCCGCACCACATGCAATGACTGAAATCAATTGTGAAGGAATCCAAAACATTCTTTAAAGCCGGACGACGAGCATTGCTGTATTGAGGTGCATCCGGATCAGGCTCGGTATGAGCTTCAATATCAATGCACCAATCGGGACATTCCCGCACGCACAGCATGCAGGACGTGCATGAACTGGGGTGAAGTGCAATAGACGCATGGGGATTTGTCATTGCGTCCACTCCTGAAAAACACCTGGTGGCAACGAGGGACGACGCCGAGAGTCAGGATCAGGCTCAACAGCTCCGGGCCATGGTTGAGTGATACGCGCTTGCAACGCGAAGTCTTTGCGCAATGGAAAGCCATGCGAGGAGATAGTAAAGAGTTCGGAATTTTCGCGACCATCAAAAATAATTCCGCATAAAGTTGTCATCTCAGATTCATGAAGACACGCTGTAGCGAATATATTGCTCAACGTATCAATTCGACCGTTAGAGACTGTTGACTCAATCACAACGTGATTACTCATGTCATCACGTGTTACGCACGATGCCACACAAAAACTATCGCTACCTAAGTGAGTAGCGGTGAGCCATTCGAGGCGCGGATGTGTCGCATATATTTCTTCATGTAGCGCAACCCACTCAGATGGATTAACCGATATCCATGTTGAATCCTGACGGATTTCAAGTGAATCAACTTGTGTTGTTAACGAAAGTGACATCGGTTGCGTCATGATGTTTTTTCTTCGAGCAGTTGCATTGCTTGCTGCAATGCCTTCACTAAATCCGACGGTGTCGGTGGGCATCCTGGAACATGAATATCTACGGGAACTAGTCGATCAGCTCCATCAATGACGGCGTACGAATCCCAATACGGGCCGCCACCTATTGCGCAAGCACCGAATGCAATCACAATTCGTGGTTCGGGCAATGATTCATAAGCGCTCACAACAACAGGTGCTAAGACATGTGTGACTGTGCCAGCGACTACAAGGATGTGCCCACCTAGCGAAGCATCATTAGTGAGTAGAAACGTGTCCTGAGCAGACTGCACAAGACTTGCCGCACTGGCTTCAACGCCACAACAGGCAAGGCCCATTTCAATAACCGTGATTGGTTTGGTGGCAGTAGTCACGATATCGAGCGTAGAGCACAAGGCGAGGTGGTCATATGGTTTAGCTGACTGAAATATCGGGGTACCCGTGACAAACCGCTAGGCATTTAGTGGGACGATAAGAGAAGAAAAATCTAGTCCGTAAAGTGAGCGTTTCTGTGTCTAAAGATGTTGTAGAACTTGATCAAGTCAGCATCCGATTTGCTGGTGATTCTGGCGACGGAATGCAGCTCACAGGAGACCAATTCACGTCTACAACGGCCTTTCTTGGCAACGACCTCACGACATTGCCAGACTTTCCGGCAGAGATTCGCGCACCAGCTGGTACTTTGCCTGGCGTATCGGCATTCCAACTTCACTTTGGTGATCACGACATTTTGACACCTGGAGATCAGGCAAACGTGCTCGTTGCTATGAACCCAGCAGCATTAAAAGCCAATCTCAAAGAGTTACTCAAAGGTGGGGACTTAATCGTTAATACCGATGAGTTTTCAGAACGCGCTCTCACAAAAGTTGGATACGAAACTAACCCTCTCGACGATGGTTCACTCGATGGATACAACGTCCATCCCATTGCGTTAACTAGCATGACTGTTGAAGCGCTCAAAGAATTTTCTATCTCGAAAAAAGAAGCCGAACGCGCAAAAAATATGTTTGCACTCGGAATGTTGCTGTGGCTTTTTACTCGCCCTCTTGAACCAACCATTAAATTCCTCGATACAAAGTTTGCAAAGAAACCTGAAATCTTGGCAGCCAATAAAGCCGCTCTTCAAGCGGGCTGGTCATTTGGTGAAACAACAGAAAGTTTTGCAACACAGTTTGTTGTGAAACCCGCACACATGCCAGCCGGTGTTTACCGAAACATACATGGAAATCTGGCGTTGTCATACGGACTCATTGCAGCTTCCGAATTATCTGGCTTGCCGTTATATCTCGGTTCCTACCCGATCACGCCGGCCTCAGACATCTTGCATGAACTCAGTAAGCACAAGCGCTTTGGTGTTCGCACGTTCCAAGCCGAGGATGAAATTGCGGGAATCGGTGCGGCACTTGGTGCAAGTTACGCCGGCATGCTTGGAGTGACAACAACGTCAGGTCCCGGGGTTGCACTGAAAAGTGAAACTATCGGACTTGCTGTTGCGTTAGAACTTCCGCTCATCATCATTGATGTTCAACGTGGTGGTCCTTCGACTGGACTGCCGACAAAGACAGAGCAAGCAGACCTACTTCAAGCAATGTTTGGTCGAAATGGTGAGGCTCCAGTGCCCATCGTCGCTCCGAAATCTCCAGCCGACTGTTTCCATGCAGCGATTGAAGCCGCCCGTATTGCAGTCACATATCGCACACCAGTCTTCTTGCTTTCGGATGGGTATGTCGCCAACGGTGCGGAACCATGGTTAGTGCCATCTGTTGATTCACTTCCCGTTATCGAACCCAAGTTCGCTGATGGACCGAATCACACATTAGAAGATGGAACACACGTGTTTTGGCCATTTAAGCGTGACCCAGAAACGCTGGCTCGACCCTGGGCGATTCCAGGTGTTGCTGGATTAGAACATCGCATCGGTGGTATCGAAAAAGCTGACGGTAC
>CANFOW010000024.1 GCA_947448865.1 Actinomycetota bacterium
ATTCACGCAATCGTCATCAACACGCAGAGTCTCATCCGACACTAAGACGAACTCCGCAGCAACAACACGGATTGCCGAGCGAATATCTACGCCATCAACGCAACGTCGTTGTATCTGCATTCCGAGCATTGGGTGAGATAACGCAGACAGCAACTGGGCCTCCCATGTGACTGATCCCAGTGCAACAACG
This sequence comes from Actinomycetota bacterium, assembly GCA_947448865.1. GTDB lineage: Bacteria > Actinomycetota > Actinomycetes > S36-B12 > UBA5976 > UBA5976. The sequence goes on from CANFOW010000024.1 coordinate 191, forward strand.
ACATCCGTCATGATCGATCACCGCTCGGTACAGCCACTACATCAACCAAACCATCGCGGAGTCCTTGCATCAGTGCTGCAACTTCAGATGAGGAAATCGCCAATGACAAAGACGTATCAATAGTCGGATCAAACTGATCGGGAACTGCATCGACTAACGCGCCGGCGACAACCAACTCCGAAGGTCCTGGAATTGCGATGCCTTGTGTTGACGGCGTCACCCACACATCAACCCGAGATCCATGTGCAACGGATGGCATGTGACCAGCTCGGATTGGAATTGCAACGATGCGCGTATCAACCATGAGTGGGCTTTCGAGAGCGCTCTGAGTCACCAACTCTCCGGCCGCGATGTCATGCGACACAGAATGTCCAACGGCATTCTCAATCGATGTCACCACAGTTACAGATTGCGGAAGCGCAACTTGTACGACAGAAAGATCGGAGGAGTTCAGCACAGTGCCTTGGGCTATCGGATGTGTGACTACAACAGCTAGTGAACGCGCAGACACATGGGCAACATAACTATTACCAGCAATCAAAGATCCTGCGATGAGCAACAGTCCTAACCAAAATCGTGAATCTCTCCAGGTAGTAACTCTGCGTTGGCGATTGAGTTGAGTGACTAGAGCAGGTTTTTGTGTCGGACGAATAAATCGTGTACGCACTGTGAGTGACATAGTGCCTCCTTTGTTAGGTAATCGTCACACCAAAGGTGGGTACTCACACGTGCGAATTTTTTAGGTGTGGATAACTTCAAGTGCCTTGTTGTTGTCACCTGCGACTATTGAGCTGTGGCATCTCGATTCATCACATTGGCCGAAGTCGCCGAAATTTTAAACATTGCGCCCGCACAGGTGTATTCACTCGTGCGTTCCGGCGAACTTCCCGCTATCAAAATTGGAGCTCGCGGGCAGTGGCGAGTTGAGGCGAACCAACTCGAAGAATTCATCAGCGCAATGTACAAACAAACTGCTGAATTTGTGGCGCTTAATCCTCGTTAGGAAAGTCCGTCACAACTTCGACGGATGACAACGCAACCTGCAGTTGGCACAGTCGTTGCAGCACGTCGAGTCAGGACGTCAATCGAATCTTGATTAATCACGGCAATACGACCACGTATCGTCAATCGTGGTCGAATGAAGATATCTAATTCGTCATCAAAATCCATACATTGATTGAGCCAGGCGATTCGGCACTTGTGACGCATCGGCTGATGTGTGCGCGACAACGAACTCAATCCCGAAATACTCGTGACGTAACTGGGGTTTATGAAATATTCGTAATGACCGTGCGTAGCAATAATTGATGTGTCGCAAGCATGTGTCACATGCATCGGAACAAGCTCCAGTTCCGGATGATCAAAAGTCATGCCCACGTCTTGTGGCGCCACGGCAAGTCGTTCAAGCCACGACACATGAGCTTGGTCGTATCGCACCGTATCCGTGACTTCCGCGTTCACATCGGCACGCGTTTCGCCCTGCATAACTTCGTGCGCGGCCGACAGCAACGAAGCTACTTCGTGTAAAACATCTGGCAAGTCATCATCAGGCTCGTTCGGCAATGCTGCATGGGACATTGAGTCAGAGTGCCCAAAAATCAAGGAGCACCTTATTTATCCACAGGTGAGGATTTATTCACACACACCTATTGACGGAACATAAATTCGCAACGTACAAAAGTTTATGCAGGTTTTCACAGGGTACGACAACGACCTGCACGCACCAGCAAGTACTAACACGAATGGGTGTCCGTGGACTTAGTTACGTGATTTGGGGGAATCATGAATGCAGCTATTTACGCACTACCAACGCCATTAGCTCGACGAGAAGCAGATGTCATTAGCCTGCCGACGCGGACAAAACATGGTTTGCAACAAACACTGCCCTTTGAATGGCCACAGTTTGATGGAGCAAATGCGCTGTCCTATGTCGCGCCGCGAGTGACAATCGAACCTAACGACTCGTTCGATCCACGACCAACATCGCGCAACGACTTACCCAACGCTCGCCAGTGGTCGATTCGTCTCGTTCACGGAATTGTCGAAGTAATTAACGGCGTTCGTCCTTCGAGTCAGCTCACTCGTTGGTTAACACCTGAAGTACTCAACCTGGTTCAGTCACGCATCTCGGCTAAGAACATGCCGCGCTTTTCAGTACGTAGCGTTCATGTGTGCGAAACCGACGATGGCGTTGCCGAAGTGTCCGGAGTTTTTGGAACGCCAAATCGCTCGTTCGCATTAGCTATTCGTCTCGAAGGGCTCGATGGACGCTGGCGTGCAACATCACTGATTTGGGCCGTGTAAAACCTCTTAAGGATTTACCACGTGACGTGAAGCGAATACCAACTTCACAGTGCCCACAGCAATGAACTAGTTATTCGAAGGATTCCCGTGGCACTGCTTGAATTTTTTGCCTGAGCCACATGGACACGGATCATTGCGACCAACATTGTCGTAGGTTCCTGATGACGAACGCGCGCCGCCTGATTTGCTCAGCGAAACACCAGTCGGTTCGCCAGATTCATTCGGTGCGCTGTACTGCAAGTTTTGAGCCTGTGTGTGTTGCAGACCCTTTGCGAACAACTCGACTTCATCAATTTCGCCATCGCCATCAGTGTCTTCGGCTTCATTCACAGTGACTTCAACATTGAATAGGAATCCAACGGACTCTTCTTTGATGCCTTCCATCATGGCTACGAATAAGTCATAACCTTCGCGTTGATATTCGACCAGAGGATCACGCTGGGCCATCGCACGCAATCCGATGCCATCTTGTAGGTAATCCATTTCGTACAAGTGCTCACGCCACTTACGATCTAGCACAGTCAAAATAACTCGACGCTCAAGTTCGCGCATCACTGGCGCGGTGAGTTCTTCTTCACGCGCTGCATACGCACTTCGAATATCGGAAAGAACAGCCGACTCAATTAGTTCTGCATCAATATCCTGAAGTTCGCCGCCAGCTTGCTTCACGATGTCGTCGAGTGTGACCTTCACGGGATACAACGTTCCAAGTGCAGTCCACAGCGTCGCGAGATCCCAATCTTCTGGGTAACCTTCAGCAGTTGCTGCAGCGACATAAGCCTTGACCGTGTCATCAATAAAAGTCTGAATCTGGTCTTGAATGTCAGCGCCTTCGAGAATTTCTGCACGTTCGCCGTAAATAACTTGGCGTTGACGGTTCATGACTTCGTCGTACTTCAAGACGTTCTTACGAATTTCAAAGTTTTGCGCTTCTACCTGAGTCTGGGCAGAACGAATTGCATTTGTGACCATCTTGGCTTCGATGGGCACATCGTCTGGAACATTAAAGCGCTGCAAGAAACTGTTGACCATTTCGCCCTTGAACAAACGCATGAGGTCGTCTTCGAGAGATAAGTAGAAGCGTGTTTCACCTGGGTCACCTTGACGACCTGAACGTCCACGCAACTGATTATCAATACGACGAGATTCGTGACGCTCGGTGCCGAGAACATAAAGACCACCGGCGGCAACAACTTCGTTGTGCTCGGCTTCAACATCGGCTTGCGCCTTGTGTAACGCATCCTGCCAAGCGGCTTCGTATTCAACCGGGTTATCGACTGGATCAAGACCCTGATTCTTTAGCGCAACTTGGGCACGGAATTCGGGGTTACCACCAAGCATGATGTCTGTTCCACGACCGGCCATGTTTGTCGCAACTGTGACAGCGCCTTTACGGCCAGCTTCAGCAATGATCGACGCTTCGCGTTCGTGGTACTTCGCATTCAACACTTCGTGACGAATGCCAGCACGTTGCAGGAACGTGGAAAGTAACTCGCTCTTTTCTACGCTTGCGGTACCTACGAGTATTGGTTGACCGTTGCGATTGCGTTCGACGATGTCAGCAATGACAGCCGTGTACTTTGCACTTTCGGTGCGGTACACCAAGTCAGTCTGGTCAATACGTTGAGTTGAGCGATTCGTGGGAATGGGAACAACACCGAGTTTGTAAATCTGATTGAATTCCGAAGCTTCGGTCATCGCAGTACCGGTCATACCTGACAACTTGTCGTACATGCGGAAATAGTTCTGAAGCGTAATCGTGGCCAGTGTCTGATTCTCATTTTGAATCGTGACATTTTCTTTAGCTTCAATTGCTTGGTGCATACCTTCGTTGTATCGACGACCCGCCAAAATACGACCAGTATGTTCGTCAACAATCATCACTTCGCCGTTCATTACGACGTAATCTTTGTCGCGCTTAAACAACGCGAGTGCCTTCAACGCATTGTTGAGGAATCCAACAAGCGGAGTATTCGCAGATTCATACAGGTTCGTGATTCCGAGTAAGTTTTCGACTTTTTCCACACCAGAATCAAGAACGCCAACGGTGCGCTTCTTTTCATCAACTTCGTAATCTTCATCTCGAACTAAGCGAGGCACTAAACGAGCGAACTCGGTGTACCACTTGGTAGGCATATCGGCTGAACCGGAAATAATCAGCGGCGTACGTGCTTCGTCAATCAAGATCGAGTCAACTTCATCGACTACAGCGAAGTTGTGACCACGTTGTACACGATCTTCGGGTGACCATGCCATGTTGTCGCGCAGGTAATCAAAACCAAATTCGTTGTTAGTTCCGTACGTGATGTCGCATTCGTATTCACCACGGCGAGTTGCTGGAGTCATGTCAGACAAAATCACGCCAACAGAAAGTCCAAGAAAACGATGCACGCGACCCATCCACTGAGCATCACGAGCTGCGAGGTAGTCGTTGACGGTAACGATGTGAACACCCTTGCCGCTGAGTGCGTTCAAGTATGAAGGAAGTGTCGAAACGAGTGTCTTACCTTCACCAGTGCGCATCTCGGCGATGTTGCCCAAATGAAGCGCGGCTCCACCCATGAGCTGTACGTCGTAGTGACGCTGACCGAGCGTGCGCTTAGCAGCTTCACGAACAACTGCGAATGCTTCGGGAAGTAAGTCATCAAGCGACTCGCCATTGGCAATGCGCTCTTTGAACGACGCCGTCATGTCGCGCAAATCCTCGTCGCTCATCTCAATGAAATGTGTTTCGAGGGCGTTCACTTGCGATGCTAAAGATTCCAACTTGCGGATGATCTTGCCTTCGCCTGCGCGCAGGATTTTGTCTAAGACAGCCACTGGGGTTCCTTGCATCTTGGGGTTTCGTTACGGGACATTGCAGTCAGGCACATACGTAAATGACTACTGTCTAATCGTAGGTCACAGGCGCGAGTCAACGTAAACCAATGGGTAAGCGTTCAGTTAAGGCGTAATTTGGATAAAACCCTGATTTCACTTCACCTTTGGCAGTACTGCTCTGTGTTACTTTCATAGTGACGGTACGGTCTTCCCCAACCACCCGTGCGTCTACTTATGCGACTTTTGCGTTCTTCACGCCTATTTTCCGCAGTGCTTGCGGGAACTTTGGCATGCGCTGGAACTGTGGCCTCGATGCCTCGGGCTGCAGCATCATCTGCGGATGTTGTGCCGGCAACGTTTACGTTCAGTGGATCGGGCTGGGGTCATGGGGTTGGCCTGAGTCAGTACGGCGCATACGGCATGGCCTTGAACGGGTACACGGCTAATCAAATTGTCGGAGCATACTTTCCGGGAACGAGCATCACCTCGACTGCAGACCTGCCTGCACAATTGCAAAACGAATTAATTCGAGTCGGGTTAAAGCGTGATGTACTGCACGTTGCGTTACGCGGCGAATCGCTCGGAGGATCTGGTGGCAAGCTCACGATTACAGCGGATTCACATGACCCTGTTGATGTCGCAGCGCAGTCAGTTGTGCTAATTGATTATGTGAATGGTAAAGCGCGCATCACATTTCCTAGCGGTGATCCAATTTCCGCGTCGCATATCAACGTTGCGTGGAATGGAACTCAAGCGAACGGCTCAGCACCAAGTGTTGTCAATGTTGTTTCTGACTCGAGTCCAGAAACTGCTACGGCTGCTTTAGGTGTTGCGTGCACTAACTACTTCGCAGCAACTCCAGTTCGCGTTGGAAATTGCTATCACCGTTATCGTTACGGTTCGCTACAGATTGATGCTGGCGCCTTTGGAGATACAACGTCAGATTTGAATGTTGTCCTGACACAACGTCTTGATGATGAATACATCAATGGCATCGGAGAAGTTCCATCGTCGTGGCCGGCCGCTACTCTTCAAGCTCAGGCAATCGCAGCGCGTTCTTATGCGTTAGCGACTGTGGTTTCTTTAGCAGCTAAGTCAACATCGGTGACAGTGCCTGGCTTTGATAAAAAAGTGCGAGCTAATTGCCTGTGCCAGGTGTTACCCGATACCAGCGATCAAAACTATGTCGGGTTTAATAAAGAATTTGCGTTGTACGGACCTCAATGGGGTTCAGCGGTCGCAGCCACAACCGATTCTGGTCACGGCAAAGTTGTCACACTTTCTAATAACGGCACTGTGTCTGTCGTGAAGACGTTCTTTTCCTCATCAACGGGCGGATTTACTCAACCAACGCAAGAAGTATGGGGCTCTACGCTGGCTGGATTCGGCAAAGTTGATGATCACTGGGCAGTGCTACCTGCCGTGCATAACCCTTACGCATCGTGGTCAATCCAGATAAAGCAATCAACGCTTGTCACTCAACTCAATAAATGGTTACTCGGCCAAAAGGTTGGTGGGGCAAGTGTGGGACTTTTCGACATTGACTCAATGTCCATCGATGCAACCACCGCGAGTGGCGCAATAGCTCGAATCATTACAACGGATTCTGGCGGGAGCACCACCACAATTTATGTGCGTCCTAGTTCTTCATGGCAGTCCAATACCGCCAACATCACTCCTGATAATTTCCGCGCACTCATGGGACTTGGGTCCTTAGTCGGTGGACCGAGTTCTTCGTTTAACGGTTCGACATACATCACAGCAATTACACCGGGCTCAACGACAACACCAGCAAATCCGAACACCCTGGCCAAGAAGTTAACCCGAGTTGCTGGAAATAAATGGGCCACAACGGTTGCCATGCCTAATGACTTTTCAGTTAACGGAACACTTCTCCCCATTCAAAGTGGCGTTGCCATTGTGTTGCAACGTAAAACTGCAGATGGCTGGGTCGATGTTGTATCGACAACGAGTAGTCAGACAGGCTCGTGGTCTTTAACCTGGAAGGGTACTTCGGCAGGTACTCATGTGCTTCGTGTGCGTGCGTCAAATAATTCAAGCACGCTCACAACAGGTGAGCATCAGGTAATTGCTGCGGGAAGCGTGACGCTGAAAGCACCACTGGGCGCAAAAGTAAAAAAGCCAGTGACGCTGTCCGGATCAATCACACCTGCGAAAAAGAAAGTCACAATCACCATTGAAAAGAAGTCAGCAACTGGCAAGTGGTCGGTTCTTGGGACAACTATGACTAACTCACATGGGGCTTGGACTTTTGTATTTACAGCACCGACAAAGAAGTCAGTGATCGAAGTGCGAGCGCGGGTTGATAATTCATCAGTAGGAACTGCACTATCTAGCACGTCACGGATAAACGTCAGTTAATTTTCATTTCGAATGATTGTTCGTTTGGATTCATACGTGGATACGTGCCCCGTGAATTGGCGCGGGGTCTATGCGAGCACAAGTTTTCTCATCACAGCTAAATACTCTGCATGTGTTGCTGGGTCTACTAAACCTGTGATGGTCAGCATCGATAGACCATGTACGGAACTCCACACAACGTTCTCAAGTCCTACTCGAATACCTGGGCGCACAAGTCCGCGCGAATCAAGATCATCTAATGCCGCAACTAACGCATCAAAGGCCGCGCTATCAACGGGTTGATCATGCGTGCAGTTAGGACCGAATGCATGGAGAAACAAATTCGGATTTTCCTGCGCAAACGTCAGATAGACCTGACCCAGTGCCTCAAAACGAGCAATCGCACTTGCATTGTCATCGCCTGGAATCCGAGCTAGCGCCTGGGCCATAGCTAATCCAAGTTGCCCAATGACATCGCTTGCTACTGCGTCGAGTAATGCCTGCTTGTCAGCAAAATGATGATAGGCAGCACTTGCAGATACTCCCACTTCGGTAGCAACATGGCGCAGCGATATAGATTGGCTACCACCAAGCGCAATGTCATGCGCCGCTTGAGACACAAGCGATTGTTGCAAATCGCCGTGGTGGTAGGTAGTCATAACGCTATTGTGCCATAAGAACTTGACAGTGTTCAGATTGTTTGGAATCATCTGAACAACGTAAAGATTGGATAAGTCATGTTTGAACGTCTGGGTCATTTCATTGTTCGTCGTAGCAAGGCAATTCTTGCTGGGTACGTCATCTTCTTAGTTGTAGCCGGTGCCTTAGGCTTCGGGGTTTTCAACTCAATGAAGACCCAGGGCTACGACAATCCCAAGAGCGATTCTGCTCGCGTCGATTCAATTCTGCAGAAAGATTTCAACGCTCGCGAAGCCAGCGTTGTATTCATCATTGATAGCCCAACAAGCGTGGATGACCCTGCCGCCGCAACTGCGGCTGCGGATCTATTGACCAAAGTGGCTGCTGAAGATCATGTTGAAAAAGTCGAGTCCTACTGGAGTCTCGGTAAGCCCGCATCACTGAGAAGTATTGACGGCAAAGCAGCGTTGGCGACAATTTATTTCGATAAAGGTATTGATTCAGAACTTGCATCAAGTGTTGCCAAGCACATCCAAGAAACCTACGACGGCAAGGTGGGCGCAACCACGACCTATGTCGGCGGAATGCAAACCATTTACCATGCCATCAACTCACGCATTCAAACTGACTTAGCCCGTGCAGAATCAATCGCAATTCCATTGAACATCATCATGCTGATGATTATTTTTGGAACCGCTGTATCGGCAGGCTTGCCCATGGTTGTCGCATTGAGTTCAATCTTTGGAAGTTTCTTAACTCTGTTCGTCATTAGCCAATTCACAGATGTCTCTGTGTTTGCACTGAACTTGATAACCGGACTTGGAATGGGTCTTGGTATCGACTACGCACTTCTGATTGTGAATCGCTTTCGCGAAGAGCTTCACGCAGGTCACAGCATTGAAGACAGTGTCACTCGGACCGTAACAACCGCTGGTCGCACCGTGTTCTTCTCGGGCATCGCAGTCATGCTCGTGCTTGGCGCGATGACAATGTTCCCGCAGTATTTCCTCAAGTCATTTGCCTATGCGGGTGTCAGTGTTGTGTTTTTCGCTGTTATCGCATCATTGACTGCATTGCCAGCAACACTTGCGTTACTCGGTCACAAAGTCGACAAGTTCAAAATTCGTAAAAGCGTTTTGACGACAAAGGAAGATGGCGCTTGGGCTTGGCTTTCCCGTGCAGTCATGAAACGACCTGTGATTGTCATTGTTGGGGCAATCGCATTGCTCGCCGTCATGGCAGCGCCAGCATTGTCAACCAAATTTGGGCAAGTCGACGAACGTGTTTTGCCGGCGTCCGATAGAGCAGCAATCGCGTCGCAAGTTTCTCGTGAGCGATTTGATGGAGCGCAAACAACGCCAATCGAAATTCTTGTGCCACGCAGTTCAGGCACGCTCGCACAAGTCGATGCACTGGCCACCAAGATTTCGCGCGACCCCGCAGCTGTTACTGTCACAACGCCTGACCTTTACATTGCTGGCACTACAACAACCAATGTTGCTGGGCAACTTCCCAATCAAGAAACCGACACATATTCTCGAATCACTATTGTGTCGAAGTACGGGCCACGTGATCCCGGAAGTGTTGACTTAGTGAACGAAATCCGGTCAACACAACTTCCTGCCGGAACAATCGTTGGCGGAGCCAGCGCAATTTACTCAGACTCCCAATCCGGTATTTCTGATCACCTACCTGCCGTGTTGATTTGGCTTTCGATTGCAACGTTGGTTGTGTTGTTCCTTTACACCGGCAGTGTTCTCTTACCTATAAAGGCTGTGTTCCTTAACTTGCTGAGCTTGTCAGCAACACTGGGTGTCATCACGTGGGTATTCCAAGGTGGACACTTGCAGTGGCTCACAGGAAAGTTCACAGTCACAGGCGTCACCGATACGTCATCGTTAGTACTTGTCGCGGTAGTCGCATTTGGACTTTCGATGGACTACGAAGTGTTTATGCTCTCGCGCATCAAGGAAGAACATGATCGTGGAGCAAACACAGTTGATGCAGTCAGTTTCGGACTTCAACGCAGTGGACGCATCATTACCGCAGCTGCGATTCTCATTGCCATGGTGTTCTTGACGTTCCTCACAAGTGGAGTCACAAATATCAAGGTACTTGGACTGGGAACCGCCTTCGCGATTTTGCTTGACGCAACAATCGTGCGTGGCTTACTCGTCCCCGCATTAATGCGAGTTGCAGGTAAGTGGAACTGGTGGGCACCAAAGCCGCTCACAGCCATCTACAACCGGTTTGGTATTAGCGACTAATCTGGCACCTATGGCAATCCTCATCGACCAAGCGTTATGGCCGTGGCGGGATTGGATGTGGTGTCACATGGTAAGCGACACATCGGTCGAAGAACTCAAAGAGTTCGCAGACAGTTTGGGAATTCCCGAACGCGGTTTTCAAGGCGACCACGTTGACGTGCCCGAACACATGCGACAAGTGGCAATTGCACAAGGGGCACGGGAAGTAACCTCGCGCGAGATTTTGGCTGCTTTGTATAAAGCAGGCATCAGATTGCGACCACACGAACGCCACGGACGTCCAGGAAATGCACCGTCGCATCAGCCCTAGCGTTTACCTGCGACAATGACCACATGAGCAACACTCCAAGTACTGCTACCGCACCGTCAACATCTGGTGCAATCGACCTCACAAAGTACGCGTGGTTATCGATTGCTACAGGGATTGTCGTGTTCACCATGAAGATTGGTGCTTACATGACAACTGGTTCCGTAGGTTTGCTCTCGGATGCTTTGGAATCAACGGTGAACATTGTTGCCGCCGTAGTTGCCTTGATTGCGCTTCGCACAGCAATGAAGCCACCAGATCCACTTCACCACTTCGGACATGGCAAAGCAGAATATTTCTCGGCTCAAGTCGAAGGTTTCATGATTTTGCTTGCGGCCATCGTCATCGTCGGTACCGCAGTCGAACGTCTATTAAAGCCACAGCCCCTAGAACAAGTCGGTTGGGGTCTTGCGATTTCCACACTGGCGTCGCTACTCAATGGAGCCGTGGCCTTCATCTTGATGCGCGCCGGTAAGAAGAACCGTTCAATGGTTCTCACAGCTGATGGACGTCACTTGCTGACAGATGTGTGGACGTCAGTTGGCGTTATCGTCGGTGTTGCTGCAGTCAGCATCACTGGGTTCCTGCGCCTTGATGCCTTGATCGCTATGGCAGTTGGCTTGAACATTATTGTGACTGGCTTGAACTTGTTGCGTGAAAGCACCGCCGGGCTGATGGATAAAGCATTGCCTGAAAAGGATCACGCTGCCATTGTTGAAGTGCTTCAGCGCCACGAAAGTGAGACTGTGAAGTTTCATGCACTACAAACGCGTGAAGCTGGTCGGCATCGATTCGTACACATGCATGTGCTGGTTCCTGGAGCGTGGACTATTCAGCAAGGTCACGATTTGTCCGAGCAAATTGAAGCAGAGATTATTGCTGTGCTTCCCGATGCTGCTGTGCAAACGCACATTGAACCGCTTGAAGATCCACGCTCATGGGCTGACGAACACGAAGGCCAGCACCGCTGGGATTAAAGTCCGTCACTCAACGTTGGTGCTTGGAGCGGTAACCGTCTCCAAAGCAAGAATTTCTTGACCGACACGTCGTTCTGCCACAAAGGACATCAAGGGCAGAGTGCCTGAAACCATGATGAGGAGTGTCTTGCCAAGTGGCCAGCGCAATTTTTGTGACAGCAGAAACGTAGCTATCAAATAAATCGGAAATAACCAGCCATGCGCAGTCCAGGCAACAATTGTCAGTGTTGTCTTTCCGTGACCCAAAATATATTCATAGGGCAATGCCACAAAAAACAGCACCGCTAACGCCGTACCAACGACAAATGCCATCACTCGATAGAACTGCCATAAACCTGCAACGGATTCTTGTGTCTGAGCCATGGCTCTAGTCTGCCGTATCTGGGCGGAGTTCATCTTGAACCACACGCACCCACATACCCATCACAATCAGTGCAAAGACAATCCAGTTGAATACATAAAAAATATTTCGCCAATGTAACGGGATATGCGGCGAAGACGTGAATATCGGGGTGACGCGAGTCAATCCTGAAGCTGCTTGCGACGAAACTAAATAGCCATCATGCACGCTCATGCTCAACGAAGTTACAACACTTGATGTCATCAGTTTGTTCGGCAGGACAACGAGATCAACGATGTCTGCGTCTTCTGAGGGTTGCAGCACACCTGTAACAGTTGCCGAACCCGTGGGAAGTGGCACGGCCTGTGGATTCGCAGAACATCCCTGCACAACCATCAGCACCGACTTGTCTTCCAGAACCAGTGGGTCGGCAATCCAATTGCAGATCGGCAATGCCCACGAGACGATTGATTGAGATCCTGGATTCGGATTTCTTAACGAAGAGCCCTGCGCAATGCGCTCGGTGAGAACTACCCGACCATGGTCAAGCCAGGTTCCCGATACTGACGTTGACACACCGATTGACGACGCAGGTAGATACTGGCGCAGCGGACTGAGTTGTGAAAATGAACCGAACTGAATCGACGAACTCGACGCGTCTGAGCCTTGCGCGGTATGAGCTCGTTGCCACTGCCAATGGGCTGCAAACAAACAGACCACCACTGCCGCTAGTGCCATGACATGAATGCCAAGCATTCGCCGCGTGAGGAAACGACTCATGGTTATTGCTGTGTCGACTCTTCGTCGAAGTTCACTTTCTTTATGTGACGATTCATGCTGATCAAAAGAAACACGAGGGCAATTGCCAGCAACGTGAATGTGACGGCGCCACCGATTCCGGGAGTCACTTTAGAAGTATCCAGAGTTGTTGGCGATGGAAATGGTTCGGGCGATGTCAATGGAATGCGATGCAATAACGCGATCATGATGAACTCCTTAGTCCGTTAAACAAATCATCTTCTTCAACTATGTCCCCAATGCGCGAGTACGCAAGTTCAAAATCTTCGGTTGGCCAGATTTCAATTTGTACGGCGTGTGGGACTGCAAACCATGATCCGTCGGGATCGATTTGCGTTGCGTGCGCTCGTAGCGCTTCGTCGCGAATGTCGAAAAACTCACCACACGGAATCCGCGTTGTCACTCTGTGTAAGTTGCTGTCCGCTTCGTCCCAGTCTTTCAACCATTCTTCGTAAGGAGAATCAAGTCCCATGTCGAGTAATGCAGTGTGCAGTGCTACAACTCGTTCACGAGTGAAGTTGTGGTGGTAATACAACTTGGCAACGGTCCAAGGTTCGCGGGCATTGTCGTATGTAGGGTCGGCAGCTTTGTCCCAGGCGAACATCGCGACTTCATGCGTGCGAATGTGATCGGGATGCGGGTAGCCACCATTTTCGTCATAGGTGGTCATGACATGAGGACGAAACTCACGAACGATGTCTACGAGCGGAGCTGCAACGACTTCGAGTTCAAGGTCGGCAAAGCATCCTGGTGGAAGTGGTGGCTTAGGGTCACCGTCTGGCCAACCTGAATCTTCAAAGCCAAGCCATCTGTGGGAGATGCCCAAAATCTTTGCTGCGTTCGCCATTTCGTCGCGTCGCACTTCCCCAATGCTTCGCCCAGCAAGTTCAACACGGCTATTCAAAATATCGCCGCGCTCACCACCCGTACAACTCACAACGAGTACTTCGACTCCTTCGCGGACATACTTTGCAGTGGAGGCAGCACCTTTGCTTGATTCATCATCAGGATGAGCATGAACGGCGAGCAAACGGAGAGGTTCGCCGGCTTGCGGAAGAATCGGGGCGCTTGGCATACCTCTATTGTTCCGTACGCCTTATTGTGGAATTACCATGACCGACCTTTCACAGCTACCTGCGCACTTGCAAGCCCGATACGGCTACAAGAAATCATCAGCGGGCAAGAGACTATTCACTATCGTCATGACTGGCGTCATGATTGCCGGTGGCATGTTTATTTACCTGAAAAGCAAGACACCTGATGTGGGATGGTCCTTGCGTACTTTCGTGGTCACCTCGGACACTAAGACAAACTTGAGTTGGCAAGTTTCTCGACCTGCCAACACCACGACCTACTGCGTCATTCGCGCCCAGGACATCAACCGCAGCGATGTCGGGTATGCCACTGTCACGATTGCGCCCGGAGATCCTGTCGAGAATGTGACGTACCGCCTGACGACTGAGAGCCGCCCGATTTTGGTCGAAGTTCTCGCCTGCGCTGGCAGCACCACGATGCGCGTTGCTCCGGCAAATTTCCCACCCGGTGTTGCCATTCCTGCCCAGGAACCGCCAGGAGTCGCACCAACCTCGTAAACGCTTGTAACCTTTTGCGATGAACGAAACCTGGTTAACCCAAGAAGCCTTTGACCGTCTGTCTGCTGAACTCGCAGAACGCAAAGGACCAATCCGTGAGGAAATCAAGAACCGTATCGCGACTGCTCGCGAAGAAGGCGACTTGAAGGAAAACGGCGGGTACCACGCAGCTCGCGAAGAGCAAGGCAAGAATGAAGCACGTGTGCGCCAACTCGAAAAAATGATTGAGACCGCTGTTGTTGGTACGCCTGAATTCACGGAAGGCATTGTGTCGCAGGGCATGAAAGTGACTGTGCATTTCCCCGAATTGGATGACACGGAAACTTTTTTGCTCGGGTCTCGCGAAGAGGCAGCTCACACAAGTATTGATGTGTATTCGCCCACTAGCCCACTCGGCGCAGCTGTCATGGGTCAGGCCGTGGGTACAGAACTGACTTACGAAGCTCCGAACGGGAAAACCTTTCGAATCACGGTTGTTAGCGCCGAAGCGTTTTCGGGCTAAAGCGAACTACCTACGCTGCTCCACCAGTTGAGTGAGTCTTGAAGTAGCGAACCGCGGCTGGCGCAAAAATAGCGAGCAACAAAAACGCCCAACCAAATGACAACGCAACTGCATGTTGCTCGGGGAATGAATTTCCATTCAAAGGCAACGGATTGTGAAACAACGTGCGTGAAGCCAGCGCCAAACAAGACACAGGATTCCATTGCGCGATGGGCTGCAACCAACCAGGCATTGTGCCAATCGGCGTGAACACACTCGACGCAAATGTCAGCGGGAAAATCCACGCTAAACCGGCGGTTCCAGCAACTTCTGGATTCGGCATATGCAGACCGATCCACGCACCCACCCACGTAATGGCATACGCAAAGGTTGCAAGCAGCACATAAGCCAGCAGCGTTTCGCCAATCGAACCATGAGCACGCCACCCGACTGCAAGCCCAGTGATAGAAAGCATCACGAGCACGAGAGTGTTTTGAAGCAACGACGCTAATGTGTGACCGCCAAGCACAGCGCCGGGCTTCATTGGAAGTGAGCGGAAGCGATCCATAATTCCGCGGCTGGCATCTTCTGTAATGCCAACAGTGATACCCGCGACCGCAAACATGACAGTCTGCGCAAAGATACCTGGAATTAAAAATTCGCGATAAGCGCGTGCGCCACCTTCACCAACATTGATTGCTCCACCAAACACGAAAGCGAAAAGCAACACGAACATGACGGGCTGAATCAGCGCAAAGAACAACGATTCAGGAACGCGAGTGATTTTAAGTAAGTGACGTCGTGCGACTGCAAACGTGTCAGTCAGTAGCCAGCCGATTGCTGGACGAGGTGCGTGCTCTGAAGTCATTATTTTCTCCCTGCGCGTGAGCGACGTGATTTAGTCGACGTCGCGGTTTCTTCTTCGGCAGCGTGGCCGGTCAAACTAAGGAATACGTCATCAAGTGTTGGTCGGCGAAGCGCAATGTCCTCGATACCGATACCACTTTCATCCATGGCCCTCACAGCTTGTACGAGTGCAGTTGATCCTGTCGAAACCGGTACCACGATGCGACGTTCAACCTGAGTTGATGTAACAGCGCCGGATGCGATGGGTGTTACGGCAGCAACTGCACGATCAAAATCTGAGGAGGCATTCACCACTAGTTCGATACGGTCTCCGCCTACTTGAGACTTCAGTTGATCTGATGTGCCTTGCGCAATCACACTGCCGTGATCAAGCACAACAATGCGCGATGCGAGCTGGTCTGCTTCTTCGAGATACTGCGTTGTGAGGAGAACGGTTGTGCCTTCGGCGACAAGCCCTTGAATAACTTCCCACATGCCTTGACGACTGCGAGGATCAAGGCCGGTCGTTGGCTCATCGAGGAACAAAACAGATGGACGGCCAATCAAACTTGCGGCAAGGTCTAAACGGCGACGCATACCGCCCGAGTACCCCTTGATGCCTCGGTCTGCGGCATCAGTGAGATCAAAGCGTGCAAGCAACTCGTCTGCACGAGAGACTGCATCTTTTTTACTTAAGTGAAACAGTCGACCAAAAAGTTCGAGGTTCTCACGACCCGTGAGGTACTGATCGACAGCTGAATACTGTCCGGTCAACCCAATCACTTCGCGAACTTGGTCAGGCTGGGTGGCCACATCAAAACCGCCAATGGTTCCAGATCCCGAATCTGCTTGAAGCAGCGTGGACAGAATGCGCACGGTCGTGGTTTTTCCAGAGCCGTTGGGTCCAAGGAGGCCAACTACCGTTCCTTGTTCGACCTCCAGGTCGACGCCATTTAGAGCTTTGACTTCGCCAAAGTGTTTCACAAGCCCTTGGGCTTGAATTGCATACGTCATGTATCTCAACCTTCACACAGGATCTAACTCACTCAACGGTAGCAGGACAATCTGGGCAGTTTGCAGGTTGGCTAGGGCAACTTCTCTCTGAGCACAACTCATGCAACTATTGACCCGTGAAACCAATTTCGATCGATGACATCAATGACGCAGCCCAATTACTTGGCCCAGTGATTCGACATACTCCCACAATGAATGCTGGCTGGATTGAGAAGTCTTACGGCGTTGAAGTGCGATTGAAGTGTGAAAATCTGCAACGCGCTGGTTCGTTCAAAATTCGCGGTGCCTACAACCGCATTGCCCGGCTCACCGATGAAGAACGTTCGCGTGGTGTTGTGGCAGCCAGTGCAGGAAATCATGCGCAAGGCGTTGCATTAGCTGCTCAATTACTCGGTATTCCAGCAACTGTGTTTATGCCTAACGGTGCCCCAATTCCAAAACTGCAAGCCACCCGCGGATACGGCGCAACCGTCCACTTCAGCGGAACGACTATTGATGAAGCGTTGGTTTCAGCACGGGAATTCTCGGAGCAAACGGGAGCGATTTTCATACATCCGTTTGATCACGAACACATCGTGGCTGGTCAAGGAACGATGGGTCTGGAAATTCTGGAACAAAACCCAGATGTGCGCACAGTGGTTGTATGCACGGGTGGCGGTGGCTTACTCGCAGGCACTGCGCTTGCCATCAAGACACTGCGTCCCGATGTTCGCGTCATTGGTGTTCAGGCTGCCGAAGCTGCTGCATATCCACTGTCGTTGAAGGCAGGCTCGCCACAAAAACTTGATCGAATGGCGACCATGGCCGACGGAATCGCAGTTGGACGTCCAGGAGATATTCCGTTTGCGCTAATTCAACAGCACGTTGATGAAATTATTACGGTCACAGAAGATTCGCTCGCACGCGCATTGCTCCTCACAATGGAACGCAGCAAGTTGCTTGTTGAGCCAGCCGGTATCGCAGCACTTGCAGCAATTCTGGATAACCCAAGTCATTTCGAAGGACCAGTCGTCGCAAGTATTTCCGGTGGCAACATTGATCCGCAGTTGTTATCCCGCGTTGTACGCACTGGCTTGGCTGCAGCAGGACGATTCTTCATGCTTCAAGTACGCATCCCCGATGTTCCTGGATCACTTGCCCGGCTACTGACATCGATTGGTGAGACCGGTGCGAATGTCGTACAGGTATCTCACACTCGCATTGATCCGCACTTGTCAGTACACGAAGTCGATGTTGACGTGGAACTTGAAACGCGCGGCTTTGATCATCGCGATGCAGTCTTAAGTTACCTTGCAAGTCACGGATTCACAGTCGTCGATAGTTTCTGATGCGTCGATTGTTTGACAGGTACTTCAAAGATTTACCCAAAGAAGTTATTGCGCTCACGGGCGTATCTTTCAGTGTCGCTTTAGGTTTTGGAATTGTTGCACCTGTCATTCCGGTATTCGCAAAGTCATTTCATGTGTCAGCGCTGCAAGCAAGTGCCGTCATCAGCGTTTTTGCGTTCATGCGTTTCGCTAGCGCGACTCCGTCCGGGTGGCTAGTCAATAAGTTCGGTGAACGTGCTGTGCTGTGGGTTGGGTTAAGCATTGTTGGCGTATCGAGTGCGCTCGCAGGTTTGTCTCAGAGTTACGAACAATTACTCGTTCTGCGTGGCTTAGGTGGCACAGGATCGTCAATGTTCACAGTGTCAGCTATGTCGCTGTTGCTGCGCGTGGTCAACGCAGAACATCGCGGTCGAGCCTCGAGTACCTATCAAAGCGGCTTCCTGCTTGGTGGCCTCGCTGGACCCGCTGTCGGAGGCCTTGTTGTTGCTGCCAGTATTCGCGCGCCATTCTTTGTGTACTCAGGAACGCTCACTATGGCTGCCTGCGTTGCATACTTTGCTCTTCCCAAGGGTCTCGGGCATCCCGATCACGACGATAATCGCGGGCCTGCCGAACCACACATGCCATTACGAGCAGCGCTGAAACTGCGCGAATACTGGGCTACGTTGTCATTCAATGTGACAGCCGGCATGACAACGTTTGGAATGCGTACCGCGCTGCTTCCCATCTTTGTCATTGAAGTGCTTCATAAATCACCAGCAGTTTCAAGTATGGGTTTCCTGGCATCAAGCATTGCTCAAGCAGCGCTACTACTTCCTGCGGGTCGCATGACAGATGTTCGCGGACGCAAGCCAACGCTTTTGCTCGGCGCGTTTTTACTCACCTTCGCGATGCTTGTCATCGTGTATCACGAATCACTCGCACAGTTTTACATTTACATGGCGTTAGTCGGCGCGAGTATGGCCTTCCTGGGAGCAGGCGCATCATCGGTCATCGGAGATATTGTGGCCGGTCGTAAAGGTGGTCCTGTTGTGTCCACGTATCAAATGATGAGCGACTTCGGAATTATTATCGGACCGCTTGTGATGGGCTATTTGCGCGACGTCACAAATGGATTCCAAATGCCATTCATCGTTGCACTTGTCATCACCGTGATGTTTTTAGTCATGGTTATACAAATGCCCGAGACAAAAACTCGGCAATACACACGAGTGGATTAAGCGTTCACTACTTCTTGCGACGGTAGGAAGTATCCCGTGTTCGCATGGCAGTCGTATCCGTTTGGATTCTTAATCAAGTACTGCTGATGATATTCCTCGGCGTACCAAAAAATCTTGTCGCCTGCTTCATCAAGTTCAGACGTAATCGGTCCGAGATGATGTGCGGCTAAAACGTCGTTGTATGCGTCATGTGTCGCACGAACCCACGCTTCTTGTTCGTCGGTCGTCCAATAAACAGCGCTGCGGTACTGAGTGCCAATGTCGTTACCTTGACGGTTACCTTGAGTGGGATCGTGATTTTCCCAAAAAACTTTGAGCAAGTCATAAATCGATGTCCGAGCGGGGTCATAAGCCACCATCACGATTTCAGCGTGTCCGGTCGTACCAGTGCACACAAGTGGATACGTAGGATCACTCGACGTGCCACCCATGTAACCAACAGCTGTGCTCACGACACCAGGAACAATCCAGAGTTTCTTTTCTGCACCCCAAAAGCAACCCATACCGAAGTAAATAACTTCAGTTCCAGTTGGCCAAGGACCACGAATGTCAGTATCAAGAAACAAGTGCATTTCGCTCATGCTTCAAGTCTGCCAAACCCATGGCCAGATTGCACAGTGAGATACCGTGTACCCGTGACCACCCAATCCGAATTCGATCTGCAACTTGAACGCACAGTCAATCGACTGCAGACAATCAGCCTGGAAAAGTTGTCACAGGGAACGCGCATCACGGATTCTCGGCTGATCATTCAACGACTCGCAGACCTGGCACTCGATGCAACAGGAGTCTCGCGTCGCCTGGTGCCTGAGTTGTCGCCGGCTTCTCTGGGGGATCAACTTGCCGTCATTGGGCGCCAGTGCGCCGGCCTAGTCGATGACATGACCCGTGAGCAACTAGCCCGCGAGTTACGGGACTTTCGGCTCACTCTCTAGTGGTACCCCTGGTGGGACTTGAACCCACACTGGCACGATTTTAAGTCGTGTGCCTCTAACCGATTGGGCTACAGGGGCTGTGCCCTCTAATCCTGACAGGTACAGTCACAATCTCAAACTTGAGGGTGATGATTTGTCGAATTTTTTCAGACTAGGTTGCTAGTGCCCTAGCGATGCCATCGAGAATGTCCCGCTCGGAAATAACAACCTCGGTAATACCCGTGAGCAACATGATGCGGTCAAGCACCAATGCTCCTCCGCCAATCACGTCTACCCGACCTTCATGCATTGGCCCTAAGACCGCACGTTGAGCGCGAGTCATACCTAACAACATCTGAGTTACTCGATGCACATCAGACGCACTGATACGGCTTCCATGAATCACGTCCGAGTCATAATGCTCAAGACCTAAAGCCAAAGCCGCCACAGTTGTGACTGAGCCCGCAAGTCCGATGAGACTCTTTGCTTGATCCATCGCAACAACTTCTCCAGCTGTCCGAATCGCATCATCAATGTCGCGAGTAGCTAAGGCAATCTGTTCATCCGTTGGCGGATCACTAACTAAGTGTCGTTCCGTCATGCGAACGCAACCCACATTGGTACTGATAGCACTCAAAGGAGATGTCACACCAAGAACAAACTCAGTCGAACCGCCGCCTATGTCTACAACGAGATACGGAGATTCAGGTGCGTGTGCATCATTGACTAAATCTGCCGTTGCTCCTGAGAATGACAGCTGCGCTTCTTCATCACCGCTGATGACATCCGGTGCAACACCGAGTCGTGCAAGAATGCCATCAACGAATACGTCTCGATTAGAAACATCGCGACTCGCACTCGTAGCAACAAAACGAATGCGTTCTGGCTTATGTTCTGCGATGAGATCTGCGTAAATTTCGGCAGCAGCAAACGTGCGTTCGAGAGCTGCCTGCGAAAACTCGCCAGTGCGATCTACTCCCTCACCAAGTCGAACCACAATCATCATGCGCACAACATCGGTCAACGTGTTGTTGTCAATGTCCGCAATCAACAAACGAATCGAATTAGTTCCACAGTCAATCGCTGCAACTCTCAAGGCGTTACCTCCACACAACAGCGACCACCTGAATAGTCACCAATTAAATCAAGTACCCGATCTCCTAATGGATTTACTCCACGACCTACTGCAAGTGCATGCGCAGCTAAAACATGCAAACACTTAACGCGATTGGGCATACCACCAGCACTAATTCCGGCAATCTCGTCAACATGTCCTAACAACTCGCGGGACTTTAAGTAAGACTCGTGTGCTTGGGCATATGCATGTGCAAGTTCAGGATCATCATCTAGTTCTTGTTGAAGTTCGCGCATAACGCCCTTCGCTTCTAACGTTCCCACTGCGCCCGTGGCCTTAGGGCAGGTCAAGTAATACATCGTCGGAAACGGCGAACCATCTTCAAGTCGAGGCGCCGTCACGACAACATCTGGTTGACCACAGGCACATCGATGAGCTACCTCAAGAGCGCCGCGAATGGCGCGGCCGAGTTGCTGTTCAATGACCTGCTGGTCATCTGGAGAAATCACGATGGCCTTCTACTGGGCTGGGGTCTGAACGACGAGTGGGTCATTCGCAGAATTGGGTTGATCGGCGAGTTTTGTACTCATCCATAGTTTGCTGTACCACGGAGCATCATTGTTCGGGACGAGCGCGCCAGGCACACTAGAAATCGCGGTTGAGGTTTCTTTATCCAAAACAACAAAACCAATTTCACCCGGAAATACATAGTTCAATCGCGCCCGCACAAGGGCTTGGACATAAGCAGCATCTCGTAAGCGGGTTTGCTTTTGCTTAAGATCAGCAATCGCTTGCTGTTGGCTCGTTAGTTGTGCAGCAAGAATCCCTACTTCACGTTTTTCCCGAATCAAAGCACGCAGCGGCACCGCAAACGACAGCACGACGAAAAAGACTGCAATAGCGAATGCCAGTGCACGTCCTGTCGGTCTATAAGCCAATGCCACCTATTTAGTGTGCCTTGACTAAGCCTGAAAACGCGGGAACGCGTTACGACCTGCGTACCGTGCCGCCGATCCCAAGTCTTCTTCAATGCGAAGAAGCTGGTTGTACTTAGCAACTCGGTCTGTACGTGCAGGTGCGCCGGACTTGATCTGGCCACAATTAAACGCCACAGCCAAGTCGGCGATTGTGACATCTTCGGTTTCGCCAGATCGGTGACTCATCATTGTGCGGAAGCCGGCGCGATGTGCCATGTCGACTGAATCTGCTGTTTCGGTTAACGAACCAATTTGATTGACCTTCACAAGAAGTGCGTTCGCAGACTTCAAAGCAATACCGCGAGCAATGCGCTCAGTGTTTGTTACGTAGTGGTCATCGCCGACGATTTGAGTGATCCCACCGAGTGCAGACGTGATTGCAACCCAGGCATCCCACTCGTCTTCGGCTAGTGGATCTTCAATAGACACGATGGGGAAATCAGCAACAAGTGATGCATAAAAATCAATCATCTGTTCTGTTGTTTTTGATTGACCTTCTACGTGGTAATTACCATCTTTGAAAAACTCTGTTGCTGCGACATCCATTGCAAGCGCAACGTCGGTTCCGAGAGCAAATCCCGCTTTAGTAATTGCCTCTGAGATCAGGTCGAGTGCTGCTCGGTTGCTTGGCAAGTTCGGAGCAAAGCCACCTTCATCACCAAGTCCAGTGCCATAGCCCTTGGCTTTGAGGACACCTTTAAGCGTGTGGTACACCTCGGCGCCCATTCGTAATGCGTCGCCAAAAGTTTCAGCGCCAATGGGAGCAATCATGAATTCCTGGAAATCAACATCGCTATCAGCATGTGCTCCACCATTAATGATGTTCATCATGGGAACAGGAAGCACGTGTGCATTCGGTCCACCGACATAGCGGTAAAGCGGAAGTTCGGCAGACGCCGCAGCAGCTTTTGCTACTGCAAGTGAAACACCAAGAATTGCATTCGCACCAAGACGCGCCTTGTTATCGGTGCCATCGAGTTCAATCATGGTTTCGTCAACTACGCGCTGGTTAGTTGCATCAAGACCGAGAACCGCATCGAAAATTTCATCGCGAACCGCATTCACGGCCTGAGTGACGCCTTTACCTAGGTAACGGGCTTGCCCATCTCGAAGTTCCACAGCTTCAAATGCTCCCGTGGAAGCGCCAGACGGAACTGCGGCGCGGCCAAAGGATTGGTCGTCAAGCACAACTTCAACTTCAACAGTTGGGTTGCCTCGGGAATCAAGGATTTCGCGGGCATGGATATCAGCAATGCTTGACATGAAAGTCTCCACTTTTTGGTGAGTTGGGAATAGATGTGCCCCATTGCACGTAAGGGTTTCAGTCTA
>CANFOW010000025.1 GCA_947448865.1 Actinomycetota bacterium
GGCGCTGATTCGGTTATCGAAGATGATGAACGCCAGATGATTCACTCGGTGTTCGAACTTGGTGACACTGTTGCTCGCGAAGTGATGGTGCCGCGCACCGAGATGGTGTGGATTGAGCGCTCGAAGACACTTCGCCAAGCAATGTCACTCAGTTTGCGTTCAGGCTATTCGCGTATTCCAGTGGTCGGCGAAAACATTGACGACATTGTCGGCGTGATTTATGTAAAAGATATCTCGCGACGCATTTTCGAACACACAGAATCGCAAACTACTGAACGCGTTGATGAACACATGCGTCCGGCATTTATGGTTCCTGATAGTCGTTCAGTCGACGAGTTATTGCGCGACATGCAGACTGCTCGCACGCATCTTGCTGTGCTCGTTGATGAATACGGCGGCACGGCGGGACTTGTCACCATTGAAGATGTGCTCGAAGAAATCGTTGGCGACATTGCAGACGAATACGATGTGGCTGCGCCAGATATTGAGGAACTTAGCGAAGGCGCATTCCGTATTAGTTCGCGACTTCACATTGATGATCTTGCTGATCTGTTGCACATCGAACTTGTTGACGAAGACGTGGATACCGTGTCTGGCTTGATGGCTAAGCGTTTGGGTATCGTTCCACTCCCTGGAGCTCAAGTGACTATCGGTGCGTGGGTTTTGACTGCGGAGTCTGCGGCTGGTCGACGTAACCGCATTGGCACAGTGCATGTTGAGCATGATCCTTTTGTCGAAACGGATGACGATGATGACTGATCGTGATCCGGAGGATGAAAAAATCATCACACTTGCACGTGGAGCGAAGTCGCGAGTGAATGCTGAGCAAGGCGCTGCTGTTCGTGACACAACAGGTCGCACGTATTCAAGTGCGAATGTCACGATCGGCGAGCTCGCGCTTTCCGCAATTGTGTTGGCGGTATCGCAAGCCGTGGCGTCAGGTGCCCAGGGTATTGAAGCAGTCGCATTCGCATCGGATTCTCACACTCTGGACCAGTCCGACCGCGATGTTGTTATCGCAGTAGCCGGTGGAAGTGTCCCGATTTTTGTGTGCGATAAAGCTGGCGAAGTTATTGAAATTGTGCACGCATGAGCGCCGCTTTCTCAAAATTCATTTCCATACGTAGCCATTCAGTCGTGAAAACAGAAACTGCATCTGACTTTCAGGTTGCTTCACACTCATTCACCAGGGAAGTGTCACATGCGTAGCGGATTTGCTTCGATTGTTGGTCGACCAAATGTCGGTAAGTCCACGCTGACAAACGCGATGGTTGGTGAGAAAGTCGCGATTACTTCAAGTCGTCCGCAAACAACTCGCCACGTGATTCGCGGAATCATCAATCAGCCCGATGGCCAGCTCGTCTTGGTTGATACTCCTGGTGTTCACCGTCCGCGCACGTTGCTCGGCGAACGTTTGAATGCACTAGTTGCCGAAACGTGGTCACAGGTTGATGTGATTGTGATGTGTTTTCCTGCTGATGAACCTATTGGTCCTGGAGATCGCTTTATCGCAACCCAGATCGCTGCGATGGGCAAGACGCGCAAGGTTGCGGTTGTCACGAAAACTGACAAAGTAGGCGACCGTCAAGCACTTGGTGAACAACTGCTGGCCGTGTCGAAGCTTGGCGAAGAGCTTGGTTTTGTGTGGGAAGAAATTGTTCCCGTATCGGCAACGCGTGGCGATCAAGTCACGTTGCTGACTGATTTGCTGGTCTCGATGCTGCCTGATGGTCCTGCGTTGTATCCCGAAGGCGACTTCACGGATGAACCTGAAATGGTCATGATTGCCGAACTGATTCGCGAAGCAGCTCTCGAAGGTGTGGAAGACGAGCTGCCGCACTCAATTGCAGTCGTTGTTGATGAAATGGGTTTGCGTGAAGGTCGTGCAGTTGACAAACCGTTGATGGATATTTACGCAATTGTGTATGTGGAACGCGAAAGCCAAAAGCACATCATCATTGGCAAGGGTGGCAGTCGCTTGAAACAAGTGGGCACGGACGCTCGTATTGGCATTGCATCGTTACTCGGTGTTCCGGTGTACCTAGACTTACGCGTCAAGATCGCTAAAGACTGGCAGCGCGACCCCAAGCAACTTGATCGCTTAGGGTTCTAACGCGATTCTTGGTTTCCGAGTTCGGGAATCAATTCGTAGCGATGACCATAGGTATCGACAATCGCAACAATTGCGGCCGCCAATGGAATCGCAATCAACGCTCCCATTGCACCAAATAGGTTTGCAAAAATAATCACAGACCCGAATGCAATTGCGGGATGAATGTCCATTGTGCGGCGACTGATGCGCGGTGACAGGAAATAGTTTTCAATCTGTTGGTAAATGCCTGCAAAGACTGCAATCCATAACGCATCAAGTGGATTGTTGAACACGGCAAACAGAATGGGCACCAAAATGCCAAGGTAGGTTCCGACTGTCGGAATGAACTGGCTCGTGATCCCGGTAATCAATGCCATGGGTAACCAGTACGGAATTCCGATGACGGCGAAAAAGATTCCGTGCGCTGTGGCTGAGAATGCGGCGAGCACCATCTTGGACACGACGAATCCACCCGTCTTGCGCACTGCAATGTCCCAGGTGGTCACGAAAACTTTTTGGGCAGTCGGTTGCAGCCACGATGCGATGACTCGTCGAACTCGTGGACCTTCGGCAGCGAAATAAAACGCGAACAGTGACATCGTCAGCAACTGGAAAATTCCACCGATCAGTGTCGACAGCACGCCGACGATTCCGCCGGCGAAGTTGCCTGCCCAATTAGCTATTTGTGATGGCGAGATGTTGAGTTTGGTGATGACTTGCGTCGGATCTAGTGTCAGTTTGAATGTGGTGTTTAACCACTCCACGACGCTAGTCACGAGTGATGGAACAGATTCAATGAGCGACGCGGCCTGAGTGAACAGGATTCCACCGAACAAGGCGAGGAATAACGCACCCAGGATGACCAACCCAGCCATGACTACACCGGTTGCAGCGCCTCGACGAAGCCCGCGAGCTGAAAGCCAACTGATGACGGGGTCCATTGCGATTGCAGCTAGCCATGACAACACAATCAGGAACACAAAGTTCAAGTTCCGATCAATAACCCATCGACCTACGACCAGGAAAGCAATCCAATAGGTCAAGGTGCGTAATGTGCGACGAAATGATGACGGTTCGAGAGAATACGCCACGGGCTGATTGTTGTTGTCTTCCATGATTTGGACATTACCCGATTTAGGTACCGAATCGTGTCACGATAGGGGTATGCCCAGTTATCGCACCGAAGCCATCGTGTTGCGAACGCACAAACTGGCCGAAGCCGACCGAATCATCACATTGCTAACGCGTGATCGCGGCAAAGTTCGTGCCGTGGCAAAAGGTGTTCGCCGCACAAAGAGTAAGTTCGGGTCACGCTTGGAGCCTTTTAGTCGGGTGGATTTGTTGATTCACGAAGGTCGCAACCTCGACATCATCACTCAGGCCGAGCTTCTCAATTCATATGGTCAAGACATGACCTTGGATTATCCGATGTGGACTGTTGGGCAATCGATGTTGGAAACGTCGGATCGATTGACGTCTGAAGAATCGGTTTCGTCGGAGTCACAGTATTTATTGCTGATCGGTGCGCTTCGTACTTTAACGTCCGGCGAGCATGACCCGTCGTTGGTGCTCGATGCATTCTTGTTGCGATCGTTAGCGCTTGCTGGGTATGAACCCACGTTGGATGCGTGTGTGGTGTGTGGCGTGATTGGTGTGCAACCGTTTTTCCATGTGCCATCGGGTGGAGCAGTGTGTGCTCAACATCGTCCGCCGGGCAGTGTGGCTCCAAAGAATGAGTCCATTGATTTGATTGCCGCATTGTTGTCGGGCGATTGGGCAATCGCAGATAGTGCTGAGATGGGTGTCCAGCGCGAAGTCACTGGCATTGTGACTGCGTATACCCAGTGGCATATGGAACGCAATCTTCGGTCGCTGCCGTTAGTGGATCGTCACTAGCGAGTGCGTGGCAGACTTACGACATGGTTACTCAACCGCCAGCTCATCCGCTTGGAGTGACGGCTCCTGCGATTGCGCGTGAGTTAGTCCCGCGCCATGTGGCGATTGTGATGGATGGCAATGGTCGTTGGGCCAAAGAACGCGGGTTACCGCGCACTGCGGGGCACGAAGCTGGCGAAGCAAGTTTGATGGACTGTATATATGGTTCGCTCGATCTCGGTGTCGAATGGTTGTCGGCGTATGCGTTTTCGACTGAGAATTGGCGCAGGTCGCCTGAAGAGATTCGTTTCTTGATGAACTTCAATCGCGATGTGATTCGACGTCGTCGTGACGAAATGAACGACATGGGTGTACGGATTCGTTGGGCTGGTCGTCGCCCGAAGTTGTGGAAGTCCGTGATCGAAGAACTCGAAGCATGTGAGCAACTCACCGCTAAGAATCGTCGACTGACTGTGACGATGTGTGTGAACTATGGTGGCCGAGCCGAGATTGTTGATGCGACTGCGGCAATCGCACGTGAAGTTGCAGCCGGACGATTAGACCCGAACAAAATTTCTGACAAAACGATTGCCAAGTATCTCGACGAACCAGACATGCCGGACGTTGATTTGTTTATTCGTTCCAGTGGCGAACAGCGGATTAGCAACTTTTTGCTATGGCAAAGTGCGTATGCCGAGATGGTGTTCTTGCCTACGTTGTGGCCGGACTTTGATCGCCGGCATTTGTGGCATGCGTGTGAGCTGTTCGCGTCACGTGATCGTCGTTATGGCGGGGCACTTCCGAACCCGTTGCCCGAGGGTTAAGGCAATTGCTTCAGTGATTGACTGACTGAAGATCTCAAAACTCAATCACGTGTTTTGCGACCTCGTTGTCACTGCGTGGTGAAGTCAGGAAGTCCGAGATCTACGAATGCGGATGCAAGTTTGCCGCGTGCAGCTGTGAGTGCGTCACCTAACGTTGCATATTTTGTCCAAGAGTCTTTCGTTCCAATGGTTGACCCTACGCAATTTTGCCAGTCTTGATATGTTTCAGGCTTGTTTGAGCAGTAAACGTCATAAATCCACTCAAACTGATTTCCGTAGGAACTCGCTGCTTCTCGATAGGCTCGAAATTCACTCGAGAGTGAAGGTGGGACTTCATACGAAACTAGAAACTGCGTGTAATCTGAATTAAGTTTTACATTATTTTTAAACGATGCGGAATATTTCGAGTAACACTTCCTGAAAGTCGAAATATTTCCGCGATTATTTGGAAGAGAAAAGCATTTTGCTTTTTCAGTATAAAAAGCATCAATGCCGGAATTCGACTTTGTTCTCGCGGCTGTAAAAACCTCATAAATTGCTTTGTAGTTCCAACCTGTAATGTCAACGGGTGCTGAGGTGACAATTGGAGTTTCGGAATTTTTGGGTTTCGAGGACCAAAGTGCGACACGGTACTTCGTGTCACCGACAACCCATGGCGCGCTGAAGTCTTTCGTTGCAGGCAATTCGATCTCAACTGGTTCACTCCAGGTCAGCCAATTTCCAGTTCCAGACTGTGATTGCACTCCTACGAAGGCTTTAACTGACTTATCGCCAGACGTGGATAGCTTTGCGGTGATTATCCCATCTTTGCCGGCTTCAGCTTCAGTTACCGTTGTCGATTGCGAAAGCTGAATTGTTGCTGGATCGATCTTCGACCCACAACCTGACAGGATCAAAGTTGAGAGAAGAGTGAGTGGAATAAGAAACGACCGCGCTATTTTCATGATGCGATTTTACATCAATGAACAATGGTTAATCTCAGTAATGCTGAGATTGCTTGTTTAGTCGGTAAAGTTCGGCAATCCGTGATCAACAAATGCATACGCCAAGTCGCTACGCGTAGGAATGATGTCGTCTTGGATGACGTAGTACCTGTCCCACGATTCAGACACATCGCTTGATCCAACGCAGTTGTACCAGTCGAGTGTGGAATGTGGTTCGTCAGTACAGAACACTTCATACATCGAGGCGAGCCTGGTGTCAGCAATTGCGACTGTGTTTCGATAAGCGCGGAACTCGTCTGTGATCGACGGAGGTACCTCGAATGAATTCAGGAACGTGAGGTATTCAGAATTCAAGGCAACGACATTTTTAAAGGCGAGGTCATACTTTTCGTAACAACTCTGGAATGTCGCGAGATTGCCTCTGCGGTTGGGTAACGACAGGCACTTTGCCTGTTCCTGGTAGTAGGTGGGCCAGCCTGAAAGTGCCTTCGTTTCTGCGGCTATGAACTCGTCGTAAACAGCTCGGTAATCCCACCCAGTCACTTTGATTGGGGATGAAGTAGCCAACGGTGCCTCGTTCAATGCTGTCTTTGATGACCACAGCGCGACACGATAGTTGGTGTCGCCTGCAAGCCAGGTGCCATGAAAATCCTGCGTCGCGGGAAGCGAAAATTTGATCGGTTCGCTCCATGTGACCCAGCTACCGGAACTATCTTGTGCCTGAACACCGACGAAAGCGTTGACATTCCCACCACCTTGGGTCGACACATTTGCCGTGACGGCACCGTCTTTTCCAGACTCCGCTTCGGACGTGTTCGACGTTAGGGAGAGTTGATAAGTGATGGAATCCGATTTAGGCGTGCATCCTGACGCGAGTGCTGTTGCTAAAAAGACCAACGGAATGAGTAGTGCCCGAGATGTGCGCATATGGCAATGGTACGTCGCGATTAGTGGATACTCGACAACCTGACCAACGCCCGGAAATTAATCAACGGTAGCTGCAATTTTGGTGTGATGTAGACGATTCCCTCGTATTGAACCGACTCAGCGTTTTTCATCTGCTAGAAACAGGTATGGCGTTCTCTTTAGACAACTTAGATTCTGTGTGTTCTCACTTGGCAAGACGCATGGAAGCCAATCCACAATTTCGTAAGCGTGCAACCGAGATGGGCAAGTCCTACGTTGGCCATCGTGGAACCATGGTGGTTGATGTCATTGGCTCGCGTCAGCGTAAATACACTTCGTATGTAAAGCCCAAAATCATTCAACGTTACGCAAATGAGCGTGACGGCTCGCTAAAAGATCTCGCCGCAAACCCACCAACATTTCTGCGCTTACGTAAGGATGAAGTTCCTGGTATGTCTCGTGTGGCTCAAGTCCTGCTGGACTATGGAAAGAAGGCAAAGTTATCTGACGAGGAAGAAATATGTTCACGTTGGGCTTTATTGCCTTCGATTCATGATTCTGGAGGTGCACATGCGGCAGTCCAGAATGTTATTGATGTCAAAGGTATTGGTCCAGCACTCCTTGAATACCTGAGAATGCTTTGTGGTGCAGACACAATCAAGGTTGATGTGCGTGTGCTCAAACAATTGTCCGAAGCGGGTGTCCCTGTTGGCCTTTTTAAGGATGCAGGTATTTATGAAGTATGTCGAGCGGTGGCTAAGGAATTGAACATTTCGCTTGTTGAGCTGGATTCGTTGCTCTGGTTGAATGATGATTGAAAAGTTTCAACCCTTGTGCCTCTAATTTTTATAGGTCAGCTTCTGGAATGACTGCAACGCACTCACGCATTTACGGGCAAAAGAGCGCGAGATGTTCACTAGCCATCTTCACCGCGAAGTACATCCAACATTTCATAAGTAGATATTTCACCTTCCTGCATTTGTGGAAGAAGCT
The DNA here is from genome assembly GCA_947448865.1 of Actinomycetota bacterium. Classification (GTDB taxonomy): domain Bacteria; phylum Actinomycetota; class Actinomycetes; order S36-B12; family UBA5976; genus UBA5976. Next base: position 7,635 of record CANFOW010000025.1, read on the forward strand.
TATAAATTCTTTTACCTAGACGTGTCTTAGAATTTCTAAGAGCGTTTGCAACTTCTTTGAGATGTTCTGAGCTGTCTTCCACTCGACTTATGAGTTCTTTTTTCTGGACTTCATTCAAACTAACGAGAACTTCCTGATGATTTTCTTCATCATGATATTTTGCGTCTCGGTAGTCAAAGTACGGGCCATTAGATAAGTCAGTCATCCCAATAGCATTCAGAAGAAAAGCCTCAGCAACGTTTGTGTTATTAATGATGTAATCTGCGAGTTCCTCAAGAACATCATTCGGCGTGCTGATTGGTTGAATTGTAAAATCATTTTGTCTGTCGCCTGTAACGTCTGTAACCAATACATTTGGTCCGGAAAATCCGATGGTTGTACTTCCATCCCATGTGATCGGACCAAAACCGCTCGACATCCACCAGTCTGTGAGTAAGGCATCTGTAATAAGTGGCCGTAAATTCTCAGAATCTGTATCAAGAAGCATGAATCCGCTCATGTTTGGTCCGGCAATGCTTAGGAGCTGGTTTTCATTTATGGATGCCGTGGTAGGTGTGTACGTCCATGATTCCGGAAATTTTTCATGCAAGGCCTCCTCCAAATTATCAATGTCTGCCAAATTTGAATTACTGTAAAACGGATAGGATTCCCAACCTTCGAGCGAGGTATTCGGAAAGTCCTGTCCATCATTGCGCAATAGAGGAATTAACTCATGAACATAATCACTTAAATAAATGAATGTCATCTCTTCTCCGATACCAGTTGCATCGCTTTGTGCTACAAGGGCCTCAATGAGGTTTTCGAATGTCCCAATAGTCGTAATTGTTTCGGAGCGATTTATTTCGACATCAGTCCTGCGCCAATCACCTTCAACTTCAAATATGTGGGTAGATTGATATGTGCCAAGGCGGTCAAACCTTTCGATGAGATATTCCGAAGGAGTTGACTTTGAAATTGCTCGAATCCGAGCATTTCTTGCCTTCCAAAAGCTGGTTTCATCCGGTTGAATCGCATGTTTGTGTCGGATACCTAGGTGCTTGTTCTTAAAGGATTTTTCCGTAGTCAAGGAATCTAAGGTTGCTTCTGCCTCCTGCTCGTTTTGAAAATCTCCTGGAAGTGCAGTCCATGTGTAGGGGATGGTTGATCGCCGCGTCTTTTTGATTTCGACAATCACATATGGGCGATGTGGAGCATCGATTTCTTGAAGGCTCACAGTTCTTGAAATTATGTGCTGGTTTTGCCCGTGGCTGTGGTCGATGACCACCGTTCCATCAAGCTCGATATAGTCTCTCAAAGAATCACAGTACCCATCCCAACAATTTTCACAAACAGGGATTGCTTCGCCTCCAGCGCTCCAAATCAGCGTGGCCAGTTCGTCGTTTTCGCACTCTTCACATTTTGTGCCAGGTGGGATCTGTGACATATCTACGCCTTTCGACCAATCATTAACTAACTCACTTTGGTGCGTCGGTTACCGTCAAAACAAAACATTTCGGACTCCAAGTGTGCTCTTCGAGTTTGAAAATCCATCATGTTTGAATACGAGGCTAGTCCACGATAGTGACAAATAGGCAACGTCTTGCAAATTTTGTCCTGGTTTTAGAAATCCGACCATCTTGATTTAACCGCAGGATATTCACAAAATATCTATTAGTGTCACTAGTCTGATCTATGTCTTAATCTCCAAGTGTGCACTCTAATTGAAACGCCGTTCATCCTGCCAAATGTCGCCTCTGGCCAACCCAATGAATAATCAGCTATCAATTGCAAGCCTGCTGAAGGTAGTCAGTAATTTTTGTAGACTTGTTGCAACTTAGCCAACATGGATGAGGTGCTGCATGGCCACGCGATTCACAGTACTGGACTTTGAAACTACTTCACGTGACAGTTCAGCACGCGCTACTGAAATTGGAATTGTCGCACTGGATGACCTTCTCTGCGCTTCTTCAATCTTTGAGAGTGTCATAAAGCCGCCTGTACCTCCGATGAAGCAGTCTTTGAGTTATTCCAGACTTTCCTTGGACCAGCTCGACGCTGCACCAGAATTCGTGCAAGTTTGGCCCAGTATTGCTCCGTATTTTGACCAACGAATTGTCGTTGCTCATAAAAAGGAGTTTGAACAAGCTGTCATTTCGCTCGCCTTTGCTGATGCTGGATTGCCGCCATTTGATTTACCATTTGTTTGTACGCTCGACTGGTCGAAAAGGATTTTGAAACATCAAGTAAATGGACATTCTCTTCTAGACGTATGTGCGTATTTAGATATTGATCTTCTTGCTCCACATGAGGCAAAAGTCGATGCAGTAGCTACCGCAGCCTTATTTAAGGTTCTCTATGAGCAGAGTGCCGAAATGCGCACACATTGTGAAGAGTTGGCTTCGAAAACAGTGCCAATTCCGACCCCAAAGGTTCCGGGTGCTAAACCGTTAATTCGTCGAAGGCATGTGGCATTAGGTCGACCTGAAACTGAATTGCAATCGATTGCAGCAGAGATTCGAACCAATTCAAGAATTAAAATCGTCGTTGTCACCGGCACGTTAATGCTGAGTGAATCCAAGTTCTCTGCTTTGGTTTCCAGTGCTGGTTATGAGTTCAAAGAGTCGCCTGCTACTGCGGGAACTGCATTTGTTGTCCAAGGTTACAACGGAGGACAATCCAAAATTAAAAAGGCAATCCAGTACGGTCGCCCAGTTCTAACTGAACAGGACGCTGTGTGGGTTCTAAACATTCTTCGTGAGTGGAAGGAAGGTTAAGCGAAATGGCTGGGCTGGACGAACTGACTGATGAAGCAAGGCGAAATACCCGAGGTCGCTTTGAACAGTGGGTAAAGAACCCGCAATGCGAAACGAATACCTTGAGCGCTGTTCTCAACGTGAAGTTGGCCGATGTTGCACTCTCGTTGGGCTACCAACCAGAGTATGGTCAGTCGCCATTTGCTATCACGCGCGGTCTTCAATTTGAAGGGTGGCTATTTAAGGATGAAGCCAAAGTAATTCGTGAATCGATGGAAAAGGTTGGAATTCTAGAAGCGAACAGTTCTGGATTTCTTGATCTCAGATTGACGATGAATGGTGGCAAAAGCATCAAGTCCGTAGATGCTGCCCTTGAAAAATCGCATGAACTTCTTGTCAACCTGTCGAAAGACAAGAAGTTCATTCCTACAACAATCATTGCTGGCTTGATGTTGAAAATCCCAAAAGGAGTGATGCTGCCAGAAGCAACCTTGATTATTGATGTGGCATCAATTCAGCGCGTAGACGACGAGTGGGTGATCCGAGTCGGTGAAATCAAAGTGTTCCCTGACCGAGGTGGACATACGGACTCAAATGAAATTTCAACAGCCCGTGCTCAGGCTGGGGTTTATCAGCATGCTCTCCAAATCACCGTAGATTCCCTCGGTTTGACTAATCCACCTGTAGTCAGCACAAACGGCTACCTGGTATTCACTTGGCCTGGAACCAACAGTCCAGTAATTCGTGCGAATGAAGACTTGACCTACCAAGCCAGGCGTGCAGCTCTTGGCTTTGAGCGTCTCGATAATCTTGCGCAGGAATTGATAAGCAAGAAAACGCAAAATCTGGCAGAGGTGGACCTCAAGGACTGGATAGCTCATTCCAAGACTGAGTACAAAGAGATTTGCTGGAGTTTCTGTGATTTAGCCCCACGCTGCCAAGACTTAGCAATTGCTGACGATAGAGCGATAGTCCTGGGAACTGAAGCAAGCAAACTGTTGGGCTCAGTATCCGTTGGACGTGCAATTGAGTTGCTTGAGGGCGTCGACCCAAAGACGGATGTTGAACGAGCTTTGCAGGTCCAGCTTCTTGCAGCGAAGTGGGAGACCGTGTAGTGAGTACAAGAGACATCGTTCGACAACTTGAAGCAGCAAAAATTAGCCAGCCCGTACCTAGATATTCAACGCTTCATGTGAGACTGGTGGACAATCCGTTCATGGTTGCGTTTGTCCGTATGGCTGGAGAATCTAGGCCGTGGGGAATCGTGTACGGCCGACTAAATGATGCAGCACCTCGCGTATTGACTGCAGGAGACGGTCGAAATCGTGAAGCAGTGGCTGAAATCTGTGAGGAATTCGGCGTTGCACTGTGCCAATACTTTAGAGCCGAGGGACACACATTTAATCCGATTACAAAGGACAACCTTGACACCAAGGATCTTCCACAGATTTGGGTTCCAGGTGAGCGGCACGTTGAGATGTTTCATCATCTTGAGTATGCCTATTGGAGAGTGCGAAAAGGCGACGATCGAACTCAACCCTTAACAGTTCTCGCGCGCCTATCTGGATGGATCTTTCGAGAATCTGGGCGAACAGGGCAGCAGCAGATCATTGATGCCGCTCGTGCATTGCGTGACGCGTACGCATTTCCCGCCGACACTTTGAGTTTAGGTAACCTCACCACTGCTGTTGCTTGGTTTAAGGAAGACGGCGTGCTCCCAGAAAAGCGTATTCGCGTTCGAACAGCAGGTGAGCAACGTGTTTCTCCTACTTTGGATCCGGGACTTGATAAGGATGTTCTCTCTCCATTAGTTGAGCAGCGTGCTGATTTACTCAAGGCAGGGAAGTCACTCACACTCGTTGAACAAAAAATCCACGATGCTCTGGGGCGTGAACTCATGGCTCGTTGGAATTCGATGGTGGATGCCTATCGCATACTTGCGAACGATACCCGTGCAGAAAATATCGGCGTCGAGAAATTGGTCAAGTCAACAATGGATAAGTATGTAGTTGAATTTCAGCGAGTGGAACGAGGAATGCTTGACTCCTCGGGCGACCCAGTATTTACTCCTCACCCCGAAACAGACTTTCACGGTTCCGCAGCTGCAGCTGGGTACTTTCGCATGCAAGCAGCAGATGTTGCATACACAGCATCACTTGTCCATGATGATGCTGAACTATGCGCTGAGGCGCTAGCCAGTGGGCATGCATTTATGGCTGAGGTGACAGATGTTTGGAACACAGGGGTAGGACGTGTAACCATTCCTAACTGGCAAGTAAAAGTGCCGATTGGGGAGATTTCCAGACTTCGTGAGGGTGAAGATTACTCGCTTGTTGGAAATCCGAAATCAAAGGTTTCGGTACGCGAGGTAGAAGTAGTGGATGAAGAACATTGGTCGGTCCACATTGAATGGGAATCACCCAAGGTAAGAGACGTATCCGGTCCTATTTCTGCAAAGCCGCTTGACTCAAGTTGGATAGGACACCGGCTGATATTTGTACCTTGTGACACAAGCGCACTGACAGCAAAGCAGGCACAAGCTGTCTGGGATGCCAAAGATGGAGTGGGTGCATGGCTCACACACGGCCGAGCACCTGTGCAAGTCGAAGAGAACGTTATTGATGACATCACTCAGTTGCAGGACAACTAGCTATGACAAATGTTGAAATCGACAAAGAATATTCCGATTTGCGCGAAGCGTTAATCAAGGAACTGAATGGATCCTGCAAACTTGCTGTTGTTCAAGCTCCACCGGGTTCAGGAAAAACTTACATGCTACTTGCAGTTGTCTCGGAACTTGTTCGCAAAGGTAAACGGGTATCCCTTGCTGCTCAAACTCGGCGACAAGCTGATGACATCGCGCACAGGTGGGCTCGTGATTATGGCCAATTGCCTGCGGTTCGCCTTGGAAGTAGTGGCAGCCAGGCTCCGAATAACTTTCCAGATACAGTGCCCTGGATAACTGAATTGGCTGAGCTACCTCACGGGCCCGGACTATATATTTCCACAACAGCTAAGTGGACTTGGGTAAGGAATCTCGAGCCTTTCGATGTGCTTGCAATCGATGAAGCTTGGCAGATGGCTTGGGGTGATCTCATGCAATGTGCGAAGTTGAGCAAAAAGTTCTTCATGATTGGTGACCCTGGGCAGATTCCACCGGTAGTGAGTGTTGATGTGCGCCGTTGGGCAACAGCGCCACGTCCGCCTCACAAGCCTGCGCCAGAGGTAGTTCTTGATGACCCGGAACTTCGCGCAACAGCATTTATCGGCAGCCTCCCTGCTTGCAGGCGACTCCCGAATGAGTCGGTGAAGTATGTGAAACCGTTTTACAATTTTGATTTCTCTGCGTATGCCGAGCCTAATGAGCGACTTCTAAAGGTTTCTAATGATGAACCTGATCAGAGGCTCGTCGGGATAATCAACATGCTCAACAGTGGACAGCCAGTTCTTGTGACGTTGCCAACGCCGGAAGAGGGGTTACCCCCAGAGGTAGACATCGAATTAACCTTACGAGTGGAGCAGTTCGTGCGGACGCTCTTAATGGGGCGTTCCCAAATGGTTGTTGCACCAGGGGATAAGCCAAGGGCAGTAACAGTGAAAGACATTGGAATTTGTGCTACGCACAGAGCGATGAATGGTGAGCTGCGTAAGGCATTAGGCGCTGACTTTAGTGAAGTCTCAATTGATACTCCAGAGCGTTGGCAAGGCTTGGAGCGACCAATCATGATTGTTGTGCATCCTTTGTCCAACGTCACTGACCCTTCTGACTTTGACTTGGAAACTGGACGTTTGTGCGTGATGGCATCTCGACACCAGGTGGGCCTCATTGTTATTACTAGAGATCATGTTGGCGCGTCCCTTGAGGAATTTATCCCTCAAGCGTCACAGGCTCCAGGTCAGCCAGATGTTGTGGGACGTGGTCACTTCGCCCACGCTCGATTCTGGACTGACTTGGTTGACGACCAGCGATTAGTTGCGCTTACTTAGCAACTTTGGGACAAAATGCACGCACATCACACTGAGAGCATCGTGACTTTTCGGGGTTAGGTTCAAACTCACGATTCTTGATTGCAGTAGCTGCATCTTCAACAATCTTCAGTGCGGCATCCAGTGATTTCGGTGTGATGTCTACTTCTTTGCGCTGTTCTTGATCTAGGTCATGAAGAAATGCGCCGCGGACATCTAAGCCTTCACGCAATCCGGCTGCCGCGTAGACCTGCAATTGAAGTCCGAGTTCGCGGTCATCGATAGCGGTCTTGTAATCAACAATTGCCAGGGTATCCGGTGAGCCATCGTGCTTATCCAAGATGACATCTGCTCGACCAGATACAACAACTCCATCTAGGGCAAGCTCGAATGGACGTTCGGTTTCCCAGACGCGCTGCATGTCATCGCCGTATTCATGTAAATACTTGAAGACAAGGTCACGGGCACTCTCGCGAAACCGTGCTGCAACGGCTTTTCCCGCAAAGGGGAGAAAGAAATCTGTAGCGAGAATGCGATCAACATCCATAGGAGTCAGCTGTCGCTTCTTGCGCTGAGTCTCTTCAGCAATTACGCGCAACAGATGGTGGACTGCTTTGCCATATCCAATTTCCTGTACCAGTTCTGGTGGGAACCCAATGCGGTTTCGTAACCAGAAGCTGTAACCGCAATTTAGGTAGGCAGCTAGCTCGCTGTAGGTAATGTGAAGTTCTGGGCTTTCTTCATGTTTGCTGTCTCCAGCCCAGTCCATTGGGTATGCCAATTGGTCTTCATAAGCGTCGTAAACTTCCTGAATGTATGGGGAGATTTTTGACTTAGTCGTCCTGACCCGTTGGTGCGCTGATAGTGCCAGCCATTCGCGAGCTCTTGTTATTGCTACGTAGAAGAGGCGTCGTTCATCGGCATCCGTACCCTCGTAGCGAGCGGCATCAAATAGTTCTCGCGGGATGATCCAGTCATTCACTTGCCCGGTACGGCTGCTTGGAAACCGTCTCTGGGTCATAGAAGGTACGAATACAATCTGCCATTCCAGTCCCTTTGCCGCGTGAACTGTCATGAGAGCTACAGAATCAGAAAGCAGATCCTCTTCACCTTCGAAATCCATGTAGCCGCCCATCGCTACATTGAGCATCAGGCTGGCAAGATTCTTGAAGTACCACTCGCCCTGGTTGCCATAGCCGGCTTGATTACCATCGCCATCTGTTGCAACTCGCGAGCGCTTCTGCATAGCTTCATAATCAGCGATGAATTTGCTGAACCTTGCGATTGTCCCGAGGCGTGATTGGTAGAGAGGGTTGTTGATGTCCCACTGCCTAACACCCAAGGCCTCTGTTATTGAATAGGTAATCTCGATGAGGCTCAAGTTGCGTGTATCGGCACCAACGCGATCCTTTGCATCAAGAAGCGCTTGCTCAAGTGCCTTGATTTCAGAAGACTTGAGCGAGTAAACGGTGCGAGCAAGGTTAGTTAGCGAATCAAGAGTGACTGATTCCTGTGTCCTTGAATACTGACCTTCGCGCCATTCGAATCCGGCCATCCAAGCAAAGCAACGACCAAGGAAATTAGCATCAGGTTGTTCAAACAGTCCTGTTCGTCCACCAGGCTGAACAGGAACTGCGAATCTTTCAAACGCTTCAAGGAGACACTGGTAAGTATTCTTGCCTCGGACTAAAACTGCCATGTCCGAATACTTGAAGCCCATGGATCGAAGTTTGTTTATGGACTGTGCAATCTCATTGGCTTCTTGTTCCTCATTGTCGTAGTCCAGCACTATGTCTACGGATGGGCCATTGTGCTCATGAAAGGGGACCATTGATTTGGGGAGGCGACCTGGGATCGATTTGGCAAATGCATCTGCGAGTTGAACAATCTGCGGGCGCGATCTGCGATTGGCGAGAAGTTCAAACGTTGCCACATTTTCATACCGCTCGGAAAAGGTAGTGATGTTTGAAACTGAGGAGCCACGCCACTGGTAGATTGCCTGATCATCGTCACCAACCACGACAAGGTTCGCCTGACCAACTGGTTTGGCAAGCATCTGAATCAGTTTTTCTTGCGCAGGATTCACGTCTTGATATTCATCGACAATCAGATGTGAAATGTCAGCACACACAGCCGCATGTATAACTGGGTCTGACAAGACATCGACAGCTCGCGCGATTTGTTGGCCAAATGTAAGAAGGCGAAATTCATCTAACATCACATAAAACTTCTCGACCGTGGACCGAAGTAATTCAGGCACTAGATCCAGGTCGAGCATTTCATTTTCGATGACATCAAGGTTCTGGCGAAAACGAGCGATTCCATCGAACTGAGTGTTCTTGGTGGAAAGTTTTTTTAGTTCAAGAAAATTCTGTTGCCGTTGCAAGAACGCTGCTAGCTGGTTTTCATCAATAACGTCATACGCCTCGTATTTACCAACGTACCGAGTTAGAAGTTGATAGCAGTAACCGTGAATAGTGCCGACATACATGGTGCCCAATTTGTCGGCTTGTGATTGACCTGCGAAGTGAAGGACGCGGGCTCGCACACGCTCTTTGAGCTCTGCAGCAGCCTTCTCGGTGAAGGTAAAAGCCACGATGCGCGCTGGATCGACACCTTCGGCTACAAGTTTTGCGATGCGCTGGGATACCGTTTCGGTCTTACCGGATCCAGCACTGGCAATGATCTGAATGTGACTACCTCGGAAAGCCACAGCCTCAGCTGACTGCCCTTCTAGCACTGGGATTTTGCTCACTACAGCCTCACTATTCACGTTGCCTATTCTGCCCGCTATAACTGACAGAAACAACGCTTAGACCCTAGGCAGTGACTTTGTCGGGGCTGCACGCCAATATAGAGGTACTGCTACCACAGAATAGTTGTTGCTAAAAGGAGAAACAAGTGACTGAGAGTCCAGAACGCATTTCAATTTCGACGACGCATACAGGTAGCGACATGTTAGAGGCAATCGAAAAGTTTGCTCCTGGTGCGGTTCAAGACGGCGTAGTTGACTTGCGACGTCTAGCTGAACTATCAGGTCTGAAAGTGTCAGGAACTGAAGGGGGCTTTGATACGTATGGATTGCTGTGGGCCGGCAAGAGCAAAGCGGTTGAGGCACGTCGTGCGGAAAGCTTTGCATCGTTAGCCCCCGATGCTGTGAATTCAATGGATTGGGATTCCGCAGAAAACATCTTTATTGAAGGCGATAATTTGGAAGTACTCAAGCTTCTTCAAAAGTCGTACAACGATCAAATCAAGGTTATTTACATTGACCCTCCGTATAACACTGGAAGCGACTTTGTTTATAACGATGACTTTTCCCAGCCTCTTCAGCACTACCTTGAGGTAACTGGACAAGCGGACAGTAACGGCAATCGCCTTGTGGCCAATACTGAAGTGACTGGGCGCAAGCACAGTAACTGGCTGAGCATGATGTATCCACGATTGATTCTTGGCTGGCAATTGTTGAGTGAAGATGGTGTGATGTTCATTAGTATCGGTGAAGATGAAGTGCATAACCTACGTTTGCTCTGCGAAGAAGCGTTTGGCCCCAGCGCATTTGTGGCACAAATACCATGGAGGAAGCGGACAGCTAAGAGTGATGTCCCATTTGGAATCTCGCAGGATTACGAATGGATTTTATGTTTTGCACAAAGAGATTTCTTGGCTGGGGCTTCCGTTGAGAGGAAGTATTACCAAACAGACGATTATTTGGAACCCTGGCGCACGGCAGACTTGACAAAGCAAACTTCAGGTGCAGAGCGCCCAAACTCTGCCTACACAATGGTCAATCCGCGTACAGGCGTGGAGTACCCGCATAATCCAAATCGTGCTTGGTCTATAACTAAAGACACGTTTGATTCCTATTACAGCCGCGGTAAAGTTATTTTCCCGGGGGATTATGAGTTTCTTCGCATATCTGGGCCTGTGTATCGAGTATTTAAGAGCGAAGATGATGCGAAAGCACTGGCTAAGCATGGATCTACTACACCAATGAAATCTGTCTCGACTCAGTTGCCAAAGGAAGTGGGCTTAAGCTCAGACGGTAATGCCGACATCGTGAAGCTATTCGGTACAAAAGTATTTTCTTTTCCAAAGCCAGTCTCGTTGGTTAAACATTTGTTGAGCATGGTGCCAGACAAGGATGCGCTCGTACTCGACTTTTTTGGGGGATCTGGCACCACTGCCCAGGCCGTCCTTGAGAGTAATGCTGAGGATGGCGGATCTCGGCGCTTCATCGTGGTTACTCTCGATGAAAAAGTTGCGGAGGGATCAGATGCTGCAGTTGCTGGCTTCTCAACAATATCGGAATTAGCCCGTACGCGAATTCAAAAAGTGATGCATGAACCAATAATTGTTTCTGGTCACGCTGGGCTTAAGTGTTGCAGTTTGGCTGCATCAAATTTCACAGTCCCACTCTCACATGATTCAAGCCAACAGAGTCTTCTGTTACCAGAAACCTTGAACACAGATGCATTGGATGACTCGATTGCACTTGAAGCATTTTTGAAGAGTGGCGTCAGGCTCGACGCTCACTGGTCTAGATGCCAAGTCGCGAACGAATCGGTGATTGTTGCGCAGGGAGTAGCGGTAGTCCTAGCTAGAGTTTTAAGCGACGAAATATGTCAAGGAGTGCTTGGCCTAGAGGAAGTGCACACTGCAATTTTTCTTGAGGATGCCTTTGCTTCTCGAGACGCGGTGAAAGCTAACGCTTACTTTGCATTTAAACAGGCTAATAAGACAATGAAGACAATATAGTCATGGCTGTTCAAATCAAGTTCGAGAGCAATCAGGATTATCAGAATGAAGCTATTGAGGCAGTTACTGAACTATTCCGGGGTCTGCCAAGGGGAAGTTTGGGACAGATGGTGGGGTCTGGTCACCAACTACTAAAGGAAGTAGATTCCCTGTTCCAGGATTCAATCTATGCAAATCGGATTCCTGCGAGTATCGAATTTGCTGAGCTAGTGCAAGATAATGTGCGCCGTATTCAAAACCGTAAGAGGAATTTGAATGGCGAGGAGTACGCTCCAATTGTTGCTGAGGAGATGCGAAATGAGTTTGAATCTGGCGAATTTCCGAGAGACTTCAGTATCGAGATGGAGACAGGAACTGGAAAAACTTACGTCTATCTTCGAACTGCTATCGAACTGTATCTACAATACGGTCTCTCCAAATTCGTCATCGTCGTTCCATCCATTGCCATTAGGGAAGGGGTAATTTCATCTCTCCGATTGATGAAGGAGCATTTTAAAGAGCTCTATTCTGGAATCCAGTACGACAGTTACGTTTACGATAGTAAAAATATCAATAAGCTCCGGCAATTTGCATCATCTTCACACCTTCAAATCCTGGTAATGAATATTGCGGCATTCAACTCAGATGAAAACATCATTAGGCGTCAGACGGAGTATGGATATGCGCCAATAGATTTCATTCAGGCAGTTCAACCTGTCGTAATCATGGATGAGCCACAAAAACTGTCTGGTGCAAATGCAACGAAGTCCATCGCGAACTTAAAAAGCGCGTTTCGACTTCGTTATTCAGCAACGCATAAAGACGTTCATCACCTTCTCTACCGACTCACGCCAATTGACGCCTATGACCTTCGGTTAGTAAAGCGTATTGACGTACTATCCGTCACTGCCGATCACAATAAAAATGTTCCTCTCGTTACGGTGAAGAAGATTTCAAATACTTCCGGTTCAGTCACAGCCACACTTGTCATCAACAAGAGCGGAGGTAGGGGTGAAACACAAATAACTGCACGCCGTAACACTGATTTGCAGGATGAATCAAACCTCCAAGTCTATAAAGGCTGGGTTGTTGAAGACATTTTGGCGAATACTGAGGACACGGTGGCGCAGGTCATTTTTCAAAACGGTCGAGTATTGCGAGAAGGCTCAAGTACTGGCATTGACGAAGATGCTTGGCAGAGGGCACGTATTCGTGCAGCAATTTTGGATCATTTCAACACTGAGATGCTGATTCGGCAACATGTTGAACGCGGGAATATTCAGCCAATCAAGGCGTTAACACTTTTCTTCATTGACCGCGTCGCAAACTATGCACCTGAGGATGGAAAGTTCCGCGTTTGGTTCGAAGAGGAATACTTGAGCGTCTGTCGTGAAAGTAAGTTTAGAAACCTTGATAAGCCTGATGTGAAGGCAGTGCATGATGGGTATTTTGCTCAATCCAGACAAGGCGCAAAAGACTCAACCGAGCGAGGCAATAAGGATGATGAAGGCGCTTATGACCTAATCATGAAAGACAAAGAGAGACTTCTCTCTTCCGAGACGCCACTGAGATTTATTTTCAGCCACTCTGCCCTCGCTGAAGGTTGGGATAACCCCAATGTGTTCACGATCTGTAATCTTCAAAATGTTCAGTCTGAGGTTAAGCGCCGGCAACAAGTTGGCCGTGGTCTGCGCCTTCCTGTGATGGCGGATGGAGAACGATGCAGAGTCGAAGAAGTAAATCACTTAACTGTCATTGCCTCTGAAGAATTTGAAGACTATGTCAAGAAGCTTCAACAGGAGATGAAGGATGAGGCCGGAGTTGATTTTGCCAATCGTGTAGGTAATAAAACTGAGCGTGTCGAAAATAGGATTAAGAAGAACTTTAAAGAGATACCGCTATTCCAAGAGCTCTGGGAAAAGATTTCGCCCAAGACGACCTACAAACTTGATTTCAGTACTGATGTGCTCGTGGCAGAAGCCGTCCGAAGGCTCAAGAATGAAGACAAAATCATCAAGCCCAAATTTAATTTCTCAAAGCAGGGCATTGAAAGGATGTCACTAGAAGAGGGTCTAGTGGGAAGCCATGTGACTTCGACCTCATCGAGTGCTTTGGACACGCCAATCGCTTTTCCTGACATTTTGACTGACATTTGTAACGAAGTGCCGGTCTCTCGGGCCACTGCAAAAAGGGTGATTGAAGAATCCGGTCGGTTGGAAGAGGCCAAGAAAGATCCGGCTGAGTTTGCGGCTCAAGTTTCGCGTTCGTTGCATCGTGCGCTTGCAGAAACACTCAAGAATCACGATGGCATTGCCTACACTCCAGTCGGTGATTCATACAGCATGGAGTTTTTTCTAAACGAGAGCCTGTATTACGAGCGCAATCTCATCGAAGTGAAGAAAAGTATCTATGATCGCATTCCGGTTGATTCCAACGTGGAGCGGGAATTTGCAATGGCGCTTGATGCCCGTGACGACATCGAGCTCTTCGTGAAGCTTCCAGATTGGTACAAAATCAAGACTCCGGTTGGTGGTTACAACCCGGACTGGGCGATTGTGCGTAATGCGGGCCAAGGCGACTATGAGTTGTTCCTTGTGCGTGAAACTAAAGGATCATCAAACATCGATGATTTGTTCCGTGAGGCAGAGGCGTGGAAGGTCACCTTCGGTAAAAAGCATTACGACGCATTGGGTGTTGATTACAAGGTGGTCCGCAAGGCAAGTGAGTTAGATACTGATGACTCACCAAGTTTTGTTGAGACGGAACTTGATTCCAGGCTGGCTGACGAAGGCAAAGAGTAGGAAATCGTGTCGAAATCAAAGCGGTACCCAGAGCCGCAGAAGCAGGTGGATGCGGGCTATTTTTGGCTCACAATTGGGCTAGCAATTTAATGGGCGCTTGCGGTTGTTCTCAGCAAACAAAGTCGGAATATTTAATCACTAGCAGTAGTTCTTAGTTAACTCCCATCTTTCAAAATCGGGAGATTCTGACATGTAACGTGTCAGGCAATGAATCAACTGGACGTTGCGATTCAATGACGTTTAGAGGACTCTATAAGAATAGACTGAGGTATGGATTGGGAACTTTGCGATAAGTGTTTCTTGCCGATGGATTCAAGTATCGGATGCCTTTCTTGTAATCGCAGTTATGGCGATAAGGCTACTGAAGTTCTGGGGCCCGTTTCTTGGGAAGAAGTAGTCGAGCACCTAAAGAGTCGTCTCTTTATGGACACTGAGTGGATTGTCGAAGCTGAAGATGAACTGTGGTGGTACCCGTCAGATCTTCCTGTGCGAATTTACGTAAGGGACGAGGGAACTTTCCATAACAGTCCAGATAACTGGATGTTAATCACATCAGAAATTGAATTTGCTACATTTGAACACGAAGAAGCAGTTCAATTGGCTGCGGAATTGAACCAAGAATTCAATCTTGGAGTATTTGTTTCGGATGATGGGTTGCTTCGTCTGCAAAGTACTCTCGCTCTCAACCCATTATGTCGAGGATTATTGGGTTTGTTTCATGAGCAGGTATTGGCGCAAGTGACTTTTGCAAAGGCTTTGGCCGCTAATTTGCAAAGTGAGGGAAAGGAAGTGCTTTTCCGCGATCATCCCATTTCAGGACGAAGAGTCGACGTAGATGAGCTGCTTGAAATTTATGAAGGTGATTACGGGCTTCCTATTCTTAATGGCTTCGAGGAGCACGTTGAACATGTCCGCAAGGGACTTCTCAATGATCTGATGTTGCGTGACAAATACTCGATTGGCTATACCGCTGACGATGTAATTACCTATGAAACGCCAAGAACATGGCTGGGCTTAGGTGTTGTTAACTATTTGCCTCAATTTATCAAGCACGGTCCTGGGCTTCTTCTGCGCGTGATGGCTGCAGATCGCCGACTCCCATTGGACCCACATGCTGCAAACACATTTAACCTCATCATTGGTGAAGAATTGCCGTGCAGTCAGTTCGGCCCCATTCGGGTTTGTAGTGACCCAGAAGCTCCTAATCAGACTAGTTCAATATCGGTGCAACTACCGTACGGCTGGCTAGCGGGTATGAGGCTGGACGAGATTGATTTCGCGGTTGGGATTAAGAATGCAGTTATGCATTCCTCCTCTTCCATGATATTAGTACTTGATTTCTTTGACTCGCTCAAAGCCTAAATTCTAGAGGTGAGCCAAATTGGTAATGAAATCCTTTCCAGGATGGCGTCACACGTTTCACACGTTTCACTCGTTTCGCCACTGGGTCGTATGAACCAACCCTGCAGCAGCTGTCCAAACGATTGAAATTGAATTCCACTATTTTCCTGCGGGGTCTTTTCCTGGGGACGTCAGGTTAATGTAAAAATCATGAGACTTGACGAGCCTGGAGTAAGTGGCTATGTCGACGAGCCAGTTTACAATCGAATTCGTTTTATGAAACTCGAGTACAAGGCCGAGTCCTTGTTGCTTATTATGCATATATGACATTTAAGGTATTTCCACCAGATTCGAAAATTGATAACGAGGGCGAAAGAGAAGTACTTGGCTGGTTTCATGACCAGATCACAGATGATCGCGTTGAAGTGTTCTGCAACCAAGAGTGGTTAGAC
>CANFOW010000026.1 GCA_947448865.1 Actinomycetota bacterium
AATACGGTGGATCGGGTTCATGTCACCTGAAGCATGGGCATACGCCTCAAGATCAGCGCGAGTAAAACTCATCGTGATAGGTGCTAATTCAAAACCAACTTCAATGTCCGACATCGAAACGTTGCTTGTCATGCGTCATCACCACGAACAACCAGCTTGGACCAACCCGTCACAACGAGTTCTCCATTAGCCGCAACTTCGGTACGAAATGTTGCGATGTCGTTTGAACCTAAAGCACGAATGTCGTCAACAATTGTTGTGACGACGAGTTCATCGCCTACCCGAATCGGTCGCACGTATTCAAAGCGTTGATCACTATGCACAACACGTGAGTAATCCATATTCAACGCAGGATCGTGAAACGACTTTTCCATCGCAGCCATCGTGATGACCATCGGAAACGTTGGAGGAGCACACACAGTGTCGTGGCCGGCTTGTTGCGCAACAGCATCGTCAAAATACAACGGGTTACTTTCGCCTATCGCATTCGCGAAGTCAGCAATTCGTTCTTTCGTGACCAGCAGCGCATCTGAAGGAGGATACGCAAAGCCAATCATCTCGCGGTTCATGCTCACTGCGAATGACCTAACGATAGATGGAAACTAGCGAGTTTCTTTATGTACCGTGTGCTTGTTGCAGCGTGGGCAATGCTTCTTGATCTCAAGACGATCAGGATCGTTACGACGATTCTTGCGTGAGATGTAATTGCGTTCTTTGCAGGCTTCGCATGCCAAAGTGATCTTTGGACGGATGTCGTTACGGGCCACGTGAGTGCCTTTCCTTCAATGAGCCACGCTTGTGCGTAACTGTCGTTGTCTTACTTGTACCGAGGGCCGGACTTGAACCGGCGACACAGCGATTATGAGCCGCTTGCTCTACCAAGCTGAGCTACCCCGGCCTAAGTTCCGTGATCTCTCACGGCGCTCGAGCCCCCTGTCAGAATCGGACTGACGACCTCTTCCTTACCAAGGAAGTGCGCTACCACTGTGCCAAGGGGGCCAGTTAAACGCGCTTCAGACGTATGTCGAACCGCATTGCGTGCCCCGTTAGCGTATCGAATATTGGTCTATTCGGCGAAATTGCCCCCGAGCGCACAAGCTCGGCTTCTGGCCAGACATTTGCGCAATCGAGCGAAATCGGCGAAAAATCGCACCCTCACCAAATTCATGGCAAGTTATAAGCATGACTCGGGTTTTATGGTTTCGCAGAGACCTTCGGATTCACGACAACCCCGCCCTTGTCGATGCCACGCAAGCCGCCTGGGCCGATGGAGACGGCGTCGTTATTCCGTTGGTACTCATTGACCCGCACCTGTGGCCGACGTGGGGCGCACCAAAGCAGGCATACCTCATTGATTCCTTGCGCAGTTTGGACGAAAGCCTCGGTGGCAACCTTCTCATTCGTCATGGCAGTGCCCGCGACGTCATACCAGCCGTGGCGGCGCAGTTTCAGGCTCACGGCGTGCACTTCGCAGGTGACTACACCGACGTCGGTATTGCCCGAGATGACGCGATTCGCACCAGCCTTACTGACATGGGTGTCGAGTTCATCCAAACTGGATCGGGCTATGCCGTAGCACCAGGACGAGTGACCAAAGATGATCAAACGTCCTACAAGGTTTACACGCCGTTCTATAAGACTTGGCTCAAGCACGGTTGGCGACAACCTGCCGCAGATCCATCGCGCTGGCCAATCTGGGCTGCACCAGATACTTGCGATGGATACCCAGATCGACCAGACGTTGACTTCGCACTCCCAGTTGCTGGAGAACAAGCAGCTCTTGATCGGTTTGAGTGGTTTCTGGAAAACGCAGCTGCTCACTACAACGAGAATCGGAACCGACCAGATGTTGATGGCACGTCGCGGTTAAGTATTGCGTTGAAGTGGGGCGAAATTCATCCACGTACCTTGCTAGCGCGACTTGATGAATCACCAGGCCACGAAGTATTTCGTAAAGAAATTGCGTGGCGTGAATTTTATGCAGATGTTTTATTCAATCGGCAGGACACTGCGAAAGATTATTTCAACCCGCTCTACAAACAAATGCGCTACGACACCGGTCCTGATGCAGATGCACGCTTCCTCGCATGGTGCCAAGGACGTACCGGATTTCCATTTGTTGATGCGGGAATGCGTCAGTTAAATCAAGAAGGTTGGATGCATAACCGAGTGCGCATGGTCGTTGCATCATTTCTTGTCAAAGACTTACACCTGGAATGGACTCGAGGTGCTGATTACTTTTTCGACAAACTTCTCGATGGTGATGTTGCGAGTAACAGTCACGGTTGGCAGTGGACTGCAGGCTGCGGAACGGATGCTTCTCCGTATTATCGCGTGTTCAATCCCATTGGTCAGGGTCAAAAGTTTGACCCTGGTGGCGAATACATTCGTAAGTACATTCCTGAACTGCGCCATGTCGATAACAAAAGCATTCACGAACCATGGACCACACTTGATGGGCTCACAGCCGGATACCCAGCGCCAATCGTTGACCACGCAATTGAGCGGCATGAAGCACTTGCACGGCTAGCTGAACTTCCAAAAGGCGCACAAAAGCCGCTTTACCCGCAAGACACTTAGCAACTAGCACCTGAAGCGCGCACTATGTGAGTAGCGTAAAAGCATGACTGACAACCAGACTGCCGCTTCCGCCACTCCTTCCGGTTCCGAGAAGCCACCAGCCGGGTGGACACCCATGTTGTTTATTGGACTGGGCGTTGCGCTCATCATCATGGACGCCACGATTGTGAACGTCATCTTGCCAAGCATCATTGGTGATCTTGGAATCAATTCAATTGATGCTGAATGGATTAACGCGGTCTATTCTTTGACATTCGCTTCGTTGCTTATTGTCATGGGGCGTCTTGGTGACCGTTTTGGGCGACGCAAAATCTTTTTCCTCGGTGCCGTGGTTTTTGGTATCAGCAGTATTTTGGCCGCGAGTTCATCAAGTGGCCCGCTATTGATTGCAGCACGTGCTGTACAAGGCATCGGTGGCGCAATGATGTCACCAACAAGTTTGTCAATCGTCAATGCGCTCTATCGCGGGAAAGCGCGAGCAATTGCGTTTGCGCTCTACGGTTCGATCATTGGTGGAATGGCTGCTGTCGGACCGCTACTGGGTGGCTGGCTCACTCAGACATTTAGCTGGCACTGGTCTTTCTGGATTAACGTTCCAATCGCTGCACTGATCGCATTTGGAACGTGGAAGTTTGTTCCTGAATCCAAAGCCGAAGGTGACGTCGGTTCTCCGGATTATGTGGGTGCAGTGTTAAGCACAGTCGGAATCGCCTCGCTTATTTTTGCTTTGATCGAAGGTCGTAACTACGGCTGGTGGAATTCCACTGTTGATCGCACATTCATGGGTAAGCAGTGGACAACAGGTCACCTGTCTCCCGTTGCCGCGTCATTTATTATTTCCGTAGTCACAATCACAGCGCTGTATGTTTTTGAAACTCGACGCACACGCCATGGTCGTTCAGCGCTCATCGATTTCGATCTGTTCAAAATTAAGACGTTTGGACTCGGTAGTTTCGCGGGACTAATCGTCAGCCTTGGCGAGTTTGGCATTTTGTTTTCACTACCGCTATTCATGCAAAGCGTGTTGGGTTGGTCGGCTCTCGGAGCTGGTGGCTTGCTCGCAAGTTTGGCACTGGGCGCTTTCGTAGCGGCACCAACTGCTGCGCTGCTGGCCAATAAGCGCAACCCTCGCTTCGTGACGCGACTGGGCCTTGGACTTGAAATCATCGGAATTTTAGGAATCGCGCTCTGTGTTTCTCCAGGAGTTTCCGGTTGGATTCTGGGTCTCTGGCTGTTCATTTACGGAATTGGTGTGGGTTATGCAACAGCGCAATTAACTGGCTTGATCCTGTCCGACATTCCCGTTGAAAAGAGTGGGCAAGCATCGGGAACTCAAAGTACTGCTCGCCAAGTTGGTGCGGCACTGGGTACCGCAGTACTCGGCACGATCTTGTTTGTGAGCCTGCATAACAACACGGTCAGCAATATTGCTGCGCTCACTTCTGCGCCAGAAGGTGCAATCACAAATCAGATTGCTGACGCTGTAGAACATTCAGCAGGAACGATCATTCCGAATCTTGGCAAACTTCCGTTTATCGCTCCAGACCAAGTTGGCGCTATTCAAGACGCTGCGCAATCTGCGTTCTCGGACGCTCTGAAGACAACGGGATATGCTGCTGGAGCTTTCGTGCTACTTGGTTTGATTGCCACAATTGCTTTGCCGCCCGGCGATGCTCACACTCGTGAGGGCACGGGCAACAATGCAGACGGTGACGCGAAAGAGCTTGTTAACGATTTCGAATAGTCGTGACGGCGCTAGAGCGTCGGCGTTCGCGAATCGTATTTCAGGAATGATGGATGCCATCGCACTAATGCAACGGTGAGCACAATGCATGCGATACCACCCGATATGACCGAGAACGCTTCGCCGCCAACCGCTGCAACCGCACCGGCTTCGAAATCTCCCAGGCGTGGTCCACCTGCGACGACAACTGTGAATAGCCCTTGAAGTCGTCCGCGATATTCATCTGGTACCGCTGATTGCAACATCGTTGTGCGATACAAAGCGCTCACGTTGTCGCCAGCTCCAGCGAGTGCGAGGAAGAATACGCTAAGCCAAATATTTCTTGTGAGTCCAAATGCTGTGATGGCAGAACCCCACGCAATGATCGACCAGGTAATCGCTGTGCCTTGTTTATAAACACGGGTGAGTGGCGCGGAAAAAATTGCGGATACCGCGGCACCCATTGCAGGTGCGGCGGTGAGGAGTCCAACTCGTGCTGCCGTTGTTCCAATCGATTCGCCATACCAATGCGCGGCAATTGCTGGAAACAATGCGCGAGGTAATCCGAAAACCATCGCAATGATGTCAGCAAAGAAAGTCATTTGCAGATTACGCTTGCCATGTAAGAAAGTGAGTCCCTCTTTCACACTTGCAAGTCCTGGTCGCGTTGGCGCACCTGCTTGTGGCGGTAATGATGGAAGTGACCACATCGCCCACACCATCACGAGGTAGGCAATCACATCCACAAAATATGCAGTTGCTACATGGCCTGTTATGCCAATCAAAATTCCACCGAGTAGCGGTCCAAGTGTGAAACCAATGTTCCACGACAACATGGATAGCGAATTTGCTTGTGGTAATCGCTCCTTGGGAACAATCCGAGGGATGATCGACTGACGGGCTGGGTTACCGACTGCGAAAAACGATGATGCCAAAGCAACCAAGATATAAAGCAGCCACACTTGGGTGTTTCCACTTAATGCCTGAATCAGGAGTAGCAAGCTCACCAAGGTCATACCTGTGGCGGACACCGAGCCAATAATGCGTCGGTCATAAGAGTCCGACATTGCGCCGCCGAAAAGACCCAATGCGACCAACGGAACAAGTTGGAAAAGTCCCACTAGTCCCACAGCGAATGAGGAGTGGGTTAGCGAATACACCTGAATGCCCACAGCAACTGAGGTCATTTGTTGGCCGATGTTGCTGATGCTCACCGCAGTGAAAAGTCTGCGATACGCCGGCAAGTCACGCAGCGGCGATAAGTCGAGCAAGAGTTTAGGCACGTTCAGACTCTTTCACATCGCACGGAGTTGAGGGACTAATGGCTCACATTACGAGATAACAACGAGCAAAGTTGTTTGTCCTGAGCGAGACTAGACACATGACTAACGAGCACACCGTCTCCGATATGCGGATTTCGTATGACCTAGATCAACTAAATGAATCTGACCTAGCAACTACCCCGCTTGAGCAGTTCACGACATGGCTGAGCGCTGCAGTCGCAAACGAGAACATCCTTGAACCGAATGCCATGGTCTTGTCTACCGTTGACGGGCAGGGTGCGCCATCATCTCGATCTGTTTTATTAAAAGGAATAGATGAACGTGGTCTAACTTTTTACACTAACTACGGATCAGCTAAAGCAAGTCACATGGGAACTAACAATCATGTGAGTGTTGTCTTCCCGTGGTATTCATTACATCGTCAAATAATTGTGACGGGCAAAGCGACAAAAGTTTCCCGCGATGAATCCCTAGCCTATTTTCAAACTCGACCACATTTATCTCAGCTTGGTGCAATTGTCAGTGCGCAGTCAGCGCCAATTGATTCCCGCGATGTATTAGAAACGCGAATGCAAGAACTCATCGAAGAATTTCCTGACGGAACAACCGTGCCACTTCCCGACCAGTGGGGTGGCTATCTCATCACAGTGAACACGATGGAATTTTGGCAAGGTCGTCGTTCGCGGTTACATGATCGACTGCGTTTTATCGCAACCGGTGATAACCACAACATCAGTGATCCGACTGCCTGGCGCGTTCAACGATATTCGCCCTGACAGTGATCTGAACTCGGACCTGGTCCTTAATTGCACGCGTCACAAAAACAATGGGACCTGCATCAGCAGGTCCCACAGTTGTGAAGAATAAAAATTAGTCTTCTTTGCCGTCAGGTGTGATCTTGTCGATGAGACCTGGCAATGTGTCAGCAATCTTTTGTGCAGCTTCGTCAACCGAAATACCGGCCTTTTCAGCAAGCTCAGTTACCTTTGGGCCAAGCGCTGCCTTGATTTCTTCTGCAGTGGTCGGAATGTTGTCTTCTGCAGCTGCAACCCATGATGCAACTTTGTCTTGCAAACCAAGTTCATCAAACTTGGACTTAATTGAAGAAAGATCTAAACCGTCGGTCAGTTCTGTCAGCTTGCCCTTAAGCCCTGCCACGTCGAGCGACTCGACCTGTGCCTTGATGTCATCAAAAAATGACATTGTGTCTCCTAGATGTATCCCCCGCACGGACTATTCCGTTCGGCATGTGTCTCTATTGTTCCCTAGTTAGCGCCATCGCAACAACTCCTACGGGTACCCGAATACCGAACAAAAGTTGAATTCTTCTTCGCAGGGCGCTCGCACACGTAGGTCGGAGCGCGATCTGAGTGAGTGCAAAACACCCGCAAATTGGGTTCGGATGTTGGACAAAAATTCTCACCATGCGAAACACGGCTAAAATCAAGGTGTGACTGACTTGCCAAATATCCAGATTCCCGCCTCGCTCCTTCCAGTTGACGGCCGATTCGGCGCCGGACCTTCCAAGGTGCGCTCGGAGCAAATCGATGCGCTCGTGGCATCGGCAGCAACTTATATGGGCACATCACACCGTCAAAAAACTGTGAAGAACCAAGTGGCGCGAGTGAAAAACGGTTTAAGTGACCTTTTCTCATTACCAGCCGGCTACGAGGTCGTGTTAGGCAATGGCGGTAGCACAGCATTTTGGGACATCGCAACATTCGGATTGATTCGTGATCGCGCACAGTTCCTCACATTTGGCGAATTCGGTTCTAAGTTTGTGAGCAGCGCAAAAGCTGCTCCATTTCTTGGCGAACATTCAGTCATTAAGAGTGAGCCTGGTGACGCACCAGTATTTGCTCCGGCTGCTGGCTTTGATGTGTATGCAACTCCGCATAATGAAACGTCAACTGGTGTTGCGATTAAGCCTTATCGTCCAGCAGGTATGGACGATGACGCGCTTCTTGTGATTGATGCAACCTCGGGCGCAGGTGGACTGGACGTCGACATTGCTGATGTTGATACGTATTACTTCAGCCCGCAAAAATGTTTTGCGTCTGATGGCGGACTTTTTATTGCACTCATGTCTCCAGCTGCGATTGCTCGTGCAGAAAGCATTAAGTCTTCAGGACGTTACATCCCGCCGTTCTTGGACTTGATGACGGCAATAGAAAATAGTCGCCTGGACCAAACCAACAACACACCAGCTCTTGCCACAATCCTGTTGATGGCTGAGCAAATTGACTGGTTTAATGCCAACGGTGGATTGTCGTGGACAACAGCACGAACTGCTGAATCCTCACGTTTGATTTACGACTGGGCAGAAAGCTCATCGTTTGCAACACCCTTCGTTGCAGACCCAGCAAAGCGTTCACATGTTGTTGCTACCGTGGACTTCGATGACTCAATCGATGCGGCACAGATTGCCAGCATTTTGCGCAAGCACGGTGTCGTGGACATTGATCCGTACCGCAAACTCGGACGCAATCAACTGCGCATTTCAGTATTTCCAGCAGTAGACCCATCCGATGTCGCTGCTCTGCTAGCAAGCATCGACTTTGTCGTTTCTGCACTGTCCTAATTAGTCTGCACGTTTCACGCGATAGGTTGTGCTGGTGAGAACTCCTGTACGCGACAAAACCACCTGGGTGTCCTACTTCCAAGCAACCTGCTTCGCATGGTTTGTTTTTGGTTTCGGAGCGACATTGCCACTGCTTCGCGATGATCTTCATTTGTCGGCTACAACGGCATCACTTCACAGCGTGTTTATGGCGATTGGTTCGATTACCGCGGGTTTTACGGGTGGACCTTTCGTAGCACGCGTCGGACGCGGCCGCGTACTTCAACTATCGTCGATTGTTTTCTCTACTGGCGTTGTGCTGTATTGCTCAGGGCATTCACTTGCGGTTACGTTGCCCGCCGTTGCACTCACCACGTTCGGTGGTTCAACGATTATTCAGGCCACCGCTGCCTACTTAAGTAACCATCAAGGTCTGGCAGCACCAACTGCCATCAGCGAAATGCATGCATTGGCAGCAGGACTTGGGATCTTCGCTCCAGTTCTCGTCGGGCTTGGACTTTCGCTTGGTGTGGGTTGGAAGCCCGCCATGCTCGTCACAGCCGTCAGCGTGCTCGTGCTTGAAGTTGTGCGCGGCAAGAACACAAACCTTTATGGACCTGCAACTCATGGCGAACATGAATCCTCACATCACGATGTTCCTGGTCCGTTGCCGCGTCGATTCTGGTGGACGTGGGCAGTCATGCTGTGCACCGCGAGCACCGAGTTCTCCATGTTGCTGTGGGCCTCCGATGTTTTGCGCATTCAAGGTGGCTTAGGAAAGGCTGCATCCGCTGCTGCCTTGGGCTGTGTTGTAGGGGGAATGTTTGTCGGACGCTTCTTTGGGTCGCAATTAGCGATTCGTATCAACTCCGAAAAGCTATTTCTTGGTTCGCTCGTATTGGCGCTCGTTGGCTTCTTAGGATTTTGGCAATCACATTCGCCAATTTTGCTCATGGTGCTACTCGCCGTGACTGGTTTGGGTATGTCGCTTCACTTCCCACTCGGAATTGATCGCGCATTGCGAGCCAGTGAAGGTCGACAAGATCGGGCATCTGGATTCATTTCAGTCGGAGCTGGTTTCGCAAGTGGCGCAGCCCCATTCGCACTAGGAGCGTGGGCGGATCACACCAGCGTTCATACTGCGTACGCAATCGTTCCTATCGCACTGACGATCGCAGTTCTGATTACCTCGCGAATTCGGATTCCGCTTAACTAAATTCGCTATTGTCTAGCGCGAGAAAAGCGCAGACACCACTACGGCGAGAAACATACCCACGAGAACAACAATCGTGACAATACGACGGACTCGTGGACTCATGTCCCAAGAGTAAAGCACGATGGGGCACGCCATAGTCGGCGCACCCCATCGAGTGACTTACGTGAGTGGCATCGCTGCCACTTGTGATTAGTGACTTACAGACCGAGCAGTTCCTTCAATGGATGAACGGCGAAGTAAATCAAGAACGCCGCAGCAATGATCCAGAGCATGCCTGGTACATCCTTGCTCTTGCGCTGAGCAACCTTGATGACAACGTAAGAAACCAAGCCAGCACCAATACCGTTTGTAATCGAATACGTGAATGGCATCAAGATGATGGTCAAGAACGATGGAATCGCAATTGAGTAATCATCAAATGGAATCTTGCGAATCTGGGTCATCATTAAGAAGCCCACGATGACCAGAGCCGGAGCTGCTGCTTCGTAAGGAACAATCTTGGTCAGCGGTGCAACAAACATCGCAAGCAGGAACAATCCGCCAGTGACCAAGCTCGCAATACCGGTGCGAGCACCGTCTGCAATACCCGAAGCAGATTCGATGTACGCGGTGTTGGATGACGTGCCACCCATTCCACCTGCGATTGCTGCAACAGAGTCAACCGTCAAGATCGCGTTCAAGTGTTCAACGTCACCGTCAGCGCCAATCAGTTCGGCTTCGTGAGCAAGACCGGTGACAGTTCCGATTGTGTCGAAGAAGTCACTGAGCAACAGTGAGAACACTGCAAGGCCAGCAGCAACTGCGCCAATCGCGTTAAATGCACCAAAGATGTCAAGCTTGAACAACGGTGATGGGTTCACGAATCCAAAGAACTGATTTGGCACATGTGGAACGTTTAAGCCCCATCCTGTTGGATTTGCAACAGCGCCAGTGTCGTCCTTCATGGGACCGATCTTTTGAGTTGACTCAAGAATGACTGCCAAGACAGTTGTCACAAGCAGACCAATCAAAATTCCACCGCGAGTGCGAAGTGCGACTAACACGATGAGAAGAATCAAGCCGAAGCAGAAGGTGAAAATTGGCCAGCCTGCGAGTTCGCCATAAACACCGAACGTAATAAGCGGAACGCCACCACGAACAATGCCAGCGTCAACGAGTCCAATAAGTGCAATGAACAAACCGATACCTGCACCGATTGAATACTTCAGCGCATCAGGCACAGCTCGGAAAACTGCGGTTCGGAATCCGGTGAGAACCAGAATCAAAACAATGACACCTTCAATGATGACCAAGCCGAAGGCTTGTGCCCATGACATTTGTGGTGCCAGACCAAATGCTAAGAAGCCGTTGAGACCAAGTCCCGCTGCGATTGCAATCGGGAAACGACCATAGGCACCCATGAAGATGGTGAGCAGACCAGCAATGAGAGCCGTTGCTGCTGCAACCAGAGAGATAGCAACGCCGAAGTCTTGTCCGCCGCCAGGCAAATTGCCATTGACGTCCTTGGCAGTACCAATGATCAGCGGATTAAGGACAACGATGTATGCCATCGTGACGAAGGTGACAACGCCACCTCGAATTTCAGTTCCTAGGTTGGAACCGCGCTCGGTCATGTGGAACCAACGGTCCCAGCCGGGCAGGTTATCTGTCTTTGTAGTAGAAGCCATGACGAGAGGCTAGTCTCGTAGTTGTGAGTAATAGCGCAGACTCCCCGAGAACATCACAAGTAGTTCATTCTCTTGAGCCACTCAATGTCACAGGAATCACAACCGCCACAATTGGCACAGTGGTATGGGCAATTGCCACTGTCGTGTTGTTCGCTGTGCGTGGCTCACTAGCGGATTCAGGTCGTGGAGATTGGCCAATCATTGCAGCCACAGGCACATTCCTTGGCTTGTTGGGCATCCGTTACGCACGTCGTCGTGCAGCGCGCCTTGAGCGGTCTGCTACCTCACAGCTCCAGGACCCACCTTCTTCATGACGGTTTCAGTTCACATCGACGACGCAGGAATTCACGCTCCGTCCGGGACCAATCTGCACTTCGCACATCAGCACACGCTGACCCAATTCGATGTCACCGCTGACGAAGCCGGTGTGATCTCACCAGAAAACCTCATTCACCTTGCCGTTGGGTTATGGACTATCACGTCATCAGGCAGCGAGCTAGAAATTACTCATCGCAGTCCGCTGAAGTTTCGCAAGGGACACCACGATTTCGAAATAACAGTCACCAAGGATGGCTTACTTAAAGTCAGTGCGGCAGCAAACGTGAAGATTTATGCTCGCGCGCTATCACAAGACAAAGTTAGTTTGCGATTTGTGATTGTCGGTCTGTCTCAAACTGTTAATGCCATTACTGCACTGAAGCAAAATGGAATTTCAGCTCTGCCAAATTCCATAGACGGTGTGACATGGGCGCGCACAAATTCCCGCACGTGGACCGGCGAAGTAACAATCGCAAGCACACATCACAACCAAACAGTCAGCGAAATTCTTAATCGCATATGTGATCTCACCATCACTACCGATGCTGGTGAATTTACGATTGCAACATCGATTGCCGGCACGCGCTACCGACCTCAAGAAAATCCGATTGCATGGGTGCTGCGTTCTCGCAAAGTCCCACGATATTCATCAACTGTTTATCGCACTATGCGAGCGCTGTTACCAATTCGCAAAAACACCTACTTTTTCCAAAGCTACCTCGCTCGTTCTCTGTCATGCAGCCCGCGAGCAATGTATGACTACATAGCAAAGACTCAACCGAATGCTCGACTTGTCTGGTCGCTCAACGACATCAATGTGCCAGTACACGAGCGCACATCCACAGTGCGACCTGGATCGATTGCGCATTACTACTACTTAGCAACTGCTAAATATGTTGTGAGTAATACGGGTTTAGCAGACGGCTTCGACAAACGAAAAGGTCAAATCCATCTCCAAACGTGGCACGGTAGCACTTTGAAGCGCATCGGTCGTGACAAAGGAATTGACGATAGTCAACGAAAAATTCGCGGTGGTGTGCAAGACCCTAAGTCACTCACAGGTTTTGCTCGTCGAGTAAGTATGTGGGATTTCTTGCTCGTTGCTAACTCGTTGAGCGCCGAATCACACCTGACCGCATGGCGCTTCGATGGCGAAATGCTGCACACAGGATATCCACGCAACGACTCACTTTTTGACCCCGAGTGGAATCGAACGCAACGCGAATCCGTACGCCGTCAGTACAACATCCCTGATGATCACACTGTCGCACTCTGGGCGCCAACATGGCGTGATGATGCGCCGACCGTGAATGGTCGTTTGGTTTACCAACTGCCGATCTCACTTATCGATGTAGCGAAAACATCGAAGCTCACGATTTTGGCAAAGATGCACTACAAAGTTTCCAACTTGATTGATGACAGTGGACTGCGTCCGACATTTATTAATGTGTCTGACTGGAATGATGTCAATGACTTGTTTCCTGCCAGCGATGTATTGATTTCTGACTTTTCTGGAACGATTCCTGATTACGCAAACACAGGTAAACCGATTGTGTTCTACATCCCTGACTATGACGAATACATGGAAACCCGCGGAACATACTTCGACATCCCTACCCAAGGTCCAGGACCACTTGTACGAACCGAAAATGATTTATTCGCGGCTCTCACGGATTTGTCCTGGGTTGCCCAGTACGAATCAAAGTATGCGCACTTTCGCGAAGTTTACGGAGAATATGACGATGGTCATGCAACTCAACGCGCTGTGGAACGGATGCTTGATCCCACACCAGCTCGTCGTAATGGAAAAACAACTTTTAAATAAGCGTAAGTCGTAGAGCGAGTACTACTTCTTTTTCGCGCGAGCTAACGCTTTCTCTCGCACATCGTGACCCAAAGCATTCCACGCCCGCTGGAAATGAGTGTGATCAACTTGTGCTTCAAATTTTTCAGCTTCTTCGCTCATCTTGCGATGTAGCTCTGGATTCTGGACCATTTCAATAATGCGCGCAGCCATGGCATCGACATCGTTATCGGGAACAATAAATCCGTTTACGCCATCATCAATTACTCGCCGAGGCCCATACTTCACATCGAAAGACACAACGGGACATCCCTGCAAAATACTTTCAATAACTGCTAGGCCAAATGATTCGCGGCGTGACGTCATCAACGACATTCCCGCAGAACGAAATACTTGTTCCGGAGTTGAGGTGTAGCCCTTAAATGTCACACAGTCTTGCAAGTTAAGTTCATCAACAACACCTTCTAGGCGCTCGCGATCATTGCCTGAGCCCCAGACTTCGAGATAAACCTGTGGCACAACTTCGCGGGCTTGTGCAATCGCTTTAAACGCGAGGTGCAGTCTCTTCACATCAACAATGCGTCCCAAGACCACAACGCGAAACGGATCACGGACGATGCCTGGTGGCGTTGGAACTTTGCGCACGACAGGGCGAATGACTTGGGCCGGAAAATCTTGTCCGTATCGCAGTTTGAGGTCTTCGGCTTGTTCAGGCGTTGCAACCGTAACGGCATCTGGTGCGTCGTGATACAGCTCGAGGCTCACAGCCATCCGCGGTGTCAGTGCTCCCAGTGGACCTTCACCACGCGATAAGTGATTCAGGTGCATCACGAACACTTTGCCAAATCGGTCTGGAAGTTGAGCAATCACTGGGTATGAATGCGGTGAATCAGACATCACCACTGTGCCATCTGGAAGATTGAGCGAGTTGAGCCAGTCCAAACGTGCTTCGTGAATGCTGATTGGCTCAGGATCTGTTCGTCGTTGTACTTGAGTGACATCCTCTTCATCGATGCCAAGCCATTCCCGAAGAATCCAATTACCGGCTGTGTCATAGCGCACTAAGAACCGGGCTTGCTGGGTTTCAACATTGCGATCGACTTCTGTCATTAATCGTTCAAAGCGATCGTATTTCCATTCGTGCTGCATACCGTCTGGGCGAGGTTCGACAACAATTGTTCGTAGCTGCTTGCGCATAACGCGTCGTGCTGCGAATCGGAAACCATCTTTAAGAAACTGTGCGAACAATGCAATGCGATTTACAGGTGCATCCCAAAATCGGTAAATTGTGACACCATCAGGAATCGCGCCACCGAGGACAACTTCTAAACCTTTATTGCGATAGCGGCGATACACGAAAAAGGCGACACGAACATCCCAGCCTGAATCATGCATTGATTGCAAGCGTTGGTACCAGACCCGACTCAAGCCGCCACCTTCACGGCGGAATGCACCGAAAACAAATAGCGCAGTTGGCTTAGTCGAGTTACTCACTCTTCAACCTTATTCGGGCTGATTGTGTTCGCGTGAGTCGGAAAAAGAGTCTTGGAAAACTTGTTGCTCATGTTGAGTGACTTGATCAAGGTGATCAATGAAATCCGAGGCGTGTCTTGAGCTGTAACCCGTTTCATCGTCAGATTCGTCATCATCATCGTCGTCATTGTCAGATTCGTCGTCATCATCGTCGTCATCATCATCGTCACCGTTATCGTGATCGTCGTCATCAGCATCAGAATCAGAATCATCGTCAGAATCGTGAACGTCATCGTCTGAATCATCAGCGTCAACCACAGATTCGATGACGTCGGTCTTTGAATCATTATCCGAGTCGTTTGAATCCTTCTCAGCATCGTTGTCACTTACATCAGATGACTGTTCGTCATTTGATGCTTCGGCTTGTGGTTCTTCGGGCGTGTAGTCCGCAACGTTTGATGCATCGGAAAGTTCATCCGCTTCGTCGTCAACAACTAAGTCGACAACAGGGATTGGAGATGCTTCTTCGGGACGTACTGATGAGTGAGCGCCACAACCAAAGTTCATCGTGACAATGCGCCCATCGGCCGCACCGAACTCGTTGGCGCAAATACCAAATGCTTGTCCGAGTGATCCGCCAATTGCGACAAGGAACCCACAGGAACTACACGATGCCGGTGCAGATTTTGCCATCGCAGCTCGCGGGCCAGTCTGGCCATCAACCCAGCGAGACACGGCAAGGTGCTGACCGTAATCACTCAAAATAGCTTCGCGACCAAGACCTAATTCCCACTGAACTGGATGAAGTGCCGACAGGTCATCGACTTGCTCGTCGATTCCCGTGAAGCCACCGGTGAGGCGCTGATCATCAGCCTGTGTTGGCAACAAATCACCTACACCGAGGTCACCAGCTTCCACACGAGATGCCCACGGCTTCCAAGCCGGAGGCACTAGCGCGTCGGATCCTGGCAGCAAGTTCATTTCACTGACTGTGCAGTGATCCTGGCCTTCGATTGCAACGACTGTGACAGCCCAATACCAGCCTGGATACGCTTCATCACTACACACGAACGAGTGAGTAACGAGAGAAACACCTGCATCATCAGTCGCGAGTGCTACAGAATCAATCAGCGATCCCACATGTGCGGCCTGCGTAGTTTCAAGCAAGCAGTCTCTAGCGAACTCGCTTGCATCAAAAGCTAAAGCCGAAAGGGTCACAATCATTCCTTCAAAGTAAGTAAAAAGTTACGAGGCGGTTAGGCGTCGATTTGGTCAGCTACACCGCGAAGCACAGCAACAATTTTTGCAGTCTGTTTATCTTCGGGGTAACGACCGCGGCGCAAAGAATTTGCGTAGTTGTCGAGCAACTTAATGACATCCTCAACAACGATGGCCATGTCTTCGGCATCTTTGCGATTGCCTTTGGAAATGCTAGGGGGCGCTTCAAGAACACGAACTGAAAGCGCTTGTAGTCCGCGCTTACCGTCAGCTACACCGAACTCAACGCGAGTGCCATTCTTCAATGCCAAAGTTCCTGCAGGCAGCGCTGAGGCATGCAAAAAGACTTCTTCACCCTCGTCGGTCTGAAGGAAGCCGAAACCCTTTTCAGAGTCGTAAAACTTCACTTTTCCAGTTGGCACTGTAGTTCTCCTTGCGTACCCGATTACCACGGTGTGGTTAATCTGCTGCGTTGTGCGCTCTTATGTCGAAGAGTTCACATCTTGGCGCCTGATTTTTCCAGAGTCCTAGAAAAACCATGCCCTATAAGAGTAGAGGACTAAGTGACATTGACCCAATTTTCTAGGGCTTTCTGGGCTTATGACGCACTTTTTAGGCGGTTATTGTCATGGCCTGATTGTGGCGGGGTCGCAACGTGTGTCCGCCTTGTCGGCAGGTCCTTTCAATTAGATTCCCAACCCATATGGGCGTAGCGTTAGACGGATGAGCACTTTGACCCCGACTGTACGTCCGCGCTCGCTTGCGGACGACTTTCGGTTGCGCTCAGATGCCCAGCTCAAGCACCTGATCACTAATCGTCCGGACCTGATTCATCCAGTCCCTGCGGACATCAGCCAACTCGCGGCTCGTGCGACAACGTCTCCCAGTGTGAATGCAGCACTTGATCAACTCAACGCGTTTGACTTGACGGTCTGTGAAGTTATTGCCGCATTGCCCGATCCCACGACGAGCGAATTGGTGCACAGTGCTTTACAAGCAGCAGCCGGATATCGCTCAGACAATGTGGATGCGGCTATTCAATCGCTCACCGATCTGGGGCTCATCTGGGGAACCAGTGACGAAATACATCTCGTGCGCGTTGCTCGCGAATCCTTCGGTGCCTACCCTTGCGGCCTTGGTCCAGCAATGCGCGATGCACGCCGAACAGTTCGTGACTACGAAGAGAATCCATCGCTGGTAGAAACTCTTTTAGCAGATGCGCCGAATCAAGTGCGCGACATTCTTGAGCAACTGATGTGGAACCCGACAGGATCCATGAAAAATGCAAAGCGTCCCATCACAATCGAAAAGGCGAAGTCACCGCTCGAGTGGCTTCTCGCTCACGAAATGATTGTCGCAACCGGTGACACCACAGTCGCAATGCCGCGTGAAGTGTCACTCGTATTACGCAATGGTCTTTTTGTTCGCACATTAGAAAGCGCACAAGTTGATCCGATAACCAACATCATTGAAACGATTCGTGTCAATGACACCGGAGCACATGCTGCACTTGACTTCATACGACTTGTTGAGACGTTGCTTGAGGCGTGGGCTATTGAACCGCCTTCACAACTACGTAGTGGTGGACTTGCTCAACGCGACTTCACAGCAAGTTGCGAGCTGCTGCGCACAAGCGAGCACATCACTGCACTCACGATTGAAGTTGCGCACGCAGCGGGTCTAGTCAATCTGGATGACAGCAGCCGCTGGGTACCGACAATTAACTACGATCGCTGGCTGAATTTTGATGACGCTACCCGCTGGAGTGCATTAGCAACTGCATGGCACGCGATGCCACGTGCTTCGCATCTCGTTGCAAGCGATCTACCTGAACGAATCAGCGTTCTCTCGCCAGGTGTCGAGCGCGGGTTCATCCAAAGTTTGCGCACTACGGCGCTCGACATATTGCGCGAAGCACCCATCGGCTCAACAACTTCGGCGAAAGTTTTAGTTGCCTATCTCGATTGGCATCGTCCACGACGCAGTTCGCACGTTCGAGCAAATGCGGTGAAAGCCGTGCTCGATGAAGCAGAAACACTTGGTATTACTGGC
Organism: Actinomycetota bacterium; assembly: GCA_947448865.1. GTDB lineage: Bacteria > Actinomycetota > Actinomycetes > S36-B12 > UBA5976 > UBA5976. The sequence continues at coordinate 17,895 of CANFOW010000026.1, forward strand.
GCAGGTGCATTAACTGATTTTGGTCGTCTGATTATGGACGCTCCCGAAGCAACGGCGGCTTTAGCTCGACACCTGCCCGCGCCTGTGGATCACATCATTGTGCAAGCGGATCTGACTGCTTTGGCGCCAGGCCGACTGCTCGCTGTTCCACGCCGAACGATGGCTGTACTCGCTGATGTGGAATCCACTGGCGTAGCAACGACCTACCGCTTCACGGAACAGTCAATCCGTCGTGCTTTCGACCAAGGACAATCTGCGCACGAAGTACTGACTTTTCTCACTGAGTTGTCACGAACTCCATTGCCGCAACCGTTGACTTACCTGATTGACGACGTTGCACGTAAACATGGCGTTCTGCGCGTTGGTGTGGCTTCGATTTATCTTCGTTGCGATGATGCTCAACTCATCAGCGCATTACAAGTAGATCGACGTCTTGTGTCATTGAAGTTTCGTGAGATTGCGCCTGGCATTGTCGTAAGTGCATCACCGGCTGACATTGTTCTCGAGAAATTGCGTAACGCGGGATATTCACCTGTTGCCGAGAGTGCCGAAGGAACTGTGTTAATTCACCGACCAGATTCACAACGCACCAACAATCGACCATCACCAACTGCAGTTACTGTGAGCGGTCCGTCACCTCGCCTGATTGATGCTGCAATTAAGGCACTGCGAGCCGGAGAACGCGTTGAAGATACAAAGAAAACGTCAACACATCAAACACCTCGCGGCACATCCACACAAACTTTGGGACTGCTGAACGAAGCGTTAGCGTCAGGCCGTGAAGTATGGATTGGTTACGCCGACCGAAGTGGCATCACAACCGAACGCATCGTTGAACCACTCACAATTTCTGGTGGCTTTCTGACGGCATTCGATTTACGCAGTAACGAAGTAAAGACATTCACCGTGGCTCGGATCACAGGTGCGCAATACGCAGACGAGACAGAAGAAGGATCCACATCATGACTGATGGACCGTTAATTGTTCAAAGCGATAAGACGTTGCTGCTGGAGATTGATCACGCGCTGAGTCAGGAGTGTCGCCAAGCGATTGCACCTTTTGCTGAGCTTGAACGCGCTCCCGAGCACATCCATACGTATCGAATCACGCCACTGGGATTATGGAACGCCCGTGCAGCCGGACATGATGCCGAGGCTGTCGTTGACTCGCTACTTAAGTACTCGCGTTACGCGGTCCCTCACGCTTTATTAATTGACATTGCCGAGACCATGGCTCGTTACGGTCGTTTGACGTTACACATGCACCCCACCCACGGGCTCATCTTGCAATCCAGTGACAACAGCGTGCTCGAGGAAGTGCTCCGCTCGAAGAAAGTCATTCCGCTTGTTGGCAAGCGCATCGATAACGACATTGTCGTTGTGCATCCGAGCGAACGTGGCCATTTGAAGCAAGTGCTGCTTAAGCTCGGTTGGCCGGCTGAAGATCTCGCAGGTTACGTCGACGGTGAAGCCCATGCGATCACGCTCAAGAACGAGGGCTGGGACCTGCGCCCTTACCAACGCGAAGCTGTTGAAGGCTTCTGGCATGGTGGCAGCGGCGTTGTGGTGCTTCCCTGTGGCGCTGGTAAGACAATCGTCGGTGCCGCAGCAATGGCGACCGCCCAAGCAACAACTCTTATTTTGGTGACGAACACGGTGTCGGCTCGGCAGTGGAAATCAGAACTGCTCAAGCGCACCAACCTGACCGAAGAAGAAATTGGCGAATACTCCGGTGCTCGTAAAGAAATTCGTCCGGTCACCATTGCGACCTACCAAGTGATGACAACAAAACGCCAAGGCGTGTACGCACATCTTGAGCTATTTGATGCTCGTGACTGGGGACTGATTATTTATGACGAAGTGCATCTTTTGCCTGCACCTGTTTTCCGCTTCACCGCCGACATTCAAGCGCGTCGTCGACTCGGACTGACCGCGACTCTTGTGCGTGAAGATGGCATGGAAGGCGAAGTATTTTCTCTGATCGGGCCAAAGCGTTACGACGCACCATGGAAAGACATCGAAGCTCAGGGCTATATCGCGCCTGCGGACTGTGTCGAAGTGCGTGTGACATTGCCTGATCACGAGCGCATGGCTTACTCGCTTGCTGAACCAGAAGAACGTTACCGGCTTGCCGCGACCACAACTTTCAAGAATCGTGTGGTCGAGCATTTAGTGAACCAGCACAACGAAGATCATGTGCTCGTCATTGGTCAATACATTGATCAACTCGAAGAACTCAGTGAGCATCTTGATGTTCCGCTCATCACCGGCCAAACACCTGTGAAAGAACGTGAACGGTTGTTCCAGTCATTCCGCGAAGGCGAGACACGCGTTTTAGTTGTTAGCAAAGTTGCAAACTTCAGCGTTGACCTTCCCGAAGCTGGTGTCGCAATTCAAGTCAGCGGAACTTTTGGATCACGACAAGAGGAAGCGCAACGTCTCGGTCGCGTTCTACGTCCAAAGGGCGACAAGCGCACTGCGCATTTCTATACAGTTGTTACCCGCGACACCGTAGATGCAGATTTCGCAGCACACCGTCAACGCTTCTTAGCCGAGCAAGGCTACGCGTATCGCATTGTTGACGCTGACGAAATGTTGTACGGGCTCAAACCCGAGGATTAAAGGCCAGTTTCGCGTTTCTGCGTTGCACACCTAGAAAACTGGTTTCTCAAAGCAAGCAGGCGTTAATCGTTAATATTGCGGAACTATTTCCAATTTCGATTTGATGCTTACCTGCAGATTTATTACAGCTCGTCAATGATGTGGCGGTTCGCCCGATCAAAGGTGAGGTAGTTCCACGTCCAGTCAGCAATCGTTCCAATTTTGTTTCGCCCACCTAATAAATAAAACAGGTGAAGCCACAACCACGCGAGCCACGCTAGTGGGCCAGCTAGTTTGAAATTGTTAACTTGAACGACAGCCTTGTGACGACCAATTGTCGCCATAGAACCTTTGTCTTTATAAATGAACGGTTCAGGGCGAGTGCCCTTGATGAGGCCTTGAATTTGGCGAGCCACCCACTTGCCTTGCTGAATTGCAACGGGAGCCACCATCGGTAACAGTTGCCCATTTACTCCAACTGAACCAGATAAATCACCAATAGCGAATGCATGTGGCAAATCTTTAACCTGCAAAGTTGGTTCGACAACCACACGTTCGCGTTCAATAGGAAGGTCCAAAGAATGGATTACGGGTGCGCCTTTAACTCCGGCTGCCCAAATTGTCATGCTCGACTGAATACGTTCACCGGAACCTAACGTGATGTCACTTCGGGTGACCTCTTGGACTGCAGTGTTCAACAAAACTTCAACACCAAGTTTTTCAAGATCGAGTTTTGTGCGATCCGATAACTTCTGGTCGAACGACGGCAAAAGGCGACTACCCGCCTCGATTAAGCGCACATGCATGCGACTTGCCACGGTTTCAAGATCTCGTTTCAGTGGGCCACGAACAAGCTCGGCTAAGGCGCCCGCCATTTCAACGCCAGTCGGTCCGCCGCCAACAACAGTGAGCTCACAACTCGATCCATCATCCACTCGACACAAGTCTTCGAAATGACGCATAACCGAAGCACGAATAGCCAGAGCTTCATGCACGGACTTCATTGCGTACGTAAATTCCGCTACGCCCTTGATACCAAAATCTGCAGTTGACGAGCCCATCGCGATAACGACGTAATCAAAATCGAGAACCTGGCCGTTATCAAGCGTGACAGTTTTCTTCGAGTGATCAATGGAAACTGGGGAACCCATAGAGAAACCAACACCGGAATCGCGCAAAGCGCCTCGAACTGGGTACGCAACGTGATCGGCAGCTAGTCCCGCGGTTGAGACTTGATACAGCAAAGGAAGAAACGTTTGAAAGTTATGTCGATCCACTAGTGTTACTTGCGCATGTTTTGCTAGCGATTTAGCAGCCGTGAGGCCGCCGAAACCTGCGCCGAGAATAACTACACGTGACTGAGGCAACTGAATACCTCCCGGGGATCATTGTTACTTCCAGAGTAACTCAGCTTCGCTCACTGTGCCTGTTGCAGAATTTGCCAGCAGTTACGGGGTTGGGCACACAATATTGTCAACCAACATGGCACCAGAAGCATCCGTCATCACAACATCAACAGACACATCGCCCGCGCCAAACTTTTCAACGACGATTGCCTTGCCACCATGATTCGCATCGAAACTTGTTGAATCAACAGAGAGGCTCATCGGGAAACTTTGAGCACACACCACTGGGTCTGCTCCGGCTGCAGAAACTCCGCCAGCAGCAAGATGAGCAGGCAATTCTGGTGTCGCATACGAGTTATGACTTTGGCAATATCCGCCTACTTCACCAGCAGCTTCTGTCGGCGGCGTAGTCATACAGGACATGTACTCGTTATAGAACTGAGAAGCCGTTTCCTTGATTAGCGCATGGCGGTCCAAGGTATTCGTCGGCGCCGGACTTGCAGAAGTCAACGTCGCTGACGGCGTAGCGATTGGATTCGATGTACCACAGGCTGACACCAGAGCGACAACAAAACCAGCAACTATTACGCGAGACATTCTCATACTTCCAACCTAGTCGCAGAAACCAGGTTCTCAAGACGATGTGCAACTAATGCGACCGAACTGACAAAACCACAACTATCACGCAGGTTCAACAAAGCTCGCGAAACACTACACATAGGCACGGCGCCACTGCAAAGCAACAGGCCCCGCACCCGAAGGTACGAGGCCCGCCAAACAGTGCTTATTGGTCGAAATGGACTAGAAGTCCAGCAGGCCCCGCACCCGAAAGTACGAGGCCCGCCAAACAGTGCTTATTGGTCGAAATGGACTAGAAGTCCATTTCTCCTCCACCTGGCATTGCAGGAGCAGCCTTCTCAGGACGATCCGCAATAACGGCTTCGGTTGTCAGGAATAGCGCAGCAATTGAAGC